>JAEPOK010000001.1:655966-983949 GCA_017642935.1 Hyphomicrobiales bacterium
AAAACCACGCCCCGCCTTAGCAAGCTCCTGCACAACCGGTTCGGTGGCGGCCAAACCAAAGGCTGAACCGCCCGACAAGACCAGTGCATCGATTCTGTCGACCGTCCGGCTTGGATCAAGAAGTTCGGTTTCGCGTGTGCCTGGCGCCTGTCCGAGAATTGAGACGCTAGCGGTCGAGGGCGAATCAAAGACCACCACGCTTGTGCCGGTTTTGGCTTTCTGATCACTGGCATGCCCGATGCGCACGCCGGCGATATCGGCCGGGCTATTGGTTTCTCCCTTATGCCACATGGCGCTTTTTCCTTGTTTTGTGGCACGTTGGACGGATTGCCACGGCTTCAAAGCCTTGCGAGCCGCCGCGCTTGTTGATCTTAATCGCTGCGATCCGTCTCCAACCCAAGGGAAATCATGCGCGAAGTAAAGTCTCTGGTGTTCGGATGTCTTTGCTTGGCCGTGGTCAGCCAACCGGTTGTCGCGCAACAAAGCAGCGCACCAGTGCGTGAAGCGGTTCATATCGGTGTTCTGGCGCCTCTGTCCGGGCCGTTTGAAGTGCTGGGGCGCCAAGTCGAGCGAGGTGTCGCGCTTGCGATCGAGCGGTTAGGCGATGACGTCGATGTGACGGTCACGGCGGTGGATGATGCATGTGAGGAAGAACGCGGGCGCGATGCGGCCAATCAGCTTGTCGGTGCGCAGGTCGATGTCGTCATTGGCGGGGTGTGTTGGCGACCAGCGGTCTCGGCGCGCAATGTTTTTGCCTTTGCCGATATTCCCTTTGTATCAAGCGGCGTTCGCTATCAAAGTTTCACCGATGAAGCCGATGGCCCGGTTTTTCGTCTGAGTGGGCGCGACGATGATCAGGCGCGCTACCTGGCGGACGCCATTTTGGACGGCACGCTGGATGGCGCTGTTGGTGGCCCTGCGCGCAACCGCCCGCTGGTGGTGTTCTACACCGATGGCAATTATGGGCGGACCTTGGCCGATGGCGTTGAAGCGGCGCTCGGTGAGGAGGGCGTCACTCTGGCGCTATCTGAGGCCTTTGTGCCGGACGGTAATTTGGATGCGTTGGTCGGCCGTGCGCAGGCCGAGGGCGCGGGTTTGGTGATCGTGTTGGCGGGGCAGGCCGACAGTGCGCTTCTGGCCGATGCGCTGCATCAACGGTTGCCGGATGTGCCTGTGCTCGCCGGTGACAGCGTCATGACCGCCGAATTCCGCTTGATGGCGGGTGAGGGTGTGGAGGGCGTTGTGTTTGCGCGACCAACGCCGTGGCGCACACTGGTGGATGAGGCCACGCTATCTGAGCTTGAGGGCGAGGACCTCGGATCAATGGCAGGGCTTGTTCTGCCGTCGATGGCGGCCGCACAGGTTGCTCTTGCGATGCTCGATGGCGACGAGGCGCCCTTTGACACCGTACTCGGTCCAATCCGCTTTGATGCCATCGGTGATGCCAACGTGCCATCGTTTCAGCTTTGGCAATGGCGTGACGGATTGATCTGGCCGTTCGAGCCGGTGGTGCGTGAAGCGGGCTGACCCTCGATCAGGTCAGCGCTACTAGGCCAGGAAAGCGATCGAGCATCCAATTGGCAAGGATCGTATGCCAGCCAAGCAGGAATGCCGTGCCGGTTGCGACCAGTAAGGCCCCGGTCGCCCGCTCCATGGTTTGCATGTGCTCGCGGAACTTGCCGAGAAACCGCGTGAATGGACCGACAGCAAGCGCCGCCAGAATGAACGGCAGTCCCATGCCCAGCGCGTAGACAAGCAACAGGCTCGCGCCTTGACCAACTGTTTCACGGCTCGCTGCGACAGCCAGGACAGCCCCCAAGATCGGACCGATGCACGGCGTCCAGGCGAAGCCGAAGGCCAATCCCATCGCCAATGCGCCACCTGGGCCGGAGGTCGATTTTGGGCCTTCGATCTTTGCCTGACGATAGAGCAGGGACCAGCGAAAGACGCCGAGAAAATGTAGGCCCATAATGATGATGGCGATGCCCGCGACGATCGACAGAATGGCGGAATATTGTCTCAAGAGCAGGCTGATCTGCGTTGCAGTTGCGCCAAGCAGCACGAACACCAGCGAAATGCCGACAACAAAAGCAACTGACTGGATCAGCAGGAACCGCGAGAGCTTGGCGCTGCGCGCATCATCGGAAAGCTCTTCCAGCGACGCGCCTGTCATATAGGTGAGATAGGCGGGGACAAGCGGCAGCACGCAGGGGGAGAGAAAGGAAATAACGCCCGCGAGAAAAACCGCTGCAAATGTCAGTTCGCCGATCATTGATCCGTCGGTTCCTATCCGCTCGCTTTGCCGCGTCGATAGTGCACGCTTGAGCGATACACCAGATTGGCCGTTGTTGATGTTGATATGGCCCAAGGCGCAGCGCCTTGGAACCCCACTTCACGGGCTGTTGCAGTGTCGTGATGCCGCAAGAGCGGCCGTGATCACTGACCTTTAGCGGCCGTTGGGTCGGCCTGACTGATCGTACTGGCTTGCGACCGGCAGCGTTTTGAGCAGTAAACGACGTTGTCCCAGTCTCGCTCCCATTTCTTTCGCCATAGGAACGGCTTTTGGCAGACCGGGCAGATTTTCGACGGCAGGTCGGCCTTTTTGCGCATTTTGGCCATGGCTAAAGGTCCAACTCCAGTTGGTTGGCCGGTTTCTTCTTCACCCAAGCGCGCCCTTGTTTTGGTGTGTGGCGCGAGGACTTGCGCGAACCATGTTTTAAGTAGATGGCGCGTTGATGCTGGTAAAACCCATCGCTGGCGCGGATGCGGGTGAGGCGCTCTCGGGCAGCACGTGCAGCTTCTTGATGGTCGATGATCGGAGCTGGGTAGGATTCGTCGAGAACAAAGCCCTGTTCACGTGCTTCCAGCGGCGAAAGTGTCCAGGGTTCATGAACCGCGCGACCCGTGAGCTGGCTTAGCTCGGGTACCCACCGCTTGATAAACAATCCGTCAGGGTCTTGGTCATGGCCTTGCTTGACTGGATTGTAGAGCCGCGGTGTGTTGATTGCGGTCGAACCTGACTGCATCTGAACCTGCGGCCAGTGAATGCCGGGCTCGTAGTCGGTGAAAAGTTGCGCCAGCCGCGTGCCGGTGGCCCGCCAATCAAGCCAAAGATGGTAGCTGGCAAACGCGACCAACATCGCGCGCATACGGAAATTGATCCAACCGGTCGCGATCAGAGAGCGCATGCAGGCATCAACGAACGGAAAACCGGTGTTGCCAATCGCCCAGGCTTCAAAAAGCGGATCTCCGACACCTTTCGTGCGCGCCTCACGAAAGGCTGGGTGCAGATCGCGCCACTCCATCTCCGGTTCGCTTTCAAACTTTTGGATGAAGTGGCAGTGCCAGTGCAGTCGTGCGATGAAAGCGTTGAGGCCACGGGGCGGGATCGGCTGATGGTCTGGCGGTACAGTCTTCAGCGCACGCAAGTCGTTGTAGGCGCGCTGCACAACCTCGCGCATTGAGAGCGTGCCATAGGCAAGGTGAGGGGAAAGCCGAGAACAGGCGTCAGCCGCACTGATTGGGCTCGACATCGCGCGTTGATAGTGTCGCGCCCGGCCTGATGTCAAAAAGCTTTCAAAGAGCGCAAGACCCCGAGCGCGGCCGCCGCGCTGTCGCTGCGGGCAGGGATCATCGACAAGGCCCAGATCGTCCAGGCTTGGCAATGGTTCACTTGTCGCATCGGCGTAGGTAATGGTGTCAGGCAGTGTGGCAAGTGGCTCAGCCATGAAGGCTTCCCACTGCCGCGCCCAGCGATCGCGGTTGATCGGGCCTCGCACCACGCCAAACTGCCTGATTTGCGTCCAACCGATGCCCATTCCGTGGCACCAGCGTGCAACGGCTTTGTCGCGTTCATAGGTCCAGGCATTGCCCGTTTCCTCATGCGACCAGATGTGGCGAATGCCATGGCTTTCATGGAGCGCGTTGAGGATGGCCGTGATCTTGCCGATCCGTACGCAGAGCGGAACGCCCTGCGTTCGCAGATCATCGACGCTCTCGCGCCAAAAAAGATAATGCCGCGAAGAGGTTTCAGGCAGTTCCCAATAATCTGATTCAACCGCAACAAGCGGCAAAACGGGGCCGTTTTGTGCCGCCATCGCCAAGGGGGCATGGTCAGCGGCACGCAGGTCGCGTTTGAACCAAACAAGCTCGATCATTGGGGTTGAACTGACTCCCTGCGCCCTAGGTGGGAGCTAATCTAAGGCGTCGCGCGCCTATCGCCAGCGTACCGGCCATCACAAACTGCAGGTGTTTTATGCCCACACTCCGTCTCGTGCTCGGTGACCAGCTTTCCATGAGCCTTTCGTCGCTCGCTGATTGGCAAGGGGGGGACACAATCCTGATGTGCGAGGTGATGGAGGAGGCCAGTTATGTGCCCCATCACAAGAAGAAGCTTGCCTTTGTATTTTCGGCGATGCGCCACTTTGCCGAGGCGCTGGAATCCTCAGGTAAGGCCGTGCGGTACGTGCAGCTCGATGATCCGGACAATTCGGGTGGCTTTGCCGGTGAGCTCCAGCGTGCATTGGCCGCCGGCGATTACGACCGCGTTGTGATCACTGAGCCTGGCGAATGGCGGGTGATGGAGATGATCCATAGCTGGCAGGACAGCTTGGATGTTCCGGTGATCGTGCGCGAGGACACCCGGTTTTTCGCAAGCCTCGGTCAGTTCGAGCGATGGGCCGATGGCAAAAAGCAACTGCGCATGGAGTTTTTCTATCGCGAGATGCGCCGCGAGACCGGCTATCTGATGGACGGCGATAAACCGGAAGGCGGGCAGTGGAACTTTGACAAGGAAAACCGCCGCAAGCTGCCCAAAGATGTGGCGTTGCCGGATCGGCTGAAGTTTGAGCCTGACGCGATCACGCACGAGGTACTGAAGCTGGTGAACGCGCGCTTCTCAGACAATTTCGGTGACTTGGAACCGTTCGACATGCCGGTGACCCGGGATCAGGCGCTTGGGGTGCTCGACCATTTCATCGATACCTGTTTGCCGCAGTTTGGCGACTATCAAGATGCGTTGGTGGAGGGCGAGGCCTTTTTGTTCCATTCCACCATCTCGGCAGTCATGAACGTCGGCTTGCTTTTGCCGAAAGAGGCCTGTGACGCCGCGCAGGCGGCGTATGACGTGGGTTCCGCGCCGCTTAACGCCGTTGAAGGGTTCATCCGGCAGATCCTTGGCTGGCGGGAATATGTGCGCGGCCTCTATTGGCTGAAAATGCCGGACTACAAGATGCTCAACGCCTTAGACGCCGATCGCCCGCTGCCGGACTTTTTTTGGACCGGTGACACCGACATGGCGTGTTTGGCCGATGCCATCGCGACCACGAAGACGCACGCCTACGCCCACCACATTCAACGGCTGATGATCACCGGAAATTTCGCGCTGCTCGCCGGGATTGCGCCGGGCGCTATCAACGAGTGGTACATGGTTGTCTATGCCGACGCCTATGAGTGGGTTGAGCTGCCCAACACCCACGGCATGGCTATCTTTGCCGATGGCGGGATTATGGCCTCCAAGCCCTACGCTGCCTCCGGCGCCTATATCGACCGCATGAGCGATCATTGCGCTGGGTGCCGGTACAAGGTGAAGGAGAAAAACGGACCTGATGCCTGCCCGTTCAACTATCTTTATTGGGACTTCATCATCCGCAATGCGGACCACCTTCGAGCCAATCCAAGGATGGGCATGATCTATCGTTCGTTAGAAAGAACGAGCGATGAACGCCGCGCTGCTATCAAAAGTGACGCTGAGTCATTTTTTAAGAAACTGTTTAGCTAGCAATCACTTATCATGAAAAGCTAACTTAATCATTCGATTCAAGATAGGGTGGTTTTGGGATCGATTGATGCGCTGACCTTAGGGCAGCTGACCATCGCTCCTGCAGATCGTGGAAGTAGGGTTCGCCATGTTCGATGCGGGTCGATAGAGAGGCCTGTATCGCGTCGCGGCGGATCGCCCAGAGGTCGATCGGCATGCCCACGCCAAGGTTGGAGCGCATGGTGGAATCCATCGAGATTAGGCCTATCTTCACCGCATCCGACAGGTTGGTCTGAAACGTGATCGCGCGGTCGAGGATGGGCTTGCCATATTTGTGTTCCCCTATTTGCAGGTAGGGCGTGTCTTCCGTCGCTTCGATGAAGTTACCTGCCGCGTAGACCATGAAGAGGCGCAAGCGGCCGCCCTTAACCTGTCCGCCGACCAGCATGGTGACGTCAAAGGCGGCGCCCATGCCCTGCGAACTGCCATTGTTCATCCGCATGACCTCGCCAATCGCGCGGCCGACGTAACTTGCGGTCAGAAACATGGTGGGATGATCGTAGATCGTTTCCAGCATGCCGGTTTGCGGGTTTTCAAACCCATCGGACATGATGGACATAACCGCCTGGCTGACGGCCAAATTGCCGGCAGTGGCAATGGCAATGCTGCGCTCGCCTGGCTGCTCAAAGCGATAGAGCTTTTGAAAAGTCGCGATGTTGTCGAGCCCGGCATTGGTACGGGTGTCGGCGATCATCACCAAGCCCTCTTCGACCAAGAGGCCAACGCAATAGGTCAAGGCTGACGTTCCTTCATGCCGTCATCGCCGCGCGGAAAGCGCGCCGATGGTCTGCCGCTAAAGGCTAGCGTTAGCCTCCTACGCGGCGCACGGCAATGCTGGTTTCGCGCTCAAAATCGCTCATCCCGCCATAATGCCCAACTCTTGCACTTGCGATGCCGTGCTGGTCGAGACCGATGGCGACGCGCACACTGTCTTCGCTTGGGCAATTGCCCTGGCTCGGGTCGAAGGCCACCCATCCCAGATCGCCTATGTGGGCTTCAGCCCAGATGTCGCGTTGGTCTTGGCTCGCATCCTTGCCGTGCCAGCGATAGCCGGACACAAGGCGAGCCGGCAAGCCAAGGCGTCGCGCTGTGTTGCAGAAGATATCGGCCAAATCGCCTGCCTCGCGGATTTTCTTTTCCGCCAGCATGTCGCGCAGGCGGGAGGAGGCTGAGGATTTCAGTGCCACGTCTTCGGCGTCACCGGCGGTCTGTTGTTGTTGGCTATGTGAGCCACCCATCTGCGCTTGAGCTTGTGCCTGTTCGTGGGCCTGCTCATGGGAATTGTCTGTGTCTTCATCGTCATCGCCATTGGGTCGGGCTGCATGCAGCACGGCCATCAGGGCATGCATCTGGGCAAGCTCAGGGCCCGTAACGTCGGCGAGTGCGTTGATCGCTGTGCGAACCAACGCCGCATCGCTTTCGGAGTGGCTTGGCCGCAGGAAAACGCCATGCGGGACTTTGTCTGGCGCGCCGCGCACGATGCCGTGCGTTTCCTCGGTTTCGATCTCGCCAACAGCGCTGATCGTTAACTCGTCCAGCGGACCATTGAGCGAGAAACTGGTGACGATGTTGCCAAAAGCGTCCTTGTGGCTCTCAATCTTGCAATCGGCATCCACATCCACCGTCCAATCGCAAACATAGTGGCCGGTGTGGTCGCGCGGCGTCAGCCGGAGCACCTGAATGGTGCCCATGCTCGGCGTTGCATAGGTGAGGGTTTCGGTGTGGCGGACGGATAAACGCATAACGGGCCTTTTGAGGCTGGAACTGGTTAGAACAGATATTGCTCGGCGATCGTGGCGCCCAGCTTGTTGTTCTTGCTGATAAAATCTTCAACGAACTCGTGCAGACCGGCCTGGAAGATCGCGTCGATATCGCGGTTGCGGAACTCGCTGTGGATCGATCTGGCCATGCGCTGGGCCTTGCCTTGCCGGCCATAGGTCTTCGACAAGCTGTCGAGATACCGCGTGACGTTGCCGTAGGAGCTTGCCAGAGAGCGCGGCATTTTTTCGTTCAAGATCAAAAGGTCGGCGATGAGCCAAGGTTTGAGGCTCTCGCGGTACACCCAGTGATAGGCGGTCAGCGCCGATACGGAGCGCAGGATGGACGTCCACTGGAAGTAATCGAGCCCGCCGCCAACACGGTCACCGGCGGGCAAGAGCACATGATATTTCACGTCCAAAATGCGCGCCGTGTTGTCGGCGCGTTCAATGGCGCCGCCAAGCTGGAAGAACGAAAAGCCGTCGGTGCGCAGCATCGTGCGGTGGGCGATCCCATCGACGCTGAGCGCGACCTGTTTGACGAACCGCAGAAACTCCAAAAGCTCGCCGCGCGACTGTCCAAAGGTGCGATAGCGTTTGAGCTCGAGCCAGGCAGCGTTGATCGTCTCCCACATTTCGATAGTGATCGCGGTGCGCACTGAGCGCGCATTGGCCCGCGCTGCCTCCAAGCAAGAGCGGATCGACGAGGGATTGGCCTCGGAAAAAGCGAGGAAGTCGACGACGGTGCGGGCCGTTGGCTCGCCATAGCGCTCCTCGAATAGCTCTTCCATGCCGGTGGCCAGCACGGCTGATTCCCATTCGTTGGAAACCTGTTCCTGGCTGCCGCCAACATTTGAAAGCCGCGTGGCGGCCTCCAAAAGGCGGGCGGTGTTTTCTGCGCGTTCGATGTAGCGTGCCGTCCAGAAGAGACTGTCGGCTGTTCGACTAAGTAGCATGGTCGTCCCTCCTATCGTGCCAAGATCCAGGTGTCTTTTGTTCCCCCGCCTTGCGAGGAGTTCACGACCAGCGATCCCTCCTTCAAGGCAACGCGGGTCAGACCGCCTGGCACGATGCGCACACCGTTGGTGCCGGAAAGGACGAATGGCCGAAGGTCCACATGGCGTGGTGCGACACCTTCGCCGACGAACGTCGGGCAGGTGGAGAGAGCCAGGGTCGGCTGGGCGATGAAATCGTCCGGATTGGCCTTCAGCTTGGCGCGGAAGATATCGATCTCGTCTTTCGTCGATCGTGGTCCGACCAGCATGCCATAGCCACCAGAACCGGCGACTTCCTTCACCACGAGCTCTTCGAGATGGTCGAGCACATAGGACAAAGCCTCCGGCTCGCGACAGCGCCAGGTGGGCACGTTTTTGAGCATCGGCTCTTCTTCAAGGAAGAACTTCGTCAGCTCCGGCATGTAGGTGTAAATCGCCTTATCGTCGGAGATGCCCGTGCCGACGGCGTTGGCGAGCGTGACGTTTCCGGCGAGATAAGCCGTCATCAGGCCTGGGACGCCGAGCATGGAATCGGGATTGAAGACCAGCGGGTCGATGAAATCATCATCGATGCGTCGGTAAATGACATCAACTCGCTGCGGCCCAAGCGTTGTGCGCATGTAGAGCACAGCGTCGCGCACGAAGAGGTCGCGCCCCTCGACGAGCTCAATGCCGAGCTTGTCGGCCAGAAAGGAATGCTCGTAATAGGCGCTGTTGAACGGACCAGGCGTTAGCAGCGCACAGGTCGGCTCTTTGTTGGCATTGCGGGGCGCCACCGATTGCAGGGCCTGCAACAATTCATCGCCGTAATTGTCGACTGGCTCGACGGCATGGTCGTAAAACACTTCCGGCGCGATGCGCATCATCACCTCGCGGTTCTCCATCATGTAGGAGACCCCGGAGGGCGTGCGGGCATTGTCTTCCAGCACATAGAAGTTGTCAGAATCAACGCGGACGATATCGACACCGGCAATGTTCACCCAGATATTGCCGGGCAGTTTAGCCCCGATCATTTCTGGGCGGTATTGCGGGTTCTGATCGATGAGGTCAGCTGGAATGATGCCGGCCTTGATGCATTCGCGTGGCCCGTAAATGTCGGCCAGAAAGGCGTTGAGCGTGTTGACCCGTTGGGTCAGGCCCTTTTCCAGCTGCAGCCATTCGTCATGGGCAATGATGCGCGGGATGAGATCGAAGGGGATGAGCCGCTCTTCGGCGTCTGCTTCGCCATACACTGCGAAGGTAATCCCAATGCGGCGGAAAAGCATCTCGGCTTCTGCGCTCTGGCGTTTCAGTGCTTCTGGATCAAGGCTATCGAGCCACGTTCGCACCATCTCATAGGGTGCACGGCATTGGCTGCCGTCCACGCTCATCTCATCAAATGCTGTCATTGCGCCCCTTTTTGGCGCCTTGGCTACCGGTAACCGGCACCTTGGCGGTTGGAATGAATATCGCGCGCGACGTGCCGCTCTCCGATGAGAGTGCAGCATGATCTAACGGCTAAGTAAACGCGCAACTGTTGGTCGAGCCAACGCATGACGCAGCGTTCGGTTCCGAAAAAAGACTGAAAAATCAATTCGCCTTCATCAACCCGAGCGCTCGCAGGCTCGCATGACCTTCACGGCCGACAATGATGTGGTCGTGAACCGTGACATCGAGTGCTGCCGCGGCGGCGATAATGGTCGCTGTCATCTCAATGTCGGCCTGGGATGGGGTCGGGTCACCAGAGGGATGATTGTGGACCAGAATGAGAGCCGAGGCACCAAGTTCCAATGCGCGTTTGACGACTTCGCGGGGATAGACTGGCGTATGATCGACGGTGCCTGACTGCAGGACTTCATCGCGCAACAGCCGGTTTTTCTTGTCGAGAAACAGGACCCGAAAAGCTTCGATTGCATCGTAGGCCATCACTGCCCGGCAATAGCGCACCACATCGGACCAGGAGGAAAGGACCTCTTTCTGCGCCATGCTGCCTTGCGCCAAGGCCTCGGCGGCGGCGCGCACCAACGCCAGATCATTGGCTGTGGCCTGCTTGATGCCGCTCATCTCGCAAAGCTGGGCTGAGGGGGCAGTCAGCACATCGGCGAGCGACCCGAACCGTGCGATGAGATCTTTGGCGAGCTGTTTGGTGTCGCGGCGCGGAATCGATCGAAACAGCAACAGCTCCAACAACTCATAGTCTGCCAAGGCTTGGCGACCACCTTCGGTAAAGCGGGTGCGCAAGCGTTCGCGGTGGCCGTGATAGTGGGGTTTGTCAGGCTTTATGGTGTCCGGCATCGGCGAACAGCGTTTCGCTCAGCTGGCTGCCGCTTCTTCGCGCAAGGTCGGCGGAGCAAACAGTCCGGCTGGCGAGGCTGTGAAAATCTCGCAGCCGTCTTCGGTCACGCCGATCGAATGCTCGTACTGCGCCGACAGGGACCGATCGCGCGTGACCGCCGTCCAGCCATCGGACAGGATTTTCACGTGCGGGCGCCCAAGATTGATCATCGGCTCGACGGTGAAGATCATGCCGGGGCGCAGATCAACGCCTTCGCCGGGGCGGCCATAATGCAGAATGTTGGGCGGCAAGTGGAACACATCGCCGATGCCATGGCCGCAAAAATCACGGACCACCGAGCAGCGTTCAGCTTCGGCAAAGGTTTGAATGGCCGCACCTATGTCGCCGGTTCGATTGCCTGGTTTCACTGCAGCGATACCACGCATTAGCGCCAGATAGGTGACCTCCATCAGTCGTTCGGGTGCGCGCTTGACGTCGCCGACGGGGTACATACGGCTGGAGTCGCCATGCCAACCATCGACAATCAGCGTCACATCGACGTTGACGATATCACCTTGGCGCAGAGGCTTGGTATTGGGAATGCCGTGGCACACGACGTGGTTGATCGATGTGCAGCTTGATTTGCCGTAGCCGCGATAGTTGAGCGTGGCCGGCACCGCGTTGTTGGCGATCGCGAAGTCCATCACCGCATCATCGATTTCCTGCGTGGTGACGCCGGGCTTTATCAGGTCGGTCAGCTGATCGAGGATCGTCGCTGTCATGCGGCCAGCGCGGTGCATGCCTTCAAAGGCTTCAGGTCCGAACAGTTTGATGGGCGGTTGGGTCTGCAGCATGATGACGTAGCTGTGGCTCCACTCGAACGGCAAAGGCGCGGTAGCGCCGCATCATGGCAACATGCCAGCGAGGTGACACGCCACCGAAATGGTGTAAAAGCGGCGCCTAGAATGAGCCGCCGGGAGCGACCAAGGCTAATCCCTGGGCCGCAACGACATAAACCTAACTGGAAATCGCCGCAAAAAGAAGGGCGGCAATAAACGGATAGGATAGATGTTGGCCTTACCGGCAGGTCACATCGTAATCAGTATTGATCCATCGTGACAGAGCTTAACCTGCAAGCCATCTCCACCGAAGAACCGGTTTCGACGTCGCATAAATGGGGCGCGTATAGGCCGTCGGCAAGTGTCGCGCGATTGCGCGCCTTTTCCAGTGCCAGGGCGAACGGTTATGTCGGCAAACGGCTGGCCTTTCTGGCTCGCAAGCTGGCAATGATGCAGGTTGACGGCCCGCTCGACGTGGAGGTTTTTGGCCACAAGATGCGGATCGAACCGTTTGCCAATTTGGCTGAAAAACGAGTTCTTTTCACGCCGCAATTTTTTGATCCCGTTGAACGCGATTTGTTGCGCCGGGTGTTGCCCGGCGATGGGGTGTTTGTCGATATTGGCGCAAATGTCGGTGCCTACAGCTTCTTTGCAGCTTCGTGCATGAGTTCGGTCGCTAAGATCCTGGCGATTGAGCCCCAGCCAGCGGTCTATCAAAGGCTTTGCGACAACATCGCCTATAATCCGGGTGTGCCGATCGAGCCAATCGAGTTGGCTGTGGCTGACCTTGACGGTCCCATCCAACTTTTCGTCGATCGCGGCAATGCCGGTGAAACAAGCATGCGCCGGATCGGCAGCGAAACCCATCCTCAGAGTATGATCGAGGTTCAGGCCAAGCCGCTGGCGGACATTTTGGGTGAGCGCGATCTGCCGCGGGTGGATGCCCTCAAGATCGACATTGAAGGCGCAGAAGATTTGGCGCTTGTGCCGTTTTTGCGCGATGCGCCGGAAAAGCTTTGGCCGCGACTGATGATCATCGAAAACAGCCCGGAAAGCTGGCAGACCGACTGCATCGCGTTGGCGCGGCGGCACGGCTATCAGGTCATCTCCGAGACACGGCTTAATGTTGTTCTGACGCGTTAGCCTGGAACGAAGTCCAACATCCCGCAGGGTGTGATGCCCTCCCGCGCGACAGCACAATCCAGCGCCAGCACCTCGACCCCGGCATTCATTGCAGCGCTGAGTGCGGCGGCGTAGGTCGGATCGATGTCGGCCGCCACGCTCATCGTTTTTCCGCCCGGCCATTGCGCAACAAACAGCATCACCGCGCGATGACCCGCCGCGACCATGGCCGACAGTTCGGCAAGATGCTTGGCGCCGCGCGCTGTGACCGAATCGGGAAATTCCAAATGACTGGCCTGGCGCATCAGGTGGACGTTTTTGACTTCAACATAGGTGAGGGGGGCGTTGTCGAATTCGAGCAGGATATCGATCCGGGATGTCTCGCCATATTTCTGCTCGCGCTTCAGACGGTCAAACACGGCAAGTTCCGGAATGAGGCCGTCGATGATCGCCTCTTCGGCAAGTTTGTTGGGGAGCATGGTGTTGATGCCGACCAGACACGGCGCGCCCGGGCCATCGACCTGTTCCAACTCGTAGGTGTAGGCCAGTTTGCGCTTAGGGTTCGGGGAGCGCGAGACGAAAAGCTGCGCGCCCGGCCGTGCCAGTCCCATCATCGAACCTGGATTGGGGCAATGGACGGTCAGCATCTGGCCGGCGTCCGGCCCTTCGAGCATTTCAACGTCGGCGAGGAAGCGTTTGTAGCGCTTGATCAGCCTTGCTTCGAAAAGGGGTGTGGGAAACTGCATGCTTTTGGCTTGGCCAGTGCATCCTCAAATTGCAAGCGCAAGGCGGCGGCGTTAGGGATGCGTGCACAGGAGAGTGCAGATGACAGCGACCGCATCCATGCTGGTCATTGGGGATGAAATCCTCTCAGGCAAGACCAAAGACAAGAACATCGGCGTGCTGGCCGAGGCTCTGACGATGGTTGGCATCGATCTGGTCGAAGTGCGGATCGTCTCGGACGATGAGGCCGCCATTGTCGAGGCGCTCAATGCGCTACGGGCGCAAACCTCCTATGTGTTCACGTCCGGCGGGATCGGCCCGACCCATGATGACATCACTGCCGACAGCGTAGCCAAAGCCTTTGGCGTTGGCATTGGTGTCGATCCGCGCGCTTACAAGCTGCTGTCGGATTTCTACGCCAAGACCGACCGAGAAATGAATGCAGGCCGCGAGCGCATGACCCGTATTCCCGATGGCGCCGATCTCATCGACAACCCGGTGTCCATCGCACCGGGTTTTCGTATCGGCAGTGTGCATGTGATGGCCGGCGTGCCGTCGGTGTTTGCCGCGATGCTGGAAAGCGTTCTGCCGACGCTGGAAGGCGGCCTGCCGATTGCCGTCAACACCCTGCCGTTCAACTGCGGCGAGGGTGATTTGGCTGAAAGCCTGGCGGCCATCGATGCGGACCATCCAGAGGTTGCCATCGGAAGCTATCCCAAGCTCGTGGATGGCAAATTTTCCACCGAAATTGTCCTGCGTTCGCGCGATGCGGCGGCGCTTGACGCCGCAACCCAAGCGGCCCAAAAGCTGCGCACCCAACTTGATGCTGCCTGAGAAACAAGGACCTGAGCCCCGTGAGTGAAGCTCTCAACGACAAAGCCTTCCCGGTCTCCTGGGATCAGTTCCACCGCGACGCGCGTGCGCTTGCCTGGCGTCTGGCCGAAAAAGGCCCATTCGATTCCATGGTGACGATCACCCGCGGCGGCCTTGTGCCAGCGGCCATCGTCTGCCGTGAGCTTGGTATTCGCAAGATCGATACGATCTCCATTGCCAGCTATGATTATGGAGGGACCGGCGAGCAGACGCAGGGCGATCTGGCTATTCTGAAGACGATTTCTAGCAAGATCCTCGAAACCAAAGGCTCCGGCGTTCTGATCATCGATGATCTGGTGGACACGGGCAAAACTGCGCAGGAGGTTCGCTCGATGTTGCCAGAGGCGCATTTTGCCACCGTTTATGCCAAGCCGAAGGGGCGTCCGCTGGTCGATACGTTCGTGACGGAAGTCAGCCAAGACACCTGGATTTATTTCCCTTGGGATCTTGGCTATTCGTTCGTGCCGCCAATCGCGCGCGACGCCGGCGACTGACGTCACAATGCGCTGCGGGCGTGATGGAATTGGTAGACATACGGGACTTAAAATCCCGAGGCCCTAGGCCGTGCGGGTTCGAGTCCCGCCGCCCGCACCAGAGCCAATCGCTGAGCGAATGGCGTAATGAGCGACAGGCGTTTGTGAAACAAATGCCGAGAGCGCTGAAACACTTTTCTTCTGGAAGCAAACGCTCCGTTTCCATGGAACGATTGCCTGTCGTTCTGGCCTCCTAGCATTGAATTGCTCCACCGCCGGGAACCAACCAGGCGGTAGCGCGTAAGAGAAATGACGCGCGGGCCGTTTCACGGCCGATTTTTCAAGGAGCCTTTATGACCGATCTTTCCGCCGGCCGGGTCATCGTCACCTATGGTCGTTCGCTGATGGCGTTGGCGATCGCCCGATCGCTGGCGCAGCGCGGCGTTGAAGTGATCGCCGCTGATGATGTCGATCTGACAGTTCTCGCTTTCTCCAAATGGTCGGAGAAGAGTGAAAAACACGCGAAAGCCGTCGACGACCCCGAAGCCTTTCTTGATGATCTTGAGCGTATCGTTCGCGACAACAAGCCGGAGGATGATCGGCCCTACGTCCTGATGCCGATCTTCAAGGAAACGGAATTGGTGGCTAAGAATGCCGAGCGTTTTGCGCCGCACGTAACAGTCGCAGCGCCGCCAGCATCGGCCATCGATACCGTCCACCCGAAGGACGCCTTTGCCCGCACGATCAATCGGCTTGATCTGCCGGCGCCCAAGTCTTTTGCCTGTGAGAGCGAAGACCAACTCGAAGACGCCATCGCCGCAATGAAATTCCCATGCATCATCAAGCCAGCCGATGGTGTCGGCGGTCGCGGCATCAGCAAGGTTGATGATGAGGCAGCGTTACGCGACGCCTGGGCGTTTCTCAACGAGGAATTTCCCGGCGCACCGGTCGTTCAGGCGCTGAGCAAGGGTGATGACTATTGCTACTGCTTTCTGGCCATAGACGGCGAGATTGTGGCCGACATGGCCTACCGCAATCTCGTCAGCTACCCGGCCGATTATGGCGCCGGCGTTATTCGCGAGACGGTGGAGCATGCGCCGTTCCAGGAGGCGGCCCGCAAACTGATCAGCGACACAGGATGGAACGGAGTCGGGCAGATCGACTTCATGTGGACGGGTGAGGAAAGCGACACGCCGCGGATGATCGAGCTCAACCCGCGATTCTGGGCCAATTTGGATCATTCGGTTTCCTCCGGTGTCGATTTTCCCTGGATGCATTACGAGCAGGCCGTCACCGGCAAGGTGAGCGACACGCCGAAGCCGGAAATTGGGCATCGTTCGAAGCTGCCAGGCTTGTGGCTTCTTGCGGCGCTGGAAAACCAGGACGCCGACAAGGACCGCGCCGAGCGCGAGACAGCCAACGCTGAACTGCTCGAAAAGCTGAAATCGGGCAAGGTGCGCGAGGCGTTCCAAGGCTTCGCCAGCCAACCGAACACGGGACTTGGCCTGCGTCACGCCTTTCAGGATCTGAAAAAGCGCCTGCAAGACGCCGATGCCGTTGAGACAGTGGGGATCGATGATGACGATCCGCTGGTCGGGCTTGGCGTCCTGTTCGTGCTCGGGTCATTGCTGGAGCATGGCGAATTGCCGCCGGAGCTGAAGCCCTGATGGCGGCTCGCAAGCCGATTATCGGCGTGACGCATTCGGTTAAGGGGTCGACCTTTTCTAACATCTTGATCCGGTTGGCACTCGGTCATGCCGGCGCGCGCATGGTGTCTATCACTGCCGATGCTCCGGACCCCACGCACCCCATTGACGGGTTGATGGTGACCGGTGGGTCGGATGTTTATCCGGAGCGCTATGGCGGCGAGTCGAAACCCAATTACCATTACCAGATGGCGCGCGATGAGATGGAGGAAGCCTGGCTGACCTGCGCACAGGAGCACGATCTGCCGGTGCTGGCGATCTGTCGCGGGTTGCAAATGTCCAACGTGGTGCGCGGTGGCACGCTGCACTTTGACGTGCGCACGGTCGCGGAGCGCAACAATTACCCTGGTGCCGGCGTTTGGCCTTCACTAACGTTCCGCAAGAAGGCGTCGATCGAGCCGGAAAGCCGTTTGGCGTCGATCGTCGAGACGACGAACCTGACGATCAACGCACTGCATACTCAGGCTGTGGATCGTGTCGGCGATGGTCTTGAGGTGACGGCCCGCGATGGTGACAATGTCGTTCAAGCGATGGAGGATCGCGCGCGGCGGTTCTTTTTGGCGGTGCAGTTTCACCCGGAATTGCTGCTGCATCGCGCCAAACATCGGGCAGTTTTCAAGGCGCTTGGCAGGGCGGCAGCCGACCGCGTCGCGTCAGGCGCCGATCCGGTGCGGGCGTCGCTATAGCGACGATACTTGTCTAAGCGACGCGCATCCCGTTGGACCAAACACCGCGCAACAAAGGCACATCGTCGGCCAATCGAAACCGAATCAAGTCGGCGCGTTGTCCGGTTTCTAGGGTGCCGCGATCATCCAAATGCGTGGCCCTGGCCGGCGCCTGCGTCACTGTTGCCATAGCGCGCGGCAGGTCGTCCCAAAGCTGCCCGAGCTTGGCGGCGCCATAAAGCAGCGCTGAGGGCACATAGTCAGACGATAAAATGTCGAGCAGATCCGCTTCAGCCAGCGTGTGGGCAGCGACATTGCCTGAATGCGAACCGCCGCGCACCAGATTGGGTGCGCCCATCATAATGGCAATGCCGTTTTTGCGGCAGGCATGCGCCGCGCCCAAGCTGGTCGGAAATTCGGCCAGTTGGATACCGTGGCTTGCGCTGCGCTCAACATGATCACGCGTTGTGTCGTCATGGCTTGCCAGCACGGCGCCGAAGCGCCCCGCCGCTTCAACGGCAGCCAACTCGTGCTTTTCGCTGACGCGCGCGCTGAGCGCCTTGCGTTCGGCGATATGCGCCTGGAAGTCCTGTTTCGACATGCCGTGTTTGCCGCGCATATAGGTCTCGTACTGGGTCGTGTCGGTGAACTGGCGCTGGCCGGGCGTGTGGTCCATCAGGCTGACGATGCCGACGCGATCTTCTGGCCCGAACGTGTCGAGTTCATCGATCAGCGTTTCTGAACAAAGCTCGGCGCGCAGATGGATATGGTGGCTGATTTTCAGAAGGCCTGCGCTTCGGGCCTGAAGAACTTCGCTCACCATGGCGCGGGCATAGGGTTTGATCGGTGCGGTGTCTTTCACCTGTTCGGCAAAGCCGAGCCGTACCGCGTCGAAAACCGTTGTAATGCCGGTGGATGCCAGTTCCGCGTCATGCGCGACTATGGCGGCGTTGTGTGGCCAGTTGGCGCTGGGCCGCGGATGCAGATGGCGTTCCAAATTGTCGGTGTGCAGTTCGATCAGCCCCGGCGCTACATAATCGCCGTCGCAATCCACCGCTCCTGGTGGCACGGCGTTGCCTTGGTCTATTGCGGTCAGAACACCGTCCTGAAAGCGAAGGCTTCCCTGGACGATTTCGTTCGGCAGGATCAACTTGGCATTGGCGAGAATGGTGGTTTGCGTCATAGCGGGGTTCTTTCACGATGCGACGGGTCTGCGCAATCGCTGCGAACAGGATCAAACCATGGCGCCATACAGCCGCTACGCCATCTATGTCATGCCCAAAGGGCCGCTCTATGACAGGGCTTCGACATGGCTTGGTTGGGACGCACGGCGTGGCTTGGTCCGCGAACAGCCTGAGATCGGCGGGTTACCTGCGCCAACTCCGGACCTGACGGCCACGCCACGGCGCTACGGCTTTCATGGTACGATCAAACCGCCGTTTCGGCTTCCGGAAGGCAAGACGCTGAGCGGCTTGCAGGATGCCTGCGCTGAACTCGCCGCCGGGATTGACGCGGTTCGCGTAGGGCGCCTGGTCGTGCAGCCGTTGGGCGGCTTCGTCGCCATGGTGCCTGAGCAACCCTGTGCGCCGCTCGACGCGCTGGCGGCCCAGGTTGTTGAAGCCCTGGATTCCTTCCGTGCGCCGCCATCACCTGAAGAACTGGCCCGGCGCCGACGGTCGGGTCTGTCAGACGTGCAGGACCGCTTGCTTCAGCGCTGGGGCTACCCTTATGTGATGGAGGAGTTCCGCTTTCACATGACGTTGTCGGGCAAGCTCGATGGGTCAGATGCCAACGCGCTTGCCGAACGGCTTGACCAGCATTTTGCGCAGGTTTTGGCGGAGCCGTTTGTTATCGACGCTCTGGCCTTGGTCGGTGAGGCCGAGGATGGCCGGTTCCACCTGGTTGCGGATTACCCTTTGGCCGACGGATCGGAGGCCGGGCCGGTGTAGGTCCAGCGATAGGAGGGCGGAGTTGGGCCTTTGTTGCGCCCACCCTGCTGCATCTGTTCCCAGGCATGGGCGATGATTCCCACCGACCTCGATAGACAAAAAAGCCCGCGCGCCAAGGGGCCAGCAAAGCCAAGCTCGGCGTAAATCACCGCTGTGGAGCCATCGATGTTCATCGGCACGGGCTTGCCTTTGCGTGTGTTCAGCACGGTTTGAATGGCGCGGCCAATCCCGGCAAAATCGCCGCTGACAGTGCCTTGTGCAGCGGCTTGATCGACAAGTGCCAACAGGCGCGGCGCGCGCGGGTCCTCTGGTTTGTGGAAACGGTGGCCAAACCCCGGCACGAACGGCGTGCGCTCGGCCTGCCAGCGGTCGATTGCCCGTTCGGCTGCCGATTCTACTGGTTCACCTGTATCGATTTGGCCCTTCACCCAGCCATAGAGCTCCACGGCCTGTTCGCCTGCGCCACCATGGACATCGTCGAGCATGTTGACCGCACTTGCCATTGCACCGTTCAATCCTAGCCCGCAGGTCACAGCCATCCGCGCGGCGGCAATGGATGGGGCTTGCGGCCCATGGTCGACTGCGGCCACCAAAGCGCATTCCAGTAGCTTGGCTTGATCGGGTGAGGGCATCTCACCACGCACCATAAGCCAAATCATCTGCGGGAAGGTGACGTGTCCAATCAGCTCCTGCACAGGATGCCCGCGCAGGTCGATCCGCCCCGGTTCCATGTCAATGATCGCGGTTGACCACCAGTCGGAAACGTCACTCATGGTCTAGTCCTTGTCTTGCGCGGTGGCGATGATGTTGCGGGCGGCGAGATCGGCCAATTCAGCTTCAGGCAAGCCCAGCTCGGCCAGCACGTTGGCGGTGTCAGCGCCAAGCTCTGGTGGATCGGCAAAAATGTCTGAGCGACGACCGTCCATCTCAATGGGCAGCGCGGGAAGCTTCGTTGTCACCCCGCCGCGCAGTTTGGTTTCCAGCAGACGCCCTCCGGCGTTGAGATGCGGGTCGTCAAACAGCTGCTCGGGCCGGGCGATGTGCGCAAAGGGCAGCTTAGCTCGCGTTGCTTTATCGGTGAACTCGCTGAGCGTCAGTGCGCCGACAATCTGTTCCATCCTTGGCATCAGCCGGTCACGTGCTTCGATCCGTTGGTTGTTCGTCGCAAGGCCTGCGTCGGTCGCCAAGTCCGGCAGGTCAAAAACCTCGCAGAACCGCGTCCAATGGCGGTCGGATGTGATGCCGAGAAAAACCCGTTCGCCGTCGCCAGTGGTGAACTGATCATAGACCGCCCAGGCCGAGACCCGCGCTGGCATCGGTGGGACCGGGGCATCGGAAAGCGCGGCATAGGCCAAATGCTGGCCCATCAGGAACATCGCCGATTCGAAGAGGTTTGACGTCACCAATTGGCCCTTGCCGGTGGTATCGCGCTCGCGGAGCGCCGCCTGAATCGCGATCACGCCGAACATGCCGCCCATGATATCGACCACCGACGACCCGGCACGCAGCGGCTGGCCCGGCGGTCCTGTCATGTATGCAAGGCCGCTCATCATCTGCACAACTTCGTCGAGCGCAACGCGGTTCTCATAAGGGCCCGATGAAAAGCCCTTTAAGGACAAATAGATAAGCCTCGAAAACTCGGTCTTCAGCGCGTCAAATCCAAGCCCGAGACGCTCCATGGTTCCGGGGCCAAAATTCTCAATCAGCACGTCGGCGGTGGCGATCAGCTTCTTGGCCAGCGCCAGGCCCTCTGGCGCCTTGAGATCGATCGCGATGCTCTTCTTGTTGCGATTGAAGAAGGGGAAGTAGCCGGTGCCAAAACCTTTGAGTTTGCGGGTTGGGTCGCCGCCCGGGGCAGGTTCGATGCGGATCACCTCGGCGCCAAGGTCGGCGAGGATTAGCCCGGCGGTTGGACCCATAACGGTGTGACCAAAGTCCAGCACCCGCAATCCGGCAAGCGGCATCGGGCCGGGCGTCTTCTCTTGAGATGGCATGAAAATCCTCTGATCGCGCACTGCTCTCTGCCTATCACATTCGCGTGGCAACGGGAGTCAGCGGGTGGTCAGGGTGCGGGTCGAGGCGCATATGGGCGCCAACACAGCAACACACGCGATTGGATACCCCCCATGCTTACACTTCACACCTGGAACACGCCCAACGGGCAAAAACCGGCGATCATGCTGGAAGAACTCGGCCTGCCCTATGACGTCGTGATGGTCGATATTGGCAAAGGCGACCAACATCAGCCGGACTTTCGCGCCATCAGCCCGAACGGCAAGATCCCGGCACTGGTCGATGGCGACCAAACGATGTTCGAATCCGGTGCGATCTTGATGCACCTGGCCGAAAAGCACGGCAAGTTCCTACCAGCCAGCGGTCAGGCGCGGACCGACGCCTTGGTCTGGACCTTTTGGCAGGTCGGTGGCCTAGGCCCCATGATTGGCCAATGGGGTCACTTCTCGCGCCTGGAGGAAAAGCACCCCTATGCCATCGAGCGCTATCTGGCTGAATCCATCCGACTGCTGGAGGTGATGGAAGAGCGTCTTTCCAAAAACGCCTATCTGGCTGGCGAGGATTACACCATCGCCGACATGATGAGCTTTCCTTGGGTCAAGGGCGGCTATCAGTTCCTGAACAAAGCTTCGCCCGATCGTTTGCCGCCGCTGAAAGCGACGCGCGCCTGGGTGGAGACGATTGACGCGCGCCCAGCGGTTCAAGCGGCCCTGGCGCGCTTGAAATAGGTTGGGCGGATCAACCGCCTTTACTCGCGCTGAACCCTTCCAGTTGGGGTTCGGCGCGAGGCCAAACCGGTTCACATTTGGTTTCTCTCCATCTCTGCTTATGTTAGAGATACGTAAAACAACGTGCTCGGACGATGCTGTCAGCGCGAAGAGGGGAGAACTGCGCATGTCACAAGGTGTTGCGTCGCCTGCGACGGGAACCGATCAGCCGTTCGGCCGCATTGCTATCGGCACAAAACAGGTCGATCTGCCAGAGCCTGGCAAGGAGCCCTGGCGCAAATCCCTGTTCACGGCGCTCTGCGATTCGCGGGCAAGGTTTGGCGGCAAAACGGTTGTCTACAATGATTTTGCCAAGACCGAGCTGACCTATGACCGGCTGACGCTCGGCGCCATGCTTCTTGGCGACAAGCTGCGTGATCTCGGCCGCGCAGATGCGCCTCTTGGCATTTTGCTCCCCAATGCCTCCGGCGTGGCGGCCGTGTTCTTTGCCTGCCAGGCTGTTGGGCGTGTGCCGGCGATGCTCAACTATTCCAGTGGTCTGCGTAGCCTGAACGCTGCTTGCGATGCGGCCGAGATATCGGTGATTGTCTCCTCGCGGGCTTTCATTGAAAAAGCTGGACTGGAAGACCTGGTGGAAGGATTATCCAAGCGCTGCCAGTTCGTTTGGACCGAAGATTTGCGGGCTCAGATCGGCACGTTTGACAAGATCAAGGGCATGGCGCGCCTCAAACTCGGCCTGAGCAATGTGCCCGGTCGTCATACGTCACCGGATGCCGTCGCCGTGATCGTGTTCACCTCAGGAACTGAGGGCGTTCCCAAAGGGGTGGCGCTTACTCATGCCAACCTGCTCTCCAACTGCTGGCAGTTTGACAATGTGATCGATCTGCATCCCGGCGACACCTTTTTCACAGCGCTTCCGGTGTTTCACACCTTTGGCCTCACCGCCGGTTTGATCGCCGGGGTGGTTCTTGGCGTCGGCGCCTACTTCTACCCGTCGCCGCTTCATTACAAAGAAATTCCGGAGCATATCCGTAAATCCGGAGCCAAGATCGTGGTGTCGACCGACACCTTCGTCAACGGCTGGATCAAATCCGCTGAACCCGATGACTTCAAAAACGTCCGTCTTGTCGTCCTTGGCGCTGAACGGGTGCGCGAACAAACCCGCCAACTTTTCCGCGAGCGGTTCGATATCGAGTTGCTCGAAGGCTATGGGGTGACCGAGACGGCGCCGGTGCTTGCGGCGAACCACGAAGATGACAACACGCCTGGAACCGTCGGTTACATGATGCCTGCCATTGAACACAAAGTGGAACCGGTTCCGGGCCTCAGCGAGGGTGGGCGTTTGATGGTGCGCGGGCCGAATGTGATGGCCGGCTACATCAAAGTCGATGCCCCCGGTGTGGTGCAGCCGCTGGTAGACGGTTGGCATGACACCGGCGATATCGTCGATATTGATGAAGCAGGCCGCATCAGCATCAAAGGCCGGGCCAAGCGCTTTGCCAAGCTGGGCGGTGAAATGGTCTCGCTAAGCGCGGTTGAAGCCTATGTCAGCCAGGTCTGGCCGGACGCGACGCATGCGGTCGTTGCCGTGCCGGACCCGCGCAAGGGCGAGACTTTGGTGCTCGTCACCGAGAAGGAGGATCCGGACCTGCAAGAGGTTCGCGCCTGGGCCAAAGAGAACGGTGTGGCGGAGTTGATGTTGCCGCGCAAAGTCGTGAGCGTCGAAGAGCTACCGGTGCTGGGAACGGGCAAGCTGAATTACGGGGCGCTCGATGAGCTGGCGAACCCGGCGCAATCAGAAAACGCCGCGGCTTGAACGAACGAGGCTAAGTGCCGCTGGCGTTCCATCCATAGAGCCAGTCGAAGCGTGACAGCAAACGCTCGCCGGATCGCGATTTCAGGACGAAGTTGCGTCCGGCGGCAAGCGGTCCCGACAGGTGATAGATTTTGCCGTTGCGCGCCGCTTCATGCCAAACGCGCGTGACGCGAGGCTTGCGGGCCATCTCATATCGGGCAAGCGCCTGATTGACCTGCGGCGTTGCTGTCAGCATTTGCGCCAAGACCCAAGCATCTTCGATGGCCATCGCTCCACCCTGCGCCACAAAGGGCAGCATGGCGTGGGCTGCATCGCCAACCAAGGCGATGTGCTCGTCCACCCAAGGTTCTTCCGGATTAACACCAAACAGCGGCCAAGGCGTCCAATCGGTTTGCGCCAACAGGCGTTCAAGAATTTCCTGATGCCACCCTTCAAAAGCCTTGGCGAGCACCCGATCCGGGTTGTAGCGGACCGGCCGCGGATCATCGGCGCGGGCGATAGCGACCAGATTGCGGGCTTTGCCGGCCGAAATTGGATAGTCGACCAGATGCGCATTGGGGCCGAGCCAGACATGTGTCTCTGGCATCGCGTCGGCTTCATCAAGCGGAACAACGGTGCGCCAGGCAACATAGCCGGTGAACCGCTTGTGCGAAGATGAGCGTAGCAAGGCACGGAAGGCCGAGTGGACACCATCGGCGGCCACGATGAGCTTTGCTGACGGGTCTGGATCGATCGTTGCGCCAAGCTCAATGGTGATCGCCGGGTTCTGTTGGCAGGCCTCAACCAAGACGCGCTGCAAATCCGCGCGATGGATCACCAAATAGGGTGCGCTATAGCGTTTCTCGGCCACCGCGCCGAGCGGAACTTCGGCAAGGTCTGTGTTCGCACGGCCGTCACGCAGGCGAATGCGGGTCGGCGCGACCGCATAGGACCGCAAGCGCTCAACCAGGCCAAGCGCGCGCAATATCTCAATAGCGTTGGGCGAAACCTGAATGCCTGCGCCGACCTCGTCGAAGGTCTTGGCCTGTTCGTAGACAACCGATGGCAGACTCTGATGCGCGAGGCACAGCGCGGTCGTCAGCCCGGCAATGCCACCACCAACAATGGGAACGGGATCGTGCACCAGCGCGCGTTAGGCCGCGTCTTCACCGGACCAGACACTTTGGTCCGGTTTGGCGCCGTGTTCGCCAAGCGCCTCGTTGTGTACAAAGAGCGTCGAGCAATAGGGGCACACCTTTTCGTGCTCATCGCCAAAGGTCAAAAACACATGCGGATGGTCGAAAGGTGGTTTGGCGCCTATGCACATGAAGGAATGTGCGCCGACCTCGATCCTTGGAAGGCCATCATGATTGTGGACATGGAGAATTGCCTTGTCGGCCATGGTCTGCCCTTGCTGGTGCGAGTAGGTTCTGTCAGCCGTCTAGCGCGGCTTTAAAGTCGCAGCAAGCGCGCCATTTGTCGTTGACGCCGATCACTGGTACGCCGCGCCACAAAACTGTGAGGTGCGCGCATGCAAAGCTTTGATTCTGATGGCATCCAGATCGCCTATCGCGATGAAGGCGCGGGCGATCCGATCCTTCTCATTCATGGGTTCGCGTCAAACCATCAGATCAATTGGGTTGGGCCAGGTTGGTTCGAGACACTGACCGGTGCTGGATACCGGGTGGTTGCGCTTGATAATCGCGGCCATGGGCAGAGCGAGAAGCTCTACGATCCGGCGTTTTACCCCTCAAGGCAGATGGCTGGCGATGCCCGCCGACTGCTTGATCATCTGGACATCGATCAGGCCGTTGTCATGGGCTATTCCATGGGAGCGCGCATTTCAGCTTTTCTGAATATGGATGCGCCTGAGCGGGTGTCGAAGCTTGTCTTTGGCGGGCTAGGCATCAACATGGTGCGCGGGATTGGCGGTGCGGAGATCATCGCAGAGGCCCTGCGCGCGCCGACCTTGCGCGAGGTCGAACACCCAGTTGGCCGGGCGTTTCGCGCGTTTGCTGAACAGACAGGCTCAGACCGCGAGGCGCTGGCGACTTGCATATTGGCCTCCCGCGACCCGATCAGCGAAGCGGATGTGCGCAGCATCGAGACGCCGGTACTGGTGGGCGTTGGCAGCAAAGATGAGGTGTCAGGCGACGGTCCGGCGTTGGTCGACTTGCTGCCACAAGGCCAGTTTCTCGACATCGCGCGCCGCGATCACATGACGGCTGTTGGCGACAAAGTGTTCAAGGCAGGTGTTCTGGAGTTTCTTGAGGGCTAGCTGCCTTTGAATGCAGGCGCACGCTTGTCCAAGAATGCCTGCCAACCTTCGGCGTAGTCCTCAGAGGCAAAGCATGCTTCCGCGTCCACTAGGGCTTGTGCCTCAAGGCTTGAGTCGAGCGCTGCCGCAATTGCAGATTTGGCGGCGCGTTGGGTGAGGGGGGCACGCGACAGGATCGTGGCGATGAGCTGTTCGGCTGATTCCTGGAAGGATTCGACCTCAACCAACTCGTCGACGAACCCAATCCGCAGCGCGACGTCAGCGGAGATGGGATCAGCTGTGAAGAACAGTCGTTTTGTGGCGCCTGGACCGATCAAGCGAACAAGGTCGCGAACGCCATCGATCGGATAGGCAAGGCCAAGCTTGGCGGCAGGTACGGCAAACCGCGCTGTCGATGCAGCAAGGCGGATATCGCAGGCTGCCGCCAGCCCAACACCACCGCCGAAACAGAAGCCTTCAATCAAGGCAAGTGTCGGCGTTTTTGCCTCGCGCAACGACGCAAAGGCCGCACCGTTGAAGGCTTCGTAGGCCTTCGCGCGGTCCACATCGGCGCGGTTATCGGCGAACTCAGAAATGTCGGCGCCGGAAACGAACGTGCCGTCGTGCCCGCGCAGGCTGATCAAATGGATGCTGGGATCAGCATCGGCCTCCTGAACACGCGCCGAGAGCTCTTTCCACATGGCCAGAGAAATGGCGTTGCGCCGCGCCGGATTGCTGATTGTAAGGGCGGCATGGGCGCCCTCGATGTGATAGGTGATCACCCCAAGACTGTCCTTTTTGGCCATCAGCGTTGCACGCTCCCCGGTTGGCAAGTTGACACAGCCAGCTATAACGATCCTCACGATGAACAAACACAGCCATCCGAATGAAGCAGCAGCGCTTGAGTCTGCTGCGCCACTGATCGTTCCCCAGGACCCGATCTGGCGTGCGGTGCGCGATGACGCGTTGGCCGCCGTCGATCGCGATCCGGCGACCGCGCCGATGTTCGACACGCTGGTGTTGAAACATGCGCGTCTGGAAGACGCGGTGATCGCGGTTCTTTGCTCGCGGCTTGCCGACGCGTTTTGGGCCGACCAGGCGCTGTGCAAGCTGCTGCATGAAGTGTTGGAAACATCGCCCGATGTGTTCGAGCATCTGGCCGCCGATATGCAGGCGGTTTTCGACCGCGATCCAGCATGCCACCGCTATGTCGAGCCTTTGGTGTATTTCAAAGGCTTCCAGGCGCTGCAGGCCCACCGCTTTTCGCACGCGCTCTGGCAAGCCGGTCGCCAGGACATGGCACTCTATCTGCAAAGCCGGATCAGCGCCGTGTTTCAGGTGGATATCAATCCCGCCACGCAGATCGGCGGCGGTATCTTTTTTGATCACGCCACCGGGATTGTGATCGGTGAAACCGCGGTGATCGACGACAATGTCTCGATTATGCAGAACGTGACGCTGGGCGGCACGGGCAAAGAGGGTGGCGATCGTCATCCGAAAGTGCGCTGCGGCGTGCTGGTTGGGTCCGGCGCCAAGGTTCTGGGCAATATCGAACTTGGTCAGGGATCGCGCGTTGCCGCAAGTTCGGTGGTTCTTGATCCGGTTCCGCCACGCGCGACGGTGGCTGGTATACCAGCGAAAATCGTGAGCATCGCTGAGCCGCTTGGCCCGGACTGCATGCCCTCGCTCAACATGGATCAAACCGTGCCGCACGAACGTGACCACGAACGGCATGTGGATAGCGGCTCGGGCATCTGAGCGATCGCGCTGAGGGCGTTGCAACGCCGCCGCCATCGCGTTTACATGCACCCAACATTTTGATCGCGACACCCAAGGAGCAGGCTATGCAGGCCGAGGAACTATCGAAGCTGGAAGCCTATTTGAAGCGCCTGTTTGATTCGCCGTCGATCGCCGTAAAGGCGCGGCCGCGCAAGGGCGATTCCGCGGAGGTCTATGTGGGCGATGAGTTTGTCGGCCTTATTCACAAGGACGACGAAGATGAGGACGATTTGTCCTACAATTTCACCATGGCCATTCTGGATTACGATTTGAACTAGATTGCCCTGCAGGCAATTCTACTGATTGCCGGCATAGTCCTGGCTGGAGCGGGCCAACATCAGCAAAAAGCCAAGAATGCTTTCATCAAGCTGACGCCACTCGTCCAGAAGCGTCGGTGAGAAGCGATAGGTCACGGTGAGCCCGTTGGTGAGGACGACGTCGCGGTAGCAGGTTTCCCAAACCGTCGCGCCGCCACCGGCACAGCGGGCGGCAAAGCCCGACCCTGTTGAGATGTCATAAAACACAGTCTCATCGACATAGCCTGCTTCGGGATCGAGCTGACGACGAACCAGGCCTGAGGATGTGTGCTCGATCGGGCCGACAAAGACCTCGCGGTAGACCGTGCCGAGCAGATCGGTCGTATCCATCGCGCCATCCACGTCGGAAATTCCAATGAACACGATGTTTTCGCGTGGCGTGGCACGCAGCGTTTCGGCGTCACCGAGCGGCGCCATAGTTGGCCAGGCGAGCGCCAGGTCGATGCCCGGCAGCACGCCATTGCGGTGCTGTTCGGCAAAGCGCAAATAACCGGTCGGCACGCGAAAATTGATGCCACCGACAACCAGTTCATAGGCCGCCGCTTCGCCGCGTTCCACGGTGCCGGTTGGAACCACCAAGCCCATATGGCGCAGGCTCGCATGGCCGATGAACAGGGCGCTCAAAAGCACCAGTGCGCCGGTCAAAAGGGAGAATGGCAAGACGGCAAAGCCGCGATCATGCCGCAGAATAGGATGGTCAGCCTGGATCATGCCGTGAAAATACGGCGTTCTCGGTTAACACCTGGTTTACCATCCGGCACGGCGGTTGCAGCGCCCTGTTCGAAGCGCCCGGCAGTGGCGCAAAGTGAAACAGGGCCTTCCTCCATGACCGAACCGCTTCTCTTCACCTATGCTGCGGCGTGCGGCTTTGTCGTCGCCGCGCTGCTCGCTACCGGCTACCAGCTCGTGGCCAATCGACCGGCGCGCTTTGAGATGGTGCGCGATGTGGCCGAAGCCTCGCTGTTTGGCGCGGTCGGGCGGGCACTTTTGGTGATTTGGGCGGCGCCTTACATCATCATGCGCAACGCGGTGCGCGGCCGCCTGATCGAACGTCGTCCGCTTGGATGGCTGGTCGCCAGCTTCTTCATCGCCGGGATTTGGAGCGTCTGCGCGGGCATCATTGTGCTCAGTTTTGCCATCGCCCTTGGGTGACAAAGCAAGGCCACTGCCTGTACCGTCCTGTGACACTGGCCAGGAGAGGTTTCATCCTGGAACAGGTGGCGCGAGGAAAGGAAAGGGACAGACGTGGCGCTCTATGAACTTGATGGTGTGCGGCCGGACATAATCGACCCCGATAGCGTTTGGGTGGCACCCTCGGCGCGGGTGATCGGAAAGGTTCGCCTGCATCCTGGCGCCAATGTCTGGTTTGGCGCGGTGCTGCGTGGCGACAATGAGTGGATCGATGTCGGCCCGGACACCAATGTCCAGGACATGGTGATGATGCATACCGACCCGGGATTTCCGGTGACGATCGGAAAAGGGTGCACGATTGGCCATAAGGCCATTCTTCATGGCTGCACGCTCGGCGACTACGCGTTGATCGGCATGGGCGCCACCGTGCTCAACGGCGCATCCATAGGTGACAACGCCATCATCGGCGCCAATGCGCTGGTGTCGGAGCGCAAGAGCATCGCGAAGCGATCGCTGGCGGTCGGCGTGCCGGCGCGTGAGGTCAAAGAGCTTGGCGATGGCGCCTGTTCGATGCTGGAAAAGTCTGCTGCGCACTATGTGCAAAACGCGGCTCGGTTCCGCGATGGATTGAAGCGCATCGACGATTGATATCGGTGCTGTCCAACCAGGCGATCCGGCTAGGCTGAAATCGTCGGCTCTCGGCGGCCAATGGGATGCATCGCATCGCGGTGAAAGCCCTTGGACCCGGCGGCGCAAAGATAAAGACGCGCTATCTTCCATCCGTCCGGCGTGCGCCGGAAATCATGATGGTACTGCCCCCAAAGCTCACTGTTGGGTCTGCCATCCTGGTAGCGATGCCACGCATAGAGATAGGAAACGCTGCTCGCCGCATCCGGTCCGTTGACCGTTATCTGGATGTTGGAGATGTGGTGGCTTGTGGCGGCGAAAAAGCTTGCCAACCCACGCTCGACCATCGGGCTGATCTCGTCCAAGCCGGTCATCGTTGGAACATCTGGGCCGTAGTCGACGACCGCATCGGTGGTAAAAAGCGCCAAGACATTTTCCGCTTCAGCCCGGTCGAAGTGATAGCAGTAAGCATGGATCACGTCGGTGATGGCCGCTTTGTCGAGCAGGCCCTCCAGGCTTTGTGCGTGATCCATTGGGTCCTCATCGCTACGCGTATTGGTGGGTGTCGGCTGAGGCAGCATCAGGTCTGACTCGATGCAGACCTTGGCATGGTGAAACCGTTGCGTCACTTCCGGTCTAAGCGCGGTCTTGGTGCCCGATGCCGTGCATAGCAAGAATGAGCCCTTTTAAGACATTGGACAATGCCGGCTACCCTGCACAACAGGAAAGTTTTTTCACATCCATATTGAAGGTTTGAGCAGCAAGTTTTAGTCCTTCAACGGTTGTCAGATATGGGAAAATCATTGCTCCCAAATCATCGTAGGTCATGCCTGCTTTGATCGCTAAGACAGCTGTTTGGATGGAATCCGAGCCTTCGGGCGCAAGAATATGTGCACCTAGCAACTTCTTGGTTTCTCCGTCGGCAACCAGTTTGATGAGGCCACGTGTGTCTCGGGCGGCCAAGGCACGGGGCATATTATCGAGTGTGAGAATAGAGGTGAGCACGTTCTCGTACTGCTCCATTGCCTGCGCTTCGGTGAGACCAACGCTGGCCATCTGTGGGTCGGTAAACACAACGGCAGGCATAGCCGAATTATCGTAGGAAAGGGAATTGCTCTTCATGGCATTTTTAGCGGCGACTTTCGCGCCATAAGCGGCCATGTAAACGAATTGGTCGCGTCCCGTGACATCGCCTGCCGCATAAACATTTTTGCGTGTGGTGCACATTTGCTCATCCACCTTTACGCCGCCAAACCGGTTGGTGTCGATGCCTGCGCCATCAAGGTTCAGGCTTTCCACATTGGGCGTGCGCCCCGTCGCCACCAAAACTTTTTCGGCTGAAATCTCGCGGGGATTTCCGCTCTCTTGAACCGTTAGAACGATCGAACCATCACGTTGCTCGATACGGCTGTACGAAATGCCGCTGATGAGCGTGATGCCTTCATCTTCAAAATATCCAGTAAGAGCAATGCCAATTTCAGGCTCCGCTTCTGGGAGAAGGCCGCGACGACTGATGATTGTCACTTTAACCCCAGCCCGCGCGAACACTTGGGCAATTTCTGCGCCGATATAGCCTGCCCCAATCACCAGAAGGGATTCAGGCAGTGTTTCCAGCTCAAGGGCGGTGGTACTGGTGAGGTAGGGTACGCCTTCAATCCCTTTTATTGATGGCAGAGCAGCTCGGGCTCCTGTGGCGATGATGACCTTGCTGGCGTTGATGACATCACCATCGACGAGGAGCGTTCCATCATCTGAAAATGCTGCTTTGCCGTCGAGATAGGAAACGGAGTTATAGGCTGGCAGCAGATCACTGTATTTCGCTTTGCGAAGGTCATCGACCAGTTCTTGTTTCTGTCGCACCACGGCTTGCCAATCGGTCACCTTCGCTGAAGCCTCGATACCGTTGAACCGTTCGGCAGCGCTTGCGATGTGCAATGTTTCGGCCGCGCGTATTAGAGCCTTTGACGGCACACAGCCGACATTGACGCACGTTCCCCCAATCGTGTCGTGGCCAATGAGAGCAACCTGCGCGCCTTCATCTGCCGCTGTAATTGCCGCAGAGAATCCAGCCGAACCCGCTCCAATGACGGCCACATCGAATGTGCTGTTGCCGCTCATGATGCTTGCGCCTTTGTCCTGCGCCACACAGCGTAAAGCGTGATGCCGATGAAGATTGCCAGAGCGGGAAAAAGCACAAAGTCGAGGTAGCCCACGACCGCCGAAAGGCCGACCGCGCCAAGCAGCACCACCAAAGCAGGTGTGAAGCAACACAGTGCGGTAATGAGGGTGCCGACGATCCCTGTTGCAAGGAGTTTTTTGTTACTCATGATCGTTGTCTCAAGCTTTTCTACGGCTGCGATAACCGCCAAGGAATTGACTGTTTTGTTCGCCTTGAGACTGGAGTATACAACCTGTAGTAACTACAGGAGCAAGAGGAAAAATGGGCTGGGCTATTGGCAAAGCATCTGAGCTTAGCGGTGTTGGTATCGAGACCATCCGCTACTATGAGCGCGAGGGCATCACATCGAAGCCGCCGCGCACATCTGCTGGGCGACGCGACTATGACGCGCAGACGATTTCGCAGTTACGATTTGTAAAGCGATGCCGAGAGCTTGGGTTCTCAATTCCAGACATCACTGAGCTTATGAAGCTCTCTTATTCGGATAAGCCCACCTGCGAAGAAGCAGGGAAGATCGGCACGGATAACTTAGCGCTTGTCCGTCAGAAAATTGCCGACCTAAAGTGTATGGAACAGGCATTGCAGGAACTCGTCGCGTCTTGCCGTACAGGACGGAAAGACTGCCCTATGCTCAAGAAGCTTTTCGCTGACTGAACTGTCGTTTTGTCCGCCTAGCAGCCGTTCCCAGAATGACGTTCCGGTCTGCATTTGCATCAAAAAATGGGCCGACGCTTGGGTGAGCGTCGGCCCGCTGGCCCGATCTTTGGGGACGGGGAGGGTGGGGACGTGACCGGACCAGTTTTCCGTTTCGGCTAGGCGTTACACCCGGCCGTCATTGATGGAGGCCCAGACGGTCTCGTCGAACTCCGACTGGCGCTTGATGTAGTGGTAGTTGGTTTCATCCCAGCGCAGGACGTTGGCTTCCTGGTTATCGAGGATGAAGTCACCGCGATCGGTGCGTACCGTCAGCACCGCATGACCTTCGCCAGAACGTTCACGCACCACGGTGATTAGCAGCGCCGAGGCCGGCCAGCCATTGTCGATGAGCATTTGGCGCTTCATCAGCACATAGTCTTCGCAGTCGCCGTAGGTCGTCGGCATCGTCCAGACTTCCGGATGGCCGTAGAGCTCGGCATCGGTCACCGGTTGGATGGCCTGGTTGACGTGCGTGTTGACGGCCAGAAGATCGCGCCACGACGTTTCGCTTAGTTGAACCACGCTTGGCGATGCCGTGCGCTGCACGCAGATCGATGGCGTGCGTTGGCAAAGCTGCACGTAGCCAATCGGCGCGCTCGTCGCGCCGAGCACTTCCATATAGGGAAGTTCGGCATGGGCGACGCCCATTTGCCCCGCAAACAGTGTGCCTGCAATAATCCCAAGAACTTTGTTACGCATGGAACCCCTCCTTGTTACAGGATCGGTTCTAGCACTGCCTTTTTACTTTGACGTTCAAGTTCAAATGGCAATATGAGGCAAATTATCGAAGTATTTATATTGTATTTGATTTGAGTTTTATTTGAGTTTGAATCGCCTTTGTGACGTGTTTGATGAAAGTTTGAATCAAATTTTGCCCGTGTGCCGATGCATCATACCGGCGCCTTGATAGGTGGCGATCCGCATTGCGCCACGGTCTCAAGATTGGAGGCTATGCCTAGGCCAGGCGCGCAACAAAAAAGCCGCGCTGTGGGCGCGGCTTGCAAAGCGAAACCTGTAAAAGAAATTTGGTGTTGGCTGCTGCCTAGGCGTTCGGCTCTAGGAAACGAAGGCCGCCGATGTGTCGCCGTCTTTCTGAACGACCGCAAACTCCAGGGCGATCCCATCGTCCAGATGGCGCACGACGCGGGCGCGCATATTGCCGAGCTGAACCATCGAATTGATCGCCGGGCGAACGGTCGTGCGCACAGCGGCACCGGACAAAGAAATGTCGAGCACGACGCATTGGTAGTGGCGTCCATCCGACATGGTGATGCGCGAATAGGGATTTTCGACCGGCTGGCGTTCGTGGCGTCGATCCTCGGGCAGGTCGAGAATCTCTTTGTTGGCCAGATAGGTCAGCTGGGAGGCGAGTTTGTCCCGCTTGTGCGCGGAGGCTTTGATGGTCATCGCAAAGCCGCCACTGATGTGACGGGCAATGGTGCCTTCGACACGGCCAATATGATCGATGTAGGCGACCACCCGATCACCGATATTGCCGGTAACCGGCGAGACGATGCCAGCGCCGCCTGGCGACATATCGATCACCTGGCAGGGATATTCCTGCCAATTGGGCAACATAAAGCGTCCAAGCAAGTTCACTTCGACGCGCTGGTATCGGCGGCGGTCGGCAGCTTGTGAAGATGCTATTTCAAGGGCGCTGGGCTGCATTGGCAATTCGCTTGACGGTGATCAGTCGAATTGCACCTTGAAGGCTTTAGGTAAATGCCAGCTAAACGCGGGCGCGCTTGTTGCGTTCTTTTGCCGGTTTATCGAAAAGCCGCCGAAAAGACTTGCATCGCGCCTTGCCGAGCGGGCTTAGGACCGGCCGCCTTCGATGATCCGGAAGGCCTGGCGGCGCGCGGTGGCGCGCGATTCTGAAACGGTCGAATCGCGCACTGCAACGTCGAAGTCACCTTCGACCAGATCGCCCAAAGGCCCGTCATCGTTGAGGAAATCGGATTCCATCAGGGCGTCGGCATTCACCGCATGGCGCAGGAACGCCGGCTGCTCGTCCGGCCAAATGAGGCGCATCGAGGTGATCTCGTGACGTTCGACCGGGTGAAGGCCGAGCCAGTAGTCAGAGTCCGATGGCGCGGCGATGCCAAGAATGCGCGGATAGTCTTTGCCGCCATAGCGCAGCGGCAGGAGCAGCATTTCAAACGGCGCGCGTTGGCCGCGCTGATTAATCCCGTGATAGCCGACGACAGCCGCTGCCGCGTCTTCGCGGATCGCCATCAACATGGTGTCCAGCGCTTCAAGGTCCTCCTCATTCCAGTACTGACGGAAGGAGCGGCCCTTCAGCTCCCGGCAGTAGGCTGCGCAGAGCGATGAGCCAGCCAGGCGGTAAGAAAATTCGACCCCCGACACGTGCTCAAGGATGAAGACGTCGCTGAGCAGAGATTTGATCGCAGCCGGTTCAATGTCGCGGCGTTCTGGGGCAGGGCGGTCACCGCGCAGGTCCTGCCAGTATTGATAGAGCCGCTTGCTGCTAACAGATTTCATGACATCTCAACCAATGTTTACCTTTGTGTCTCACTTGGAGACAGGTGGTGGGGGTGTGTTGAGATGCTAATCAGCACGGATTTCCATGAAATGCAGGCGGTTGTGATGATTAACCTTAACAAGGCGTTATCATTGCCCTCGCCTGTGGATTGGGCGACGTTAACGCCTACACACACCTTCGGTTTTCTATTGAAACCAACACATCGACGGGCGGATTTGCCCCGTTTCGGCGCTCTTCCAGACTCGCGCTGAGGCAGAATTTTCCGACAAGGGGATGTGACCAGCCGCTGGCGAAAGCCGGCGGCTTTTTTTTGCCGAGCACGTGCGCCCATGACGGTCGCATCGTGAGCGGTGCGATCTATATAGGGGAAGCGGCTGGGCGTTGAGCAGCGTTGTGGCAACACACCAAGGTTTTTGAAAAGGCAGGCAGAATGGAGCCGATGAGACAATCAGGACAGGGTGGTGATGATGGCGCGATGCGCCCGGTGCCACCACGTCCGCCGCGTGAGCCGGCGTTCAACGTGCCGCCGCTCCTGTTGGGTCTGGTTTTGCTGTTCGCTGCCATTCACGCGCTTGTCTATCACGGACCGCAGACGCTCGGGACCGAGCTGTTTCTCAATTTTGCGTTCTTTCCGGCTCGCCTTCTGGCGTCGGACGAAGTTCTCAACCAGTTTTTCGTTGGCCCAGCTTGGCTGGGCTATCTGACCTTTGCCACCTATGGATTGCTACATGGCAGCTGGATGCATCTGGGTATGAACGCGCTTTGGCTGGTCACGTTCGGCGCTCCAGTGGTCCGCCGTCTGGGCACGCAGCGCTTTTTGCTGCTCCTGTTGCTCGGCACGATTGCTGGCGCGGCGACCCATGTGATCGTCCATTGGGGCAGTGCGGCGCCCTTGGTCGGCGCGTCGGCGGGCATTTCAGCGGTTATGGGCGGCGCGGCGCGGTTCGTGTTCGATCCGCGTGACCGGGGCATGTTTGCCTCCTTGCGGCATCCTGAACTGATGCGCGAGCGGCCAGTTCAATCCCTGCAAGATCTTTGGAGCAATCCGACCGTCCTAATGTTCTGCGGCATGTTGATCGTTTCCAACCTGCTTTTCGGCGCGGTTTCGGTTCCCGGCGGTGAAGGCGGATCAAGCATAGCCTGGCAGGCCCATCTGGGCGGCTTTGCGCTTGGCTTTTTCGGTTTCCCGCTGTTCGATAAGCGTCCTCGCATCCGCGTCGTCTGATGACTGCGCCCGGCGTCTGAAACATCGCGACATGGCCCGTGAAGCAGGCGGCCAAAAGCCGGTCTTGCCAATCTGCTCAAGCTTGGCGCATGCTCGCTCTTTCAGGGCAGCCTTTCCAAGAAGCTGTCATGTAAAGGATCAACGCCTGCCAAGTTTAGGAGGGGGATGCCATGCAAGTAAGCGCAATATTGGCCGAAAAAGGCCATGAGGTCGCAACCGCCAATCCCGAAACCACCATGATGGCCGTCATGGAAGACCTTTCGGAGAAAAACATCGGCGCCATCATCGTTACCAATGAGCGCCAATCGGTGGTCGGCATCATCTCCGAGCGCGATATTGTGCGGGCCTTGGCCCAGCATGGTGCAACGGTCTTCGACCAGCCGGTGGCAAACTACATGACGCAGTCGGTGGTCACCTGCTCAGAGCATGAATCCAGCCATGATTTGATGGGCAAAATGACAGCCGGGCGGTTCCGCCACGTGCCGGTTGTCTCCGATATGCGGCTGGTTGGTGTGATTTCGATCGGCGATATCGTCAAGGCGCGCATCGAAGAGGTTCAGCGCGAGGCCGAAGCCCTGCGCGACTACATCGCGTCCAGTTAACAAGCTAGCCAGCTAGTCTGCCGATGAATCATCGCCTGCGGCGCTCTGATCGGTGTCTTCGTCATCGTCGATGCCAAGCAAAGGCACGCCCTGCGTGGTTGCTGCTTGGCCCAGTATGTTCTGCTGGTTCTGAGCATTGACAGAGTCTTCTGCTTGGACAGGCGAACCGAAGGTGAAGAGCGCGGCGATCAGCACGCTCATGAGCAGGCTTAGTCCAAGCAGTTTGCTGATTTCTTCCAACATGGAACCTTGTCCGTCGTGGCAGCGCGGGGGTGGCTGCCGCCACGATTCAAGCTATCAACAAAGCCTTTCGGTCCGGTTAACCTTTGGTTAGAGCACTTTGCGATCTGGCTGATTCAGGTAAGCGCCGCAAAACGCTTGAATCTAGGGCGTGTCGCGGGTCAGCTTGATCGCATAGTGCCCTAGTGCGCCGACAATCGCTCGGTAAGGGCGGCGATGTCGTCCAAGGCGCGTGTGGCGGCTGCGCGACCAGCGGCAATGGCCTGATCCGCCTTATGAAAATCGAACATGCCGATGCCCCCCACATGGGGCGCGATGGTGGTGTCAGGCGGATCGCCAGCCAACCGCATGCGCGTCAACCGATCTTGGATGATCGTGAACGACTGCATCATGACCGCTGGAATACCGCGCGGCCCGTCATCATCGTCGGCGCCAAACTGGCTGCGCAAAATTTTGCGAAACGGATTGGCAAAACCCGTCACGTCCTTCCAGCCGAATGTGGACTCGTCAGCGTCGTTGCGAGCGTCCTGCCCGACAGGATCGCCTTCAAAATCTGGAAGGTCGGGCACGACACCGCCATGTGGCATGGTTTCTGGCGACAGGTTCACCGCAATCACCAGGCGTGCACCATAGGCCCGGCAAACCGAAACCGGCACCGGATTGACCAACGCGCCATCCACCAAAGCCCGTCCATTGATCTCAATCGGATGAAACACGCCGGGCAGCGCGTAGGACGCCTGCATCAGCCGGATCAGATCGCCCCGCCGCAGCCAAATTTCATGGCCGGTCGCCAACTCCGCGGCGATGAACACGGTGCGGATCGGCAGCTCTTCCAAGCGCAATCCAGCCATATGAGCCGCGAGCCGCGCCTCAAGCCTTTTGCCTGCGATTAGCCCGTTCGAAAGCGGTGTCAGGTCAACAAGCGAAAACACGCGCCGTGAGGTGAGCGATAGGGCAAAAGCTTTGAGTTCTGCCAGCTTGCCGGCACTGAACGCACCGCCTGAGACGGCGCCAATCGACGTGCCGGCAATCACATCGGGCACGATGCCGTTTTCCGCCAGAACTTCCAGCACCCCGATATGCGCCCAACCCCGCGCGGCGCCACCGCCAAGCGCCAGACCAATTGTCGGGCGTCCATTGGTTTGGCTTTGAACGCTGCTGAGCGTGTCGTGGTGTGTGACGGGCATCGTGGACCCTATGATCCGCCGTAAAGCGTATCTTTGGAGACAAGCGGCTGCTCGTGCGTGTGCAACACCCAATCGCCGGTCTTGCTTTGCACCACGCGGTAAAAGCAGGACGCGAAGCCGTTGTGACAGGCGCTTCCGCGCCCTTCGACGCTGACCTCTACGATCAGCGCGTCCTGGTCACAATCGACATAGAGCGCCTGCAGTTTTTGAAGTTCGCCACTCGATTCGCCCTTCTTCCAAAGCGATGCCCGCGAGCGCGACCAATAATGGGCGTATCCCGACTGCAGGGTCGCCTGGATTGCGTCCGCATTCATATGCGCGACCATCAGGACCCGCTTTGTCGCATGATCGACGGCAACGGCCGTCACCAGGCCGTTTGCGTCGAAGCGCGGCGCGAAACGGTCGCCAAGTTCCTGAATTTCGGTTTCGGCAGACGGTGGCGGGAATGACATGGCGGAACACGGTAAGGATTGAAAAAAGGACAGCGTGACCGGTTGGCCGCGCTGCCCCAGCAACCCTATCCGCGCACAAGCGTCAAGAAGCGCACCTGTTCGTCGGCTTCTTCGAACACGCCGGTAAAGCGCGTCGTGATCGTCGAGGATCCGGCTTTGCGAATGCCGCGCATCGACATGCACATATGCTCGCCTTCCACCATCACGGCGACGCCGCGTGGCCCGAGATACTCTTCGATGGCCATAGAGATTTGTGCCGTCATCGCCTCTTGAGTCTGCAGGCGGCGCGCATAGGCGTCGACCAAACGGGCAAGCTTGGACAAGCCAACGACACCGGCGCGCGGGTAATAAGCGATATGCGCCTTACCGACGAACGGCACCATGTGGTGTTCACAGTGCGAGTGAAAGGGGATGTCTTTGAGCAGGACGATGTCCTGATAGCCTTCGACTTCCTCGAACACCCGGTCGAGAATCTCTTCAATATCAGCATCATAGCCGGAAAACAGTTCACCATAGGCCTTGGCGACGCGCTTGGGCGTGTCGATCAGACCCTCACGGGTCGGATCGTCGCCCGCCCAGGCGATCAGCGTGCGAACCGCCTCTTCGGCCTCTTCGCGCGACGGGCGCGCGTGGGCCGGGCGTGCCTCGGACGTTTTCAGGCTGTCGAGGATCGCGTCCATGATATTCTCCGGGTGGGATTGGTCTTTTTTGGTCATTGCACCGGAACGTACGACATTGGCAGGAGTATGGACCAACCGGTCCAGCGTCTTCGGCTGGCGGTCGTGCCACGGTGCTGACACTATGCCGCCTCAACGCCCGATTGCATATGGAGCAGATCGGCCTACATTCCAGAGGCATCACAATAACGTTAGGTGGCGGCCTCGGCCGAACGCAAGCATGCTTGACGATCTATATAGCGCACGACTGCTATCGCTTTCGGCCAATATTCCCAATCTCGGCCGTCTGGACGCCCCGCAGGGCAGTTCAACACGTCATGCGCGGATGTGCGGTTCGGTGGTCACCGTCGATGTTGTTCTCAATTCTGATGGTTTGGTCTGCGAGTTTGCGCAGGACGTCAAAGCCTGTGCGCTTGGACAAGCCTCGGCGGCCGTTTTGGGGGAAGGGGTTATGGGTGCTTCGCCGAAGGAGGTCAGCCAGGCTCGCGACGGGCTTCGATCCCTGCTTGCTGGCGAGGATGTGGCGTTTGGTGACCGTTTTGCCGATCTGTCGATCTTTGAGGCGGTGCGTGACTACAAGGCGCGCCACGCGTCGGTGATGCTTGCCTTTGAAGCGACGGCGCAGGCCATGGAGCAAGCACTGGAAGAGGCACCGGCAAGCCAGGCCGAACCGGTCTCGTGACGACGGTTCTCAGGGCTTTTATTCGCTTCTACCAGCTGACGCTTTCCTCGATCTTTGGGCGTACCTGCCGGCATATGCCTTCTTGTTCGGCTTACACCGACGAGGCGATTGCCCTGCACGGCGCATGGCCCGGCGTTTGGATGGGAGCGGCGCGCATCTGGCGTTGTCGGCCGCTTGGGTCATCCGGTCTAGACCCGGTGCCGGAACGCTTGAACCCGCAGGCGCGCTGGTATACGCCCTGGCGCTATGGGCACTGGACCGGCGCCCATATACCCAAAGATCATCGGCTGCCGGACTAATCCAAGCCGGATCGAACATTTCGCGCTTACCTGCACTCGTAGGCAGGAGTTGAGCCAAAGGAGCGATGACAATGCCCTCTCTTACCATGCCTGATGGAACAGAGCGTTCGCTGGATGACGGTGCGACGGGCGCCGATCTGGCCGCGTCCATCTCCAAGTCTCTGGCCAAAAAGGCCGTCGCTGTCGCCGTTGACGGAACAGTCGGCGACCTGACCGATCCGCTGCCCGATGGGGCCAAGGTCGAGATCGTGACCCGCGATGATCCGCGCGCAACCGAGCTGATACGCCACGACGCTGCCCATGTGATGGCCGAGGCCGTGCAGGAGCTTTGGCCGGGCACGCAGGTCACCATCGGCCCGGTGATCGAGAACGGCTTTTTTTACGATTTCTATCGTGACGAGCCGTTCACGACCGAGGATCTGCCGGTCATCGAGAAGAAGATGCGCGAGATCATTGCGCGCAACAAACCCTTCACCAAAGAAGTTTGGAGCCGCGATAAGACCGCAGAAGTTTTCAAGGAGAAGGGCGAGGACTTCAAAGTCGAGTTGCTCGACGCCATTCCTGACGGCGAAGACGTCAAAATCTATTTTCAAGGCGATTGGTTCGATCTCTGTCGGGGCCCGCACATGGCGACAACCGGGCAGATTGGCCAGGCTTTCAAGCTGATGAAGGTGGCCGGCGCTTATTGGCGCGGGGACAGCGACAACCAGATGCTGACCCGCATCTACGGTACCGCGTGGCAGGACGAGAAGGGGCTGAAAGCTTATCTGCACATGCTCGAAGAGGCCGAGAAGCGCGACCATCGCAAGCTTGGCCGCGAGATGGATTTGTTTCATTTCCAGGAAGAGGGGCCGGGCACGGTTTTCTGGCATCCCAAGGGCTGGACGCTGTTTCAGAACCTCACCAGCTATATGCGCCGGCGCATCGGCAAGGATGGCTACAAGGAGGTCAACGCGCCGCAAGTGCTCGATAAATCGCTCTGGGAGACGTCGGGTCACTGGGGTTGGTACTCGGAGAACATGTTCGGCGTGAAGGCCGCTGACGCGCTCGTTGAGCCGGACGATGAGAACGCCGACCAGCGCGTGTTTGCGCTCAAGCCGATGAACTGCCCAGGGCACGTTCAGATCTTCAAGCACGGGCTGAAAAGCTATCGCGACCTGCCAATGCGGCTCGCCGAATTCGGCGCGGTCCATCGCTATGAGCCCTCTGGCGCTTTGCATGGCCTGCTGCGGGTGCGGGCGTTCACGCAGGACGATGCGCATGTGTTTTGCACCGAGGACCAGCTGGAATCCGAAATTCTAAAGATCAACGATCTGATGATGTCGGTTTACGAGGATTTCGGTTTTGAAGAGGTCGAGGTGAAGCTCGCTACTCGGCCAGAAAAACGCGTCGGCACCGACGCGGCCTGGGACCATGCCGAGGACATATTGAAGCGCGCGCTGGAGCGCATGGCGGCCGAAGACCCGCGCATCAAGATCGGAATTAATGAAGGCGAGGGAACGTTTTATGGGCCAAAGTTCGAGTATACGTTGAAGGATGCCATTGGCCGCGATTGGCAGCTTGGCACCACGCAGGTGGACTTTAATCTGCCCGAACGGTTCGGCGCATTTTACGTCGACAAGGATGGCGACAAAGTGCAGCCGGTGATGGTGCATCGAGCGATCTGCGGATCGTTGGAACGGTTCCTTGGCATTTTGATTGAGAGCTATGCCGGGCATTTCCCGCTCTGGCTGGCGCCGACGCAGGTGGTGGTCGCGACCATTACGCAGGACGCGGACGCCTACGCCCAAGAGGTGTATGAGGCGCTTTTGGCCAATGATTTCAACGCTGAACTCGATAATCGCAACGAGAAAATCAACTACAAGGTGCGCGAGCACTCGCTGCAAAAAGTGCCGGTGATCCTGGTGGTCGGCAATCGCGAGGCCGAAGAGCGCTCGGTGAATGTGCGCCGCTTGGGCGTCAAGCATCAAACGGCGATGAGCCTGGATGAGGCACTTGCTAGCCTCAAAAAGGAAGCGACACCGCCGGATTTGGCCAGAAAATCAGAGGCTTAGAGCAAACGCCCGGTGCTTAAGCGCCGGGCGTTTTTTCATCCAACTCGGCAAAGGCCTCCTTGGCCACGGCCAGCGCGTTGAGGGCGGCAGGAAACCCCGCGTAAACTGCGATTTGTATCAGGATTTCAACCACTTGCTCGCGTGAAAGGCCGACGCGCAAACCTGCCTGGATGTGCACTTTCAGCTGCGGCGCGGCATTGCCGATTGCAGCCAGCGCGGCGATGGTGGTGATCTGACGGTCGCGTAGCGCCAGGTCCTCGCGACCATAAACATCGCCAAAGGCGAAATCGCTGACAAAATTGGCAAATTCCGGTGCGATATCGGCCATGGCGTCCTTCACGGCGCCATAGGCATCCGGATGAAGTTCGTCCAAAATGCGTGTGCCGCGGGCGCGTCGATCATCCAGTGGGTCGGTCATGCAGTTTCACTCGTTTGGCGTTGAGGGACAAAATGTAATCGCGACGAAAGCCTTTTCGTCGTGCCCTTGTCGCGTCAATCGTCTGGAACAACGGCCCTTTGGTCGCGACAAACACACATTCAGTCGCGACAAAGTCCCGCGTTATTGGGCAACCAGCTCTTCTTCGCGATTGACGCCGGAGACGACGGCGAACTCGCGGCTGAACACCTGGCCGTCATGGCGCGCGATGATCGTGTAATCGCCTTCGGATAGCACCATGGTTGGGAAGGCGCCGACGAACTCACGCACAATGTCACCACCTGGGTTCAAGACGCTCCAAGCGGTGTTGGGCAGCGCCTCGCCATTAGGTTCGTTGACCAGTTTCAGCGTGATTTGGGCTGCGTTGTGGAACATCACCGCTTCGGTCAACTGCCCTGGTTCGACATCGATCTGGGCGCGGACGATGGCGTTCACATCGCCATAGCGGCTCACCACCGTGTAGCGCCCGGCTGGAACAACCAAGATGGCTTGCTCATCAATGTCGCGGGCCAGCGGGCGGGCGGTTTCAAAATCCTCGACCGTTTCAGGAAAGACCTGAAACGACACCGCTTCATTGGGCAGGAAGTTGTCGCTGGAGATTGCGGCGCGTAGCGCCATTCCCCCAGCGTTGAGATTGAAAACCTCCGTCAGACCCTGAGGACCGACGGTCAGAGGTCGGGAGAGTGTTGCCAGGCCATAGGACACGTGCACGACATAGCTGCCGGGTGGGACATCGGCGTTAAGCGTGCCACCCTGCGAGTTCAGCACCAGGTCCTCGTCATCAACCTCATCATCACCAAGCGCGTAGATGGTCCAGATCAGATCGCGCTGGAGCGGGGGACCATCTTCGTTGAGGATTGCGGTGAATTGCACCGGCACGCCGGCGGCGTCCAGATCGGGTATAACGACCTCAAAACTCGGTTCGGCAAGCGGTGAAACGGCATTGGGATCAAGCGCTTGCGGCGATCCAGCATCCGGGTTGAACGGGTCTGGGGCCGGCGATTGGCCAGGCTGCAACGGCGTTGAGACGATTTCTGCGGGTCGCGCGACCGGATTGGGCGGCGTTTCGCGGATCACTGCGTCCTGCGCTAAGGCTCTACCGGATGGAACGAGAAAAGCAGCGCCCGCCACCAGAATAACGGCGAGTATACCGGCTGCAGAGCGCTCCATTGGGGTGGCCTGGTGGGTGAGGGGTTTGTGAAGCATCAATCCGTTCGACCGTCTGGGTATGGCGATTTCAAGGTGGTGCAGGTAGTGCAGGGGCGAGAGCCCGGCGACAGCGCGACTCACCACCCGCGTGATCAGCGCCGCTTGGGCAAAACCTTTGCCAAAGAGGTTGTCTGGCTTCAAGGTTACTGACTGGCAAGCTGGCACATTCAGGTCCGATGAGGCGGAAAATCGCAGGCCAATGGAGAGAAATTTGATGGGTGAACCGACAGCGCTCGACCAGTTGCAGACACGGCGGACCGTCACGGCCGCCTTTCTAGAGGCGCCCGGGCCGTCGGCGGATGAGTTGCACACGCTGATCACCATTGCGATGCGGGTTCCTGACCATGGCAAGCTGGCGCCCTGGCGTTACATCGCGCTCGATCAATCCACGCGGCGAACGCTGGCGCCGAAGCTGCGCGCGCTGCGCGAAGTGGACGAGCCGGACCTGCCGGTGGAAAGCCGCGACAAGGTCGACAGCATTTTCGTCCAAGCGCCGCTCTGCCTGGTGGTTGTGAGCACGGCTGCCGAGCACGTCAAAATCCCGATTTGGGAACAGGAGCTTTCCGCCGGAGCAAGCGCCATGAACCTTATCCATGGTGCCCATGCGATGGGCTACAGCGCCCAGTGGCTGACCGGTTGGGCGACCTACAATGGCGATGCCAAAGCACTGCTTGGCGTCCAACCGGAGGAAAAGGTCGTTGGGTTCCTTCACATCGGCACGGCGAGCGCGCCGCCGACCGAACGGCCAAGGCCAGCTGTTGAGGACCATTTGACAGTTCTTTCTGTCGAGGCCTGACACGATGTTCTATTCGCCGCAGGACGGCCATCCGTTTCGCCACAACCCTTTCAAGGCGTTGGTTGCGCCGCGCCCCATCGGCTGGATCGCAACACGCGCCAAGAACGGCGAGGAGAACCTTGCGCCCTATAGTTTTTTCAACGCCGTCAGCGATGAACCGTTGATTGTGATGTTTTCATCGGGCGGTGAAAAAGATTCCCTCACCTTTGCGCGTGAAAGCGGCTGCTTCGTTGCCCACAGCGTGTCTGAGGCGATGTTCGATACCATGAACCAAAGCTCGGCGACCTATCCGCGCGGCGTCAGCGAAATCGCCGCAACCGGGCTTCAGTGTGTCGATGCTGAGAAGGTGGATGCGCCACGGCTTGTCGATGCGCCCTCGGCGCTGGAATGCGTGGTGACGCAAGTTCAGCAGCCGCTCGACCGCAACGGCAATGCCAGCAGCTACTGGATGGTGTTTGGCGAAGTGGTCGGCGTCCACATTCATGACGACTATCTCACCGACCAGGGTCGATTTGATTCGACCAAGGCCGCGTTGATGGCCCGCTGTGGCTATCTTGATTACGCGATTGCCGATCATATCGTCGAAAAGAAACGGCCCAAGGAGCCCTAACGCGCTGAAATCACTGCGCCTCGCCCACGCGTTAAGGGTGCATTTACCATAACGGCTCCACAGTTGCGGGTAACTTGCGGAGTGGTGCGGTGCAGTCTTTTCTGTCCCTGTTTTCAGTGCCCGACACGGCGTTAGCGCGCCCGAGCGATCCGGCACGCGCGACGCCGGCGCCGCAGCGCATCGAACAGGCTTTCGCCAACGCTTCGGCGGCGACCGGACTGCCGTTCGATTTCTTCATGACCACGGCGATGCGCGAGAGCAGCCTTGATGTGAACGCGGCAGCGACCACCTCCTCGGCGCGCGGTCCCTTCCAGTTCATTGAGCAGACCTGGCTCGGCATGGTTCATGAGCATGGCGAGGCTTTGGGTCTTGCCGAAGAGGCGGCGGCGATTGAGCGCCGCTCCGATGGACGGTTCCTGGTCGATAATCCGCAAACCCGTGAAGCGGTTCTGGCGATGCGCCACGACCCGCAGCTTTCGGCGGTTATGAGTGGGCTCTATCTGCAGGAAAACGCGGGCGATCTGCAAAACGCGCTGGGCCGGCCGGTAACCGTGGGCGAGGGCTATGTGGCCCATGTGTTTGGTCCGTCGGGTGCTTCGCGCTTGATCTCGCTTGCAGAACAGCAGCCTAACCGTGTGGCGGCCGATGTTTTTCCGACCCAGGCTGCGGCCAATCGCGGTCTTTTCTATGACCGTTCTGGTGAGCCGGTGTCCGTGCGCCAGCTTTACGACCGCTTGGTGGATGGCTTCCCCACCGACACCGTCTCCACCGATACGCGTCTTGCAGGCACCAGTCTTACCGCGCGACCTGAGACCGTCGCCGCGCCGGTGCCGCGCGATCCAAGCCAACCCGTGGTGCTTGAACCGGCCGGCTTCGATGCTCTGCCGGAGGCCGCGCCGCCAGATCAGTTCGCCCAGATGGGCTTGTTCTCGCCGGCCGGTCGCGGCTCGGTGCCGTTTTTTGCCGCCCTCTATCGCCCTGATGGCGTGCAGGCGCCGGAGATCGCCGAAGATTTGGTGGCCACGCACGATTCGCCTTCACCTGGAATGGAAGGCCAACAGCCTTTTGGCGATCAGCGCGCGCCTGTGGTGCCCAATCCCGTGTCGCGCCCGCAAGAGGTTGGCCCGCCACTTGATCTGGTCGGGTTCGTTCAATCCGGCCAGTTGACGCAAACCTACCGCAACCCAGCGGCGATCCGTGCGGGCTCGGAGTTGGTGCCACCGGTATGATTGTCGATGCGTTTTTGGAGTGGTCGCAGCGCGCCCCGCGTGAACGCAGGATTGAGGCGGCCGATGCTCTGGCCCGATCCTATCTGCATTCCCCGCTTGATGATGCCGATCGCCGGCAGGTGCTGACCGGGCTTTTCGCGCTGCTCGATGATCCGTGCGTTGAGGTCCGCGAGCGGTTGGCGAGCGTTTTTGCTGACCGGCGCGATGCGCCACGTGCGCTTGTCCTGCGCCTCATCGATGATGTGCCGTCAGTCAGCGCGGCTTTGTTTGCGCGCTCGCCGGTGCTTTTGACGACCCATCTTATCGAGGCCCTGCAGCGCGGTGAGCCGCGCTTGGATGAGGCGATTGCGCAGCGAATGGGTCTTGATCAGGCGACCATCAGTTGGATCCTCCAAAAGGCAGGCGTTGCAGCCTGCAAGGCGCTTGTCGGCAACCCTTATGTTCAGTTGTCGGGTGAGGAACTATCCAGATTCATTGACCGTTTCAGCGGCGATCTGGAAGCGCTGGATGCTCTGCAGGCGAACCGACGGCTGTCGCCGGAACATCAATGTCTGCTTGTGGCGCGTTGTGCTGAAGCCTATCAGTCCAATGAATTTGTGCGCGCCTTGGTGCCGGACAAGCGGTTGGAGCGCTTGACGGGCGCGGCGCGCGAGCGAGCGCTTCTTGCCGTTCTCATGCGCCTTGATGGCAAGGCCTGTTGGCAGGCTGCTGGCGCGCTTCATGGGCGTGGCATCATCACCCCGGCTTTCGTGCTGCGGGTGGCGCTTTCGGGACATATTCCGACGCTGGAGGCGATGGTCGCCCGGCTATGTGATGTATCGATGGACCGGGTGCGCAGCGCTTTTGTCCATCCGCGTCCGGTGGTCGCCGCGACGCTGCTCAAAAAAACCGGCCTCAATGACGACGTGCGCAACGTGCTTTCGATGGCCTTGGTGATGGCCCGCGAATTGGCTCGCGCGGATGTGGATTGGACGCCATCCTTTTTCGCCGAAACGCTGATCGAGGTCGTCGATCAGCGCAGCGTCGAACAGGTCATCGATGGCGTTGCCGCGAACGGTCCGATCGATGCGACGGTCGCGCTTTGCCACAGCATTGCCGCCGACATCATGCAGGCGGACGCACGTGCCTACACGGTGGCAAGCCGCGTGCCTGACGTAACCGACCTGGAAGAAATGTTTGCCGAAGCCTCGCCGGAGGTTCAGGTGGACGTGGCGATCACCGACGCGATCGCGGCCTAACCGAATTTACGCTGGTTAGGCGGCCTTGCTGTCTTCCTCTTCGACCTTGGCGATCATTTCCGCCCCGGCCTTGGACAGTTCATCGGCAAGTGTGGTTGCAATGGAATTGTCTTCGCCAGCCTTGGTTTCGCGGGCGATGGCGCGGATGGCCTTGATGTATTTTTCCATGAACGCGTCGGGCACCTCGCGCTCGCCCATCGCATCCATGATGTCGCAAAAGACGCCGGCGATCTTGCCGACCGACGGGAAGCCTAAGGTGGACGCCTGGCCGCGCATGTCATGGGCGGTGCGGTAGAGGTCGCCGCGCGCCTCTTTGGTGAAGCCGGTGTCTTTGTTCTGCTGCCAGACTTTCATCAGGCGCTGCACTTCCTCGTCCATCCAGTCGGCAAAGTTCACGGATAGACGTTCAACGGCCTGTTCGGCTTTCTTGATCGGATCGAACTGGGCATCGCGACCGGTCAGCTTGCGGACTTTTTTCTGCAAGGTGTTGGGCGGGGTGATCGTTTGATAGCCACCCTTTTTGATCGTCTCGTCCATCATCATCCTCGAAAATTGGCCCTTGTGTACCGACGCTTCTGAACACTAAGCCAAAAGGGTTGCCATAGCGTTAGGCGTTGCGGTGCAGGTCAGGTCCATTGGCCGCCAGTTGGTCAGGTTTCGACGGCATCGTCGATTTCCTGGAACTCTTCGTCTTCATCGGTATCGTCTTGCCGCTTCTTTTCGCCGACATAGTTCGGGTGGACAAAGCGCCGGCGGTCAGGTCCGAAAAATCTTTGGGTGCGGATGAAGGGACGCGGCTTCACGATGCAGTTCTCCAACCGCAGATAGAGCTGTTTGGCCGATATCGGCTTGCACAGGAACTCCGTCACGCCGGCGTCGCGCGCCTGGATGACGCGGCTGCGCTCGGTATAGGCCGAGAGCATGATGATCGGCGTGTAGGGGTTGTCGCTGGTCTCAGGATTGCGGACCGCCGCCGTCAGCTCCAGCCCGTCAAAGACCGGCATCACCCAGTCGGTGATGATGATGTCGACTGGCTGCTGTTGGAAGACTTCCAGCGCCGAGGCACCGTCTTCGGCCTCCAGCACGTGGCGCACGCCAAGCCCTTGCAACAGCGAGCGCAACAGACGCCGCATGTAGAGCGAGTCATCAACCAGCAAGACGCTGATTTGGGACAGATCTTGAGGCAAAGCCGGCGCACTTCCCATGATGGAACGGACGTTAGGATGCTCCAATCCTGTTAGCAGACGCTTAACTTGACGATCCGCATTGCTCGGCTGTTGCGTCCAGGGCACCGTTTTCCGTCCATCTCCGGCATTTTACAGGGCGAGTTAAGCCTCACCTAACCGGCGTAGGCTTAGGTGCAAATACAATCTTTGATTGCAGGATGGTTGTATTGCATCTGGACCTATCGAGACTGCGGATACTGCTTGCCGATGACTCGGCGTTTATGCGCCGCCTTGTGCGCTCGCTGCTCAACGGGCTGGGCATTCGCAGTGTGATCGAGGCGGAGGACGGCGTTGCCGCGCTTCAGGCATTCGAGCAAAACGAAGTCGATATCATCATCACCGATTGGGTGATGCCGGTCTTTGACGGGCTGGAACTGGCCCAAGCTGTGCGCGACCCGCAGAGCAGGAACCCGCACATCCCCATCCTTATGCTCTCTGCGCACGCAGAACTTAGCCGTGTCATCCTGGCCCGTGATGCGGGTGTGAGCGGCTTTCTCACCAAACCAATCTCGGCAAAAATGCTGCGCCTGCGCCTGGAAAGCTGCGTCTTGAATCCGCGCGCGATCGCGACGGCTTCTAGGTCAGGTGTCAGCGAACCTGACGATCAATCCGGCAGCGACATGCCGGCAATGACGGTCGAAGACACCACTTTGGAGGACGATCTCACCCTCGACCCGGTCTAAAATCCGGAAAACTGCTCGTTCAAGATGCGTTCTTCGAGCGAATGGTGTGGATCGAAGAGCATGTTGGCGGAGTCCGTGCGGCACTCGACGACATCGACGCGCACCACCGAACGGGTCTCCTGGGCATCGGCGGCAACGGCGACGGGCCGCTTCTCGGCTTCCAAGACATCAAAGCGGACCTTGGCGATGGACGGCAGGATCGCGCCGCGCCAGCGCCGTGGCCGAAATGGGCTGATCGGTGTCAGCGCCAGCATGCTGGCGGTGATCGGCAGGATCGGACCGTGGGCGGAGAGATTGTAGGCGGTGGAGCCGGCCGGTGTTGCGACCAGCGCGCCATCGCAGATCAACTCTTCCAGGCGTACCCGGTCATCGACCGAGATTTTCAGCTTGGCGGCCTGATAGGTCTGCCGCAGCAAGGAAACCTCGTTGAGCGCGCGGGCTTCATGGAGCGCACCATCCTTGTCCCAGGCATTCATCGCCAACGGATGGATGGTGGTCGGATAGGCCGCAGCGAGCCGTTCGGTCAGGCCTTCCTCGGCATACTCGTTCATCAGAAAACCGACCGAGCCACGGTTCATGCCGTAAATCGGGATGCCAGTGTTCATGAACTCATGCAGCGCCGACAGCATCAGCCCGTCGCCGCCAAGCGCGACGATGACATCGCAATTGGCCAGATCATGGGCACCATAGCGGGTCTGAAGGCGCGCCTTGGCCTGCTGCGCTTCGTCCACCGAACTTGCCATGAAGCCGATGCGGGAAAAGGAGGTCTGCGACATGGGAGGCTCAAATGCGCGGGTGAAGGAAGGCCATAAAACAGGGCGCCGAGGTGTGTCGCTTAAATGGCACGGTATGGCAAGAATGATTGCCGTTTTGACCGAAATCGGCGGCACTGCCCTCGCGGTGTCACAGTTGGGCGATGTATAGTTTGCCTTCGCGGACAGTTGCGGTCTGCTTTTCCCGATTCGAAACCCATAAAGACGGCCCCGACCTGAACGGGCGCTGGCCTTGAGGTCCCCTCATGTTCGCCTGGTTTGAGCGACGCCTTGATCCGTTTCCCGCCGAGCAGCCGGTCACACCACCGGCCACGCTGCTGGCGTTTTGTGCGCACTACACCCGTGGTGCGTGGCCGGCCGTGCTGACAGCATCGGCGCTGTCGTTCTTCATCGGTATCGGCGAAGTCTACGTCTATTCGTTCCTCGGTCAGGTGGTGGACTGGCTGGTGACCAGCGAGCGGGAGAGTTTTTTGGCCGATGAGGGCAGCACGCTGCTGTGGATGGCGTTTTTGATGCTCCTCGTCCTGCCAGCGGCAGTCATCTGGCAAACGCTGATCGTCCACCAAACGCTGCTTGGCAACTATCCCATGCGTATCCGCTGGTGGGCGCACCGTTATCTGCTCGGGCAAAGCCACGCGTTCTACGCCAATGATTTTGCAGGCCGCGTCGCCACCAAGGTGATGCAAACGGCGCTGGCCGTGCGCGAAAGCGTGCTGAAGCTGTTTGACGTTCTGGTCTATGTCGTTGCCTTCTTCATCGGCACGCTTTTCGTGGCGGCCTCGGCCGACATTCGCTTGCTCATCCCGATGTTGGTCTGGCTGGTGCTTTACCTCGCCATCATGGTCTATTTCGTGCCGCGTTTGCGCGATGTGGCGCAGATCCAGGCCGATAAGCGCTCGGATATGACCGGGCGGATCGTCGACAGCTACACGAACATCACCACGGTCAAACTCTTTGCCCATTCAGGGTCTGAAGAGGAGTATGCGCGTGAGGCCATGGATCCGTTCTTGCAGGCCGTGCACGCGCAGATGCGGCTCTCCAGCTGGTTCAACATTCTGCTCTATTCGCTGAACATGTTGCTCCTGTTCGCGCTGGGCGCGATGTCGATTTGGTTTTGGCTGACCGGCGCGATCTCGGTCGGTGCGATAGCCGTCGCGATGGGTCTGGCGCTGCGCCTAAATGGCATTTCCCAGTGGATCATGTGGGAGATGGCGGCGCTGTTTGAGAACATCGGCACCGTCTATGATGGCATGGCCATGCTCTCCACGCCGCGCCTGGTTCAGGATAAGCCCGATGCGCCGGTCATGCATGTGGATCGCGGTGAGATCAGGTTTGAGAACGTCGCCTTCCACTATGGCAAAGACGATGGCGTGATGGAGAACCTCAACCTCACCATCGCGCCGGGCGAGAAGGTGGGCCTTATCGGACGCTCCGGCGCCGGCAAGACGACGCTGGTCAATCTGCTCTTGCGTTTGCACGATGTGGAAACGGGCAGGGTGCTGATCGACGGTCAGAACATTGCCGAGGTTCAGCAGGAAACCTTGCGGCGCCATATTGGTGTGGTCACGCAGGACACGGCTTTGCTGCATCGTTCTGTGCGCGAGAACATCGCCTATGGCCGGCCCGATGCGTCCGAGGCTGATGTTCGCCGGGCCGTGGAAATGGCGCGGGCGGACAGCTTTGTCTACGATCTGGAAGACATGGCTGGGCACAAAGGGCTCGATGCGCAGGTTGGCGAACGCGGGGTCAAACTCTCCGGCGGTCAGCGCCAGCGCATTGCGATTGCGCGCGTGCTGTTGAAAAACGCACCGATCCTTTTGCTCGACGAGGCGACGTCGGCGCTCGACACCGAGGTTGAGGCGGCGATCCAGGACAGTCTTTACGAGCTTATGGCTGGGAAGACCGTGATCGCCATTGCCCACCGGCTGTCGACGATTGCTGAGTTGGACCGGCTGATCGTGATGGATAAGGGCCAGATCATCGAGGATGGTACCCATGCCAGCTTGCTTGAAGCCGGCGGCCTTTACAGCCAGCTGTGGCGCCGCCAGTCCGGCGGTTTCTTGACCGAAACCCAGCCGCCAAAGGTGGATGCGGCGGAGTAGGGTGGGCATCCTATGCCCATGTCATCCTCGGACTTGATCCGAGGCGTACCGCCGTTCTGACGGCATGGAGTGGGGGATGTATGGTGCTGGCAGCAGGGTTCGAACCCGCGACCCCCTGATTACAAATCAGGTGCTCTACCAACTGAGCTATGCCAGCACGATGCGCATGGAAGCGATGCGACCCGCCATACTGCGCGTCGGCCTGCCGCGCAAGACTTTGTTTGTGCCGCTAAGCGCTTCGCGCGATGTACATAGCGAGCACCGCAGCGTTCGACACGTTGAGGCTGGCCAGTGCTTCGCCTGTCAGCGGAAGCTTGGCGACCACACTGCAGGTCGCCATGGTTTTTTGCCGAAGCCCTTTTCCTTCGGACCCCAAGACGAGCGCGATGGGCTGATCGGGCGCCTTCCGAAAGGCTTTTAGCGCGGCCGGAAGTTCGGTTGACGCCTCACCGTCCAATCCGACGACCAGCGTTCCGGCGGCTTTCAGTTCTTCCAAGCTGTCGGCAAGATTGCGCACGGTGAGGATCGGCACCAGCTCGAACGCGCCGGAGGCCGCCTTGGCGAGCGTTGCGGTTTCGCGCGCGGCGTGGCGGGTGGTCGTGATCAATGCGTCGGCATCGAACGCGGCGGCGGAGCGCAGGATCGCGCCGACATTGTGCGGATCGGTGACCTGATCGAGCACGATGGAGAAACTGGGGTAGGGGGCTTCCAGCGGCTGCTCGGGTAGCGGCTTAATCAGCGCGGCGATGCCCTGATGCACCGTATCCTCGCCGAGCAACTCATCGAGCGCTTTGGGGTGAACGGTTTCAACTTCGATGGAGGGATGCGGCTCAATCTCCAAGCGCTGCAGTGCGTTGGGTGTTGCCATCAATTTGAAGATTTTGCGCCGTGGATTGCCAAGTGCGGCGCGCACTGCATGCAGGCCGTGTACATGGTAGGGCACGTCGCGTTCCGGCGTATCCGCCTTGGGCTTGGCGGCGAACCGTTTCTGGCGCTGCGCTTTGGTTTCCCCGCCCTTTTTGGCCGCTTTGGAGGCCTTCAACCGCTGAAAGCTGGAACGAGGTTTAGCAGACCCTTTGGTGGGGCCGGTGTCATCTGTCATGCTGATCAGCCTGGCTGGGAGAAAAGATTGGCGAGGAGGCTGTTAGCAGTGGTGCGAACGGATTGACAGCGCAGGTGCGAATGTTGATAACGCGCGGGCTTCGCAAGAGGCACACGCCAGGGAGCTTCGTGGAGGAGTGTCCGAGTGGTTAAAGGAGACGGACTGTAAATCCGTTCGCTTAGCGTACGCTGGTTCGAATCCAGCCTCCTCCACCAAGCTGCTTTCGCAGAAAGCGGCGTGGTCGTGGCGGGTGATTGTGGAACAATCACCGAGAACGACATCCCCCTTGGTCCTGGGTTTTCAGCCCAACCGGGCATCCTTGTTGCTCTAGGGCTTCTGCGGTTGTTTCGAAGGAACAGAGCAAAGAAAGATACCCAACCGCATGGGTGCATAACCTGGTCGATTTGGATTGACGGCCCGTCCCACAACGCCCATCTTGCGACCGTGATCGCGGGTATAGCTCAATGGTAGAGCAGCAGCCTTCCAAGCTGAATATGCGGGTTCGATTCCCGCTACCCGCTCCATTCCCTGACGATCTCCCTTTTCCTTGTGCCGGCGTCTGCCTACGGGTCAGTTGGACTTTCCCCCATTTGCCGTTAGGGTTCTCGCCTGCTCGTGGGCTGACGGGCAAGGTTGGGTTGCGTAATCGGGGTTTGGGGCAATGAAAAAGCTGATCATTTGTGGGGTCGCCGCATTGGCGCTGTCGGGGTGCGCGACGGTGACGCGCGGGACGACCAATGAGGTGCATTTTGAAAGCACGCCGTCGGGCGCGACGGTTCTGACCTCGCTGCAACAAACCTGCGTCACGCCCTGCATGCTTGACGTGCCGCGCAACCAGAGCTTCACAGCGACCTTCAACCTTGAAGGTTTTGAGCCGCGTGTCGTCCCTGTGACGACGCAGGTCGCTGGCTCCGGGGCGGCCGGTATGGCGGGTAATTTGATCTTGGGCGGCGTTGTCGGTGCGGTTGTCGATGCGTCGACAGGCGCTATGAATGATCATTACCCCAACCCGGTGATCGTCACATTTGGCGATGTGGTCGATCCGGCGGCTGCCCCGGCGGCGAGCGATGCGGCACCAACACCGACGGCACCTGCTGGCACAGCAACGCCCACCTCATAGCGTCCCAACGTCTTTTCTGACTGGTCCGCCGGCCATCGCCCGTCGGAAACCTCTTGCCTGTTGGGGCCTAAAGCCTTATGTGCGCGGCTCAAGCGTAGCGGCTCTCGTTTACGCCCTCCCGACAACCGCCCAGCCGAAGGAAAATCGCCATGGCGAAAGAGAAGTTTGAGCGTAACAAGCCGCATGTGAATGTTGGCACGATTGGTCATGTTGACCATGGCAAGACGACGTTGACGGCGGCGATCACGAAGTATTTTGGCGATTTCAAAGCCTATGATGAGATCGATGGTGCGCCTGAAGAGCGTGCCCGCGGTATCACCATTTCGACCGCGCACGTTGAGTATGAGACGGACAACCGTCACTACGCCCATGTCGATTGCCCAGGCCATGCTGACTATGTGAAGAACATGATCACCGGTGCGGCGCAGATGGATGGTGCGATCCTGGTGTGCTCGGCTGCCGATGGCCCGATGCCACAGACCCGCGAGCACATCCTGCTGGCCCGTCAGGTTGGTGTGCCGGCGCTTGTCGTGTTCATGAACAAGGTTGACCAGGTCGATGATGAAGAGCTGCTTGAGCTCGTCGAAATGGAAATCCGTGAGCTGCTTTCGTCCTACGACTTCCCGGGCGATGACATCCCTATCATTGCAGGGTCCGCTCTGGCCGCTCTGGAAGGCAAGACACCTGAAATCGGTGAGACGAAGATCCGCGAACTGATGGAGCAGGTGGACAGCTACATTCCACAGCCTGAGCGTCCGGTGGACCAGCCGTTCCTGATGCCGATCGAAGATGTGTTTTCGATCTCCGGCCGCGGTACGGTTGTGACCGGTCGTGTGGAGCGCGGTGTTGTGAATGTGGGCGATGAAATCGAAATCGTCGGCATCCGCGACACCCAGAAGACGACCTGCACGGGCGTGGAAATGTTCCGCAAGCTGCTGGATCGCGGTGAAGCTGGTGACAATATCGGTGCTCTCTTGCGCGGTGTTGGCCGTGAAGATGTTGAGCGTGGCCAGATCCTCTGCAAGCCAGGGTCGGTGACGCCGCACACCAAGTTCGTGGCTGAAGCCTACATCCTGACGAAGGAAGAGGGTGGCCGTCACACGCCGTTCTTCACCAACTACCGTCCGCAGTTCTACTTCCGCACGACCGATGTGACCGGCATCGTGACGCTGAAGGAAGGCACGGAAATGGTGATGCCGGGCGACAATGTTGAGATCAATGTTGATCTGATCGTGCCGATCGCCATGGAAGAGAAGCTGCGCTTCGCCATCCGCGAAGGCGGCCGCACCGTCGGCGCCGGCGTCGTTTCCAAAATCGTCGAGTAGAGGCACCGCCTCAGGGGTAATAACAGGCGGCCTTCGGGCCGCCTGTTTTCGTTTATGCTGCCGAAAACAATAACGGGAGGTCTGCCATGCGTCTGAACCATGTTGCTTTGACGGTCGCGGATCGCGAACGCTCGGCCGCCTTTTATGCGCGCTATTTCGGCCTGGATCAGCGCGTGCATGAGGACGACCACTTGCTCATTCTCGCCAGCGTGTCGGGGTGCCTTCTTGCGCTGAGTGAGGGCACACCTGTGGTCGATGTGCCACGCACCACCCATTTCGGCTTTCAGTGCGACAGCGTCGATGAGGTGATGGTTGCGCGACAACGCTTTTCGGACGATGGGATTGTCGAAGCCGAATGGCAGGATCATGGACCGACACGGGTTCAGGTTTTCGACCCGGACGGCTACCGCGTGGAGCTCTACGCTTTCTAACCTTTTTAAGGACCCTATGACGGACCCCAGCAACCGCAAGCCAAGCCTGGCGACGCGCGTGGCGCAGGCGCTGCATTTTGTCGAAGACGAGACCGGCGCTGTCGTGCCGGGCATTCAGCCGGCCGCCACCTATGCGCGTGATGAGAATTACGATATCCGCAAGCCCTATTGGTACCGCCGCGATGGCAGCCAAACGACGGCGCACGCCGAGGCGGTCATAGCTGAGTTGGAGGGCGCTAAGGAGTCGCTTCTCTTCGCGTCAGGCATGTCGGCGGCAACCGCCGTTATCGAGCATCTGCCGACCGGCGCCCATGTGGTGGCGCCGGAGGTGATGTATCACGGCGTGCGCATGCAGCTGCTGGCCTATGAGGCGAATGGCCGGATCACGCTGTCCAGCTACACGGCGGGCAATCTGGATGAGCTGGCCGCCGCCGTGCGCCCCGGCGAAACACAGCTTGTGTGGGTGGAAACGCCCAATAACCCCAATTGGGAAGTGACCGATATTCAGGCCGCCGCTGATATAGCGCATGGGGCAGGGGCTAAGCTGATCACCGACTGCACCGGCACGCCACCGAATATCACCCGGGCGCTCGACTTTGGGGCCGACATCTCGTTTCACTCGGCCACTAAGTACCTGGGCGGACACTCGGATGTCACCGCCGGCGTGCTCTCGGTACGTGAAACGGGCGGCGAGGGCGGTTTTTGGGACGAGATTGCTCTCATTCGCAAGCTGCAGGGCACCGTGCTGCAATCCTTCGATGCCTGGCTTTTGGTGCGCGGCATGCGCACGCTGTTTCTGCGGGTCGAGAAAGCCAGCGCCAACGCCATGGCCATCGCGAAACACTTTGACGGTCACCCAGCGCTGGACGCCGTGCTTTATCCTGGGCTGCCTTCCGATCCGGGTCACGCGGTTGCCAAGCGTCAGACCAGTGGGCTATTCGGTGGCATGCTGTCGATTATCGTCAAGGGCAGCGAGCAGGCCGCCATCGATGTTTGTCGCTTTACCGAGGTGTTCTATCCGGCGACTTCGCTGGGCGGCGTTGAGAGCCTGATCGAACATCGCAAGACGGTGTCAGGCGAAGGCTTTCCAGTGCATCCGCGCCTTTTGCGGCTTTCCATCGGGATCGAGGATGCCGACGATCTGATCTACGACTTGGAACAGGCGCTGGCCCGGGCAGGGGCAGGCGGGGAGGCGTCCACCTGATGCCTTTTCCACCACCGGACACACTGCACCCGATTACACTGCCTGATGGTTCGATCCATAAGGGCACGGTTTTCTTGCAGGCGGCGATCGATCATCCAAGTTGGGAGATCGGCCGCTACACCTACGCCTCGGCGCACCAGCCGCCAGAGAATTGGGCTATGGCGCTTGCGCCCTATTTGTTTGGCGGCAACCGAGAGAGGCTGGTGCTCGGCAGCTTCTGCCAAATTGCCGACGGCGTGCAGTTCATCACCTCGTCCGCCAACCACCGCATGGACGGGATTTCAACTTATCCCTTCGCCGTTTTCGACGGTCTTGAAGGCGGTGTGGACTATGATCGACCGAGCATGCCCACCGGCACGAAAGATACGGTGATCGGCCATGATGTATGGATCGGAACAGGCGCGACGGTCCTGCCCGGCGCGCGCCTTGGCAATGGCGTGATCATCGGCGCTGGGGCCGTGGTGGGCGGCACTGTGCCCGACTATGCGATCGTTGCGGGCAACCGCGCAGAAGTGGTGAAAATGCGCTTTGATGAGGCGACCATCACCCGCCTCAACGCAATCGCCTGGTGGGATTGGCCGATTGAGACGATCTTGAAAAACGAAGCGGCCATTGTCGGCGCTGATATCGAGGCGTTAGAAGCGGTTGCGCCGTCAAACTAGCTCTTGAAATCTGTGCACTTGGCGCGTAATCAACGCGCGTGATGCGCCAGCGTTTTCTCGCGATCTGCGCATCACGCGCAAGACGCACAGTCGTTGTTGTGCGCAATTTCGGAGCGCAAAAGTCGGCAACTTTTGCTGAAGTTGCTCTAGGGGTATAGCTCAGTTGGTAGAGCGACGGTCTCCAAAACCGTAGGTCGCGGGTTCGAACCCTGCTGCCCCTGCCATTTTCCCATTAAAATCAGTATTATACCTGTCGCTTTCTGGTGCTCGTGCGTTAGAATCGCCCTGACACAACCCTTACACAAAATTGCACATGTGATTGATGGGGAACAGAGGCGATGGACAAGCACACCATTCTCGATGGCAAAGTGCATTTGTATCGGCGCAACACCGGCCCGACCTGGCAGTGTTCGGCCTATTTGGGCGGCAAAAATCAACGTGTGAGTACGAAAGAAACCAGCCTCGCGCGCGCCAAGGATTTCGCGGAGGACTGGTTTTTCACACTACGCGATATGCAGCGGCGTGGTGAGAATCTCGGGGAACCAACCTTCAAGCTAGCGGCGGATCGCTTTCAGGCAGAATACGAAGCCCTGACCGACGGTGATCGCAATGCACGCTGGGTCAATGACCACTATCGGCGGCTCCGGCTCCACCTGGTTCCCTTTTTTGGCAGCTACGGCCTATCGAAGGTTACGTCAGGTTTGATCCAGGAATACCGGCTTAAGCGGCTAAAGCCGCCAGTCGAAGGTGCTGAGGCGAACGAAGATGGCGAAGATGCCAAACCTTGGAAGCCGCCCTCTCGCAGCACGCTCCATCATGAAATGGTGACGCTGCGCCTGGTGCTGAAGACCGCGATCCGGCATGGATGGCTCACACATCTACCCGATATGTCGACCCCCTACCGGTCTGCCGGAAAGGTGGTTCATCGTGGCTGGTTCTCACCCGAGGAATACAAACGCCTCTACGAGTCCACGCGCGCCAACATCCAACAGATGAAGAACGCCAAGCACCGCTATCTGGCCGAACAGCTACACGACAAAGTGCTGTTCATGGCCAACACCGGCCTCCGCCCCGACGAGATCAATGTGCTGGAATACCGTGATGTCGAGATCGTCGAAGACGAAGACAGCGGCGAGACCATCCTGGTCATCCAGGTGCGCGGCAAGCGCGGCGTCGGCTATTGCAAATCAACCGCCGGTGCCGTGTTTCCCTTCCAGCGACTGGTGAAGCGCAACCAACCGCAACCGACCGATCGCGTGTTTCCCCATGATCACAAGAAGGCTTTCAACCGCATCTTGCATGACCTCGAGTTGAAGACCGATCGCCAAGGCAATCAACGGACCTTCTACTCACTGCGGCACAGCTACATTTCCTTTCGACTATTAGAAGGCGCAGACATCTACCAGATCGCCAAAAACTGCCGCACCAGCGTGGAGATGATTGAGCAGCATTATGCGGTCCATTTGAAAAACGCGATCGATGCGCGAGCGGTGAACCGGCGGCAAAGCAAGTCAGGCAAAGGCAATGAAGCGCGCTGGTTGGAGCTAAATACGCATCTAACTTGAACGCTCATTGAGAATGCCACGTGCAGGAGGATGGCGCGAGGCAATCGATCAAACCTCGCTCGCCTCTTTGTCAACCGGCTTACCTTTTGGTGCCAATACGCGCATGATCAAAATGGCATCGTCTTCAATTTTGTACAGCGTTTGGTGGCGACGCGTGACTTGCCGTCGAATGCCTGGTGCCAGGTCGGTCCTGGCTTCGCCCGACAATGGAAACTCCGCTAGATGCGACCAGCCCTTTTCAACGTCAGCAATAAGCTGATCTGCTGCAGCTGGATTGTCGGCAGCGATAAACAGCCAAATCTCGAAGAGGTCCTCTTCGGCTTGCGGTGTGAGTAGGAGCCTTAGAGGCATGCAGTGGAATTAACTGTCGTCTTGATCTGCTTGCAGTCGCTTGCGAGCCTCTGACAGAAACTTGGATTTGTCCCACGGCTTCGGTGCGCCACTGGCCAACCCTTCTTGCAAGAGCACGCGAACTTCCTCTCGCGTATAGCCATGAAAATCACGCCGTTCCTTCCATTCGCGTAGCGCGTCACGCACAACCTCACTGCTACTAGCGTAATTACCCTCAGCAACCGCCGCGTCGACAATCGAGGCGAGTTCTGGGGTCAGTGAGATGCTGCGCTTATCTACTGTGGCCATATCAAATATTCTCCATTTGTTCTCATGGTACTACTTTTTCGTACCGCGCACAAATGGAAACTGACAGTTGTTCAGCTTGGCTTGTGAGGCGGCTCGTTAAACCGGCGATAGACCCAGGTCTTGAGCCGAGCCGCTACGCCGCCTAAGTCGACGTCGCTGCTAGCAACCCCTGTTTCCGGCAAACGATTGATAAACATGCGCCGTTCAATGGCTTCAATACGCTGTTTGGTGGTGGGGTGAGAGGCAAAAAAACTGCTGGCATCCGCGTTGAGCATAAAATGTCGGAAGTCAGCGGCAGCTTTGCTGTTGGTTTTGAGCGCGGACGTTTTGCGTAGCGCGCCAGCCATCGCTTCAGGACTGACCAAACGAGCTCCAATCGCATCGGCCCAATATTCCCGACGGCGCGACATCCGCATCAACTCCAGTTCAGACAATGGGGTGAACACCCAACGGGCAAATTGTTTGAGACCGCGCCAGCGCAAAAACCAGGTCAGCGCGTCTTGCACAGCGACAGCGTAGGTCATGCGCGCCATGTCATGGTTCGCGATGTGCGCCAACTCATGCGCCATGACGGCTTGCATTTCGTCTTTCGTTAGCTTGTTGATTGCACCACTGGAAAACGCCACCAATGCCTCGTCTTGTTTGAGCCCCATGGCAAAGGCATTGATGCTGTCGTCCGGAAACCACCCCACCCACTTGATACGCGGAAGGTCGAGTTGCCGCGCGAAGTGATTGAGGTGCTGATGGATCGGATGGGTATCAGCAAACAGGGTCACACCTAACGGATGACTGCCATTGTTCGCTGCCGCCCAGGCTTGTCTGCCTGCGAAGGTTTGACCGCCAAGGATCGCCCATACTGGTGTTGCGACCAATGCGAATAGGTTGCCGAAAGACGCAGTGGCCAAGGCCAGCGGCACTGTGGTGATCAAGGCCAGTGGCCCCATCACCATGGCACTGCTCATTAGGGCGGTGGTGGTGGCCGTCGCCCCCCATAACGCGCCCAAAGTCGCCAACCCAGCCATGAGCAGCACCGTCAGCGGCAAATAGTTCCTAAAGCCCTTTGGGTTGATGGCCATGGGTTGCGCCCTTTCCGGTTTGTTGTCGCGCGACGGCCACCGGGTCGGTGAACCAGGGATGAAGCTTGGCTTGCACCGGTGGAACACCGCGTAAGAAGTGGATCGCTTGGCGCGGCTGGGCCAAGTCGGTGGCAGCCAGTTGGTTGATGACCTCTTCCGGCTTCAAGAGCCGTCTCCCAGTGAGCTGCACCGTGTCACCAATGCTGTAGGAGGCGGCTCCACCGCTGACCGCTGGGCTGACGCTTGGTTGGTCATAGGCGACTGTCGTATCGCCCAGATAGTCAGAGATCAGCTTGGCGGTATGCGGATCGTCGGTGCCGAAGAACGTCTTCACCTCAGCTTGGAGGAACGACTTCCAGGTGGTGGGGTACTTTTGCTCTAAGGTCGGGAGGTCTTGTAGGAAGAACCACAACCGGGCTCCAGCACTGGCATGGGTGCGCAGCGCACTGACAAACCGATCATCGGCATCTAGCCCCAAGAACTCGTCGAGCACGAACAATACCGGCGTATCCGGCTGACGTGGATTCGTCAGCATCGCATCCAGCGCGCAGGCAAACACCATGCGGACGAAGGTGCCGTAGGTGCTCAGCTCGTCGAACGGCAGCACCAAATAAACGGTGGTGGGCTCGTCCTTCAGCTGTTGGAAAGTAAAATCGGAGCGTGCCGTGGCGGCTCGCAAACCCGGGGTATCCCACATCCGTAAATGCTGACTAAGACTATCGATCAGACGCGGTTGGCCGACATCGCTGGTTTTGGTCAGGACGTTTTGTGCACCATTGCGCACGGCGGGCGGCAGGCGCGGATCAGTCATGGCGTGCAATAGGCGATAGAAGTCCTCATTGAGCGTAGAAACCGTATCCCGGATGGTGCCGAAGGTGCGGTACTCGGTTGGCGCAAAGCAGGCGGTGAACTCCAACACCGCCGACAAGAACCCAATCGCTTCGTTGTCAAAAAACCGCTGCCGATCGTCATCAGTACGCGGGTAGATCATCTCCGCCAGCTTCAAGGCAGACGGGGCGTCGGTGACCTGATCAAGCGGATTGAAGGCAGCGGTCTTGCCCCCGAAAGCAGGCAGGCCGAACGGATTGAGGATATGCACTGGCCCAATGTGCGCCTCCCGCCAAGCAGCTGTGGCAGCCGCCAACTCGCCCTTTGGATCAAGCACCACCGCACTACCTTGATAACGCAGCAGATTGGGGATGATCTGCATCGTGCCCTTACCGGTGCGGGTTGGCGCAACGGTCAACAAGTGGCTTTCACCCTGCCAATAAACCGACGAGCTATCATGCGTTGTGCCCAGCCACAGTCCCGGGCCAACATCCGGTATGTCCGGTTCAAGCAAGTTGGCATGGGCTAGGTGTTCACTGGTGGCCCAGTGTGCCCCGCCATGAATCGGTGTTGGGTTGCGGCGCAGTTCGTCATTGCGAGCCCGTGTCGCCGCCGCTTGTTCCGCCGCCATGAGTATCCCGTCATACTCACGACCGTCTTTGATGGCCGCAACAACCGCCGCAATAGTGATGGGGTCATAACCGCGTTGCCGCAGCTTCTTTTTAACAGACGAGGCGGTAATCGACCGTCCAAACGTCATGCCCATGCGAATAGTGTCGGTGATGTCGCGCGTACTGAGATCACTCATCATCCCAGAGCGACTATCCAACTCAATAATCGGTGGCAGACGCATCTTGGTTAGGTCTTTCCACGGATCGTCGCTCATATACGCACCACTGTATTGTCTCCACCAATACTATCGGCAGACAACAACGTGATCGTGCAATTGGGACATGTCCTTATCTCGTAACAGCGCACTTACATGTTGCCAGACCTGTATTACAGGTTGGCAACATTGCCGTGGCCGGACGGGCGTGCGCGGCACGCGGTCCGGCCACGGAACTGCGCTTGGGGCCGTTGTTCGGCCTGGCCCCAAGACCCCTCAGGCCACCAAGCCGCTGGCGTGGTCATAAATCTCATGCAGGACGGAAATCTCCACTGCCATGTGAAGAACATTACGCGGCGCGGCAAAGACGGACGCCTACGCTCAGTCGTAGCTAAGGCCGCCTACAACAGTGGTGAAGCGTTGCCGATTGAACGGGAAGACCGCACCACCACGCTGCCAACCCGGCACGACGTGGTGTACACGGCGGTGATTACGCCGAAGGGCGCACCGGCGTGGGCACGCGAACGTGCCCAGCTGTGGAATGCCGTTGAAGCCAATGTGAAACGCAAGGATGGCCGTCTGGCCAAAGAAGTGGTGGTGGCCATCACCCGAGGAATTCCGCCTGAACAATGGCCAGAGCTGGCCGCCGATTATGTCCAGCCTTGGTTGGATGAGGGTCAGATTGCGGATGTAGCGATCCATGAAGATGGCTCGCTGCACAATCCGCACTTGCATGTCCTCCTTACCGTTCACGCCCTGCAGCCGAACGGCTTTGGGCGTAAACTGCCAACCGTGAATCAAAAAGCGTTCGTCAAGACCGCGCGGACGCACTGGGCTGACCTCACGAATGCGTATCTCAAGGCCAACGGGCTGAGCGTCCGCGTGGACGCGCGGAGCTACAAAGCCCGTGGGATTGCGGCGCAGCCCACCCAGCATCGCGGGCCAAACCCTGCCGAACGCAGGGCCCGACGTGCCCGGTTGCAAAACCAATCTCAACCCACGCAAGGAGCCACCACGATGGCCCGTAAGTCACCAGACCCAACCGTAACGACCGATCGCCGTTGGTTTGAGCAGGCCGTGGATGGGCTTGCCGCAGCCGACGAGCGGCAGCCTGCAAAACCTGACCAGCAAGTTGAACAATCTGGCCCCGCAGCTGAACTGCAAGCGTTGACCGCCGATGCACCCGATGCGGTACGAGAGGCTCTAGCCGCTGAGATTGCCTACCAACAGCAATTGGCAGCAGTTGCTGATGAACGCACTCAGCGGCTGGACTTACTGCATGAACGATTGGAGCCTGATCAGCGTGCAGCCTTGGAGCGGTACTTGGGCGAACAGCGGCAGAACTATCAGGATTACCCGCAGCCTGAACCCGGTCCCGATGGTGAACCGATGCTGCCCAGCAGCTTGGATCGCGCACGACGGCGGATGACCGATGACTATGAGCGTGAAGAGCCTGAGCGGTAGGTCGTTCGTCACGATCCTTTCCTGAAGCGTCCAACCACCAATGACACGGATTGGGAGAACCTGACCCCAGCCAGCCACCGGTCAAGGGAGCTTCCGCACCAGACCGAGAACCCCCTGGCCCAGTGTCTTGAAGGCTGGGGTCGGCCCTTTCCCAACCGGTCACACAGGGTGGCCGGTCAAACCAAAGGAAAGGATCAAACCATGACGAACAAACAAACCAACTCAAAGACTCCGACGCACGAAGTCTTCCACGTGATCGGTGACGGCGACAAAGCCCGCTGGACGAAGATCGGGGTCGGCTGGGCTCATCAAGACCAGGACGGCCTAAACATGGTGATCAATTACACCCCGCTGGTGGCTGGACGTACTGTGGTCCGCAAGGTCAAGCCGAAGCAGGAGGCCGCCGCATGAGCCAGTCTCCGCAAACCAACTGGGCGAAGTCCGTGTACTTCGCTCAGCCTTACAGCCTTGATGCCATCGGGTTCTACTTCACCTCGCCGGAGGAATATCGAAACTGTGTCGATGACAATCGCAATGCCTTAGGCAGGCCCATTGAAGAGTACGAACTGCAATACATCGATGGCGAACGGCAGGCTTTTTTCAGTGCATTGCGGATCAATCAAGCCAACTTGGGCGACTGGTTTGATCTACTCGACGCTCTTGGTAATGACCAAGATCGCTATTTGGTGGCCTGCCATCTGGCTGAATACGGCTATGAAATGGATCAGCTCGCGGACCACTGGGATGACCATTACGTGTATCGTGGCAGCATCGCTGACTATGCCGAAGACCTCATCCGAGACTGCGAGGACTTGCCGGATCGCATCACCGCTTCATCGATTATAAGCGATTGGGGCGTGACCTCACACACGAAGGTTGGGTTTATGAGGTCGAGCCAGAGTTGCTGATTGTAGGTTGAACAATTTGCTGCCTGGCCAACGAAAACCCAGAAAATTGGGGATATTGACCAAGTTCGCGACAATGTCTCAGGTGGCCACTTCCAGCTTGGTAGATCGCGGCAACAGGCCGGTTGAGCATTATCGGCATGCCGGTAGCGGAATCTGAATTGGTTCTGGATTCCCGACAAAGGTTAGCGGCCTTGCGCTAACCTGGACGTGGCGATCGCTGCGCGATATCCGATCCCCATTCAAAGATGCAGAAAACGCGCAGCCAGCATTCTCTGCCGCCGCAAAGAGCACTTGCCTGCTAATATTGTTCTGATCATCGTCGGAACAATCGACCAAAGTCACAGAAGCATCGGTGACAAATCGATTGCCAGTCTTAGCAATGACTTCTGCAGATAGCTCGGCAACGTGACTGTTAATGGTTCCAAACGCGCGACCAGGGCAAAGGCCCATCTGATCCGTTCTTGCCATGCGCTGTGACTGATGGCCGGCTCTGGGAACTGTGAAATGTAGCCGCGTGATGTCATCCTGATGTTCTGCGGCTAGACCGCCGAAGAAAGCACTTTCCAGACCTGACATGATGTCTGCGTTCGGCTCTTGCCCATTGACCTGCGCGGTGACCTCCGGTCTGGGGAGGTAGCTCTCTATGGGATCATCTTCGGTTCGGTCCGACCGTTCTAAGCGATCTCTTTCGAGAAAATAGCGGTTAATCTGTTCAACATTGCGCTCCACGCACTCTCGAGAGTCACGGGTGAACTCACCCTTTAATTCTTGGTCGAGTCTATCGAGGATCGAGGGATACTCCTCCCTACGAATGGTGAAATCCCCTGCTACGCCTCGGCGCAGCAGTCGAATGCCCGCATCCCCTTCTGATGATATCTCTACACCCATGCCCAAAAGGCAGAGGCGTAAAGACTGCGTCATCATATCTTCATACGTCGGCTGGCTTTGTGCAGCAGCATGCCCGACACTGAACAATATTAATGAGACGGCTAAAAATATAACTCGATTCATCTTTGCCTCTCTCCGCTTGGATTTCATTACTTCCAAGTAAGAGCTGGCATTTTTATTACAAGAAAGGCCTGCTACCTTTCCCGCTCTTCCAACACTCGCCGTTTCAAAAAACAAGCCATCCGTTCCCGCAATGTCGGCGTCACATCCGGTTGAATGCTGCGCCAATAGGCTTGGCGATCTTTTTCTCGCAGATAGTCCATTCGACGTTGGATGATGCGTTCTTCATAATAGCCGCGCACTTGAGCTGACTGGTTCTTGACCAGTTTCAGAGCCTCGCGTTCGGCCCGGCTTGGCCACCATTTGACCGTTGCTCGGTCAAAGAGCTCGCGTTCATAGGTCGCCATCTGTCCTAAGCGACTGTCGTCGAGTGATTTTTCTTTTGGGAAGTTGGGTTCAGCATGAGACAGCGAAGAAGACCGCTTATTAAGCGTGTCGATCGCTTGTACATACCAAGGACGCGCAGGCCGTGGTTCCAGTATCGGATCGTCGTCTGCCTCAGCCATCACTGTATCCCCGAGAGCTTGCAGCCGGCTAGCTAAGCACATCGGATATCCGATGTTCGTCGACGCTAAAGCGGCAGTGTGAGTAATCGCCAAATCAAAATTGCAGCAACCGCGAGCACAGTCCAGCTCAGTATTTCTCTTAGTAAGGGCCACAATAATCGAAAGAGGGTTTGCATCGTCAATCCCTCCTATTCGCCGAGATAAACGCGAGTGATGCTCAGCCGTGCATGGCCGAGCTCCGCCGAGATCAGCCGACGCGCGGCGATTGCTTGCGCCTGCTCAGCCGGTGATAGGTCAACATGCCGCTTGCCGCCCGCCAGTGAGCAAGGCTGCCCCACCAGTTCGAGATAACGGGTTTGGGCATAGCGGTGGCGCAGGCCATGCACATTCTTGATCTCGTGCTTGGCCAGCTGTGTTTCAAACACCTTGCGCCAGCCGATGTAGGACTTGTCCGCCGGAATGAGCGAGCCGTTGCCCACAAGTATGGAAACCTGATCTAGCAACGTGCGCTGTGCCGCTGTGCGGATCGGAATAAAGCGACCGCGCCCGCCCTTGGTCCAAGACGGTTTGAGGGCCAGGACCGTGCCTTTATCGGCGACACGCACGCGCAGCTTCAAAGCTTCCTCGAACCGCAGACCGAACAACTCCATCAAGTTGAGTGAAGCCTGCATCCGAGGGTTGCGCAGTGTTGTTGTTTTGACGGTGGTTTGAGCTCGGTTTGTTCGAGCACCTTCACGTAAAGGTAGCCCCAATTCGGCATTGGTCCTTGGCATGACCGATGCCTTGTTGACCTTGGCGGCCCACCAGCGCAGCCAACCTAGGCGGTTCTTGATGGTACCGTTGCTCAGGCCGTTGGTCTGCCAAGTGCTGACGAGTTTTTGAATATGTTTGGGCTTGAGGGAGTTGGCCCTGGGCAGTTTGAACCCCAGCCCATGGAGTTCATTGGCAATCGCAACCAAGCCGCGCCGCCGATTGGCTTGGGTGGCCAATGCCCCGTCGCGATTGTGCTTGGTCAAGCGCACCAGAGCCAGTGCTAGGTTGTTCATGGCTCTGGCTTTCACGTTGTTATTTGATTGTTGCTAAGTGTTATTGGTCACCGCCAGGCCTTAGCTCTGGTCGGTTCGCCGCAAGCGGCGATATTGACCGCATTGGTGCATCGGTGACGGTCGTCATCGATGACCAGCGCGCACAAAAAAAGCCCCGTGTTGGGGCTGGTGCGCGGTCATGATGCCCAGATGGGCGGTCGCGGAGCCAATGGCGTCACGCGTCAGGTCAGTGGGTCAGATTAAGGTGGCATTTGAGTCTCCTTTTGATTGAGGACAGTTAAGCGGTTTTCGTTACCCGCTATGGAAATGCGTTCACGGTCACCTGGTACGGCATCACGTGCTCCTTTTCGGTCAAATTGTGGGAAAGATGACGTGCGCTAGCTTTCTGGCACGTTACTGAAATCATGGCACAAAACGCGGAAAAATGCAATCAAAAGTTGCATATTTGCGGCGTCTGTTGCTGGCATTTGCCGGGCATTTACCGTCAGCCATCAAATATCGTCGGAATGCGTTGCTGACGTTGAAGGTAGTGACGGGGCCGGTGCCCCGTCACTACCCAAATCGCGCAAGCAACATTGTTTGTCAGATGAATTGAGCGGTGCGCTGATCGCGCCCATTGTCCCATTCTTAGCTCACAGCCGCGTCCACATCCGTTCGGCCATCAGCCGTTCCTCCGGCCCAATCGCGTCCAGATAGATGGCGGTGGTCGACAGGGCGGCATGGCCTAGCCAGCGTTGCACCAGTGTCAGCGGTACACCTGACCGGATCGCATGAACGCCAAACCCATGACGCAGCCCACGCGGACACGCTTGAATGCCAGATATCTCCGCCGCTGCCATCACCTGCTTGACGTGTCGCCATGCATGACCCCGATGCCACGGCCACAGATAGGGGCATTCTGACGATGGCTGCCGCTGGTCCAGCTTGTGCGATGCCACCAACAAATCAATCAGCATGGTTGGAATCGGCACCTCCCGGATCACCAGCCGCTCGCGCTTCTTGAGTGACCGGATGGCCACGACGCCCTCGCGCGATTGGATGGCAGCTGGTGACAGGTTCAGGGCTTCGGTGATGCGGCAACCGGTAAAGAGCAACGTCTCGCAGAGGGTGCGCACGGGTGGGCTCGCTTGGCGGGCCGCGACCAGAAAACGCTGCCGTTCATCCGCGTTGAGATACTTGCGGGCCGCGTTCGGCGCATACAGGGCCTGATACGCGGGAAATACGTGCTGCGTCATGCGCGAAGCTTTCTGTTTTGTTGCTCTTTTTTGCCTCCCTTTGCGGGCTAAGTACGCGACAGAATTGGGAAAACTGTCGCGTCTGGAAAAAAGCCTAGGCCACCAACGGCCATCGGCTGGTCAAGTCTCATGCTAGGCCAATCTGGGTGGCCTAATCAAGCAAAAATCAAATTGGAATCAATGATGTAACAGTTTTCCCAATTCTGTCGCAGCTTCTTCATCGCGCGTCAGAAGGACATCCCAATGTCTGAGAATTCACAGAACCACGACCGGGATTCGCGGATCACACCGCCGCCATTGCCGCCGCACAACCGACCATCATCAGACAATGCACTGCCACCATGGCAGCCGTTACTCATTTTGGGAGCTGCGCTGGCAGCCGGACTGTTCGTCTTCGTTCAGGAAACCCGCGTGTTTGGGGAGAGCTGCTACCACATCGGCGACATTACGATGCAGACCACCTGTCTCGATCGGGAGGTTTACATGGGAGCTTGGGTCGTTGCGGTAGGGTTGGTTGGACTGGGTGCTATTGGGGCGATCAAGGAAAGTACACGAGGATCAACGCGATTGCCGCCCGATCGGTGACGGTAGAGCGTGCACCCCATGTCAGCAGGCCGGTTCAAGACGACCGCGTGCGAAGTAACCGATTGCGATAGCGGCCCAACCGCCGAGGCCTTTTGGCCACAGAAAACGGTAAAGGGAGCCACCCATTCAATGTGAATGACGGCGTGCCCCGGCCTCATCTAAGAACCAAGAGCCAAATCGATGTCCAACGACCCTCTCAAACGTGACGATTCAAGCAACACTCCGCCACCATTGCCGCCTCAGGAGTTCCGCGCCAACCAGCCAAAGCGATCAGCAAATCTGCCGATGATTCTCTTGGTTGTGATCGGCGTGGCGTTAGCGTTTTTCATTCAGCAATCTGGCGCAATTGATCAGGCATTTGATGATCTGATGGCACAGATTTTTGGTCGAAACCTATTGCCGTACTGAAGACCGAAGCAATTTACTTGCCCGCCGCCTGGTGAGACCAGTCAGTTGCAACCGGCAGGCTGCAAAAAAGAAAAGCGGCAATGCAGTCGCCGGCGTCACCTACCACCTAACGATGCCGGAGGCTCGTGGGTACGGGGAGTATGAGATGATTGCAATTGGAACCGCTAGAAAAACCTAAGTTGCCAGCGGCCCAACCACCCCTTCTTTATCGACCTCCAATCCCAATTGCGCTCGGCCAACTGCGTAGGAGGGTTTGCCTGGAGTTGTGCATCGGCGATGGATTTTCACTATCTGTTGCAGTAACTTTGCCATTCGCCGAAGCACATGAGGGAGTGGCACAAAAATGGTTCAGAAATCGGCAATCGCACTGTTATTCGCACTGATGTTTTATCCAGCCAATTCCGGTGCCCAAACGCGCTTTGTACCCGATGTTTCACCGTACTCTCTGATCAATGATGGTTATGAGCTTGTTTCCACGAGCCTTCACGAGAGCATGGTGTCAGATTCAAGTTACGTTTTACTATTTTTCGTCAAACAAGGCAGAGGGCCAGATTCGATTATCGCATGTCGTCACATGATCGCTCGTAATGATATCAGCTGTTTTGAATATGAGTAGAAGGGCAGACGGAGAATTAGGTGAGGCCGAGTTATATGAGACATATAGATGTCGTTAATGTGTTGTGACGTCTTCGCCAGGTCTATTAAAGGGGACGAAACCGCATGCCATCTAGAACGAGGTCGGTACCTTCCCTTTGAAATCTGCCGCGACGCACTTCGGGAGGCGAAAAGGCACCCGAACCCGGGGTGGTCATAATCAGGGTGTTCCCGGAAACCTCATAAGTGCCCCAAACAATTGGATTGTTAGCGGTTAGGTGGCGACCAATAACTCCAGTACTTCTGACAACAAGCCCAAATCGACCATCGCGAGTAAACAAGATTTGTCGACTGGGTGTGCCAAAAGTGTCCATTGTGGTGTTGGGTCGTTCAGCAATCCACTCCCCTACTACGGCCTCTATTCCTTGAAGATTCTGTGCCTCCGCAATGATTTCTCGATCAGCGGTAGGCTCATTTCGGTTCTTCAAATCATTGCAAACCCCTCTGAGCCGTCCAATTGCATCGGCGGAACCGTTCAATGGTATCGAACCACGATAAAGAGCAGAGTGGATGAGGACAGAACGTTCCGCCTCTAACGCTTCTAGAAATGCTGTTGGGACCGTCGTGACAGAATTTAGCATTCTACCATCGAGCTCATCTGGAGCGGCTACAGGTGGCTCAAGATCCGCTCGCCAGGAAATTTCGTTTTCAGGAAAGGCCAAAAATACACGATCTCCGGTATACGCTCCTCCTGCGAAACTAGCCGTCGACAATCTGATCAGGCCGTCATCTCTGCAATACAAGGAGAAGGATATGTGAATCCATTCATCTGCATAGTTTGCTGAGGCGAACGGAAAACCCGCGACATTGAATAACCAGTCCCCCCACTGACCTTGAGACCATTCTTCGGTTTGCCCCATCTCGTATTCGGAACCGTTGTAGTAGTAAGTCGTTCGCCCCAGCCGCCCATGAATGATAATCGGGACGAGTGTCTGGCCGCCTACAAACTCATTAGCGATGCTTACAGTAAAACCGCCAGTTGCTAGGATTAGCTTTGGCTCAAAAGCCCGATGCCCTAACTGGTACAGATTGATTGGACAACCTGCTGATCCGCAGAACAGAGCGGAGTCGGTAAAAACCATGTATTCATTATGCAGATTGTCTTGGGGCGATAGGTTGATCGGAAATATCTCTAACTCGTCCTCGGAAACGCCAGAGCCGGCTAGACTGGCGATTGCGTGCTGCTTTACCGCTTCTATTTCACGGTTAACCCATGCCGTATGCGCCTGCGCACGAGCTGTCTCGTGGATAGCCTCGATGAGCTCTACCGCCCCCTCATATGCTGATCTGATCTTAGGTGAAACTTGGTCGGCAAAATCACTACCGAGCTCTTGGCCGCCATATAAACAGGCAGTGCTCACAGCTCCGACGCAGGCCGCATAGCCTAATGGCGTTGCTCCGTTGGCAGGGACACACAACGCGGTAGCGGCTGCAAGTCCACATACACGGTAACCTACGGTGCCAAGCAAGGTGGATGAGCTGGCATCAACTACAGTTTCGAGTACTGGAATGCCATCTTTAATTCGTGCTGAGGTTCCCACAATTGTTTGGGCCTCACCCACGAAGCGTGCCGCTCGCCCAACTGGTGTATTGCTCGCAAAGGTTTGCCCGTGCTCGGATGCAGCATCAAGTATGAACAGTGGTATTTCGAGTTCTTCGGAGACGCTGCTTTCTTCAGCGAAGCTGACTGATATGAGGCTTATCAAAAAAGTCACGATCAACGCAGCTTGTGCGATGTGGCTTCGCGTTTTTTGCTTGACCAACATTGGCGTCTCGTTCTGACTAATGTGCAACATGCGTTACACATTCATCCTATTGATTGCAATTGTGGTGGCTGGCTGTTCGGATTCATTGACTCCGGCAGAAGAAAGAGTGGTTGCAGCGCAAAACTGGCGCCTTGAGGCTGCCCAGCAAGCGACCACCAGTCACTTTGGCCTGCCGAAAGAGGTAGAACGCGTGATGGGGCGTGACTGGTCTCGCTTCTTTCAACGCAGCTTGCTCGTTCAATTTGAGAACTTCATCGTGTTCTATGATTTTTTGACAGACGCGGGGATACGCCTCGATTTTGAAGGCCAAGAAATAGTCAAGGTCGCGCCATTTTTGGGCGATGCGGTTCGTGAAGATCAATTCATTCCTTACACAGAGAACGCGCGTCGATCTGGAACGCATTGGAATCCTAGTGGTGGAGCATCAGCCCTAGTCCTATTCACTCTAAACTTTGATGGGTTCGAAAACGGAGATTTTGACGAAGGTCCAGGCATGCCAGCAACACCTTCAGCCAAGGCGGACGTAATGGCGAGCATCCTACTTACGAACTTCCATGCAGATTTGATGGACTATACTCCGGATTGCACCTCTCCGCTTTACCTTGAGCACGCTTCGACGGTTGGACCAGAGCTGGAAGATTTGTTTGAATTCTTGGAATGGCGGCCCGAGGTTGTGAACAAATATCCGGACGGTGAGCGTATCATCTACTACGGCTATTACATCGGCAATCCAGCTTTCATTGTTGAAGTGGCGTCCACCGGGCGCGATGAAAACTGCACTATCCTAGCATCAGCCCATCGACCAATTGTTGATGTGGATTATGTGTTTGGCCCGCAGGAGTAGCATTCATTCATGTCTGCGTCTTGATTTGGCCAAACCACCAGACTACCGAAACGCGTAATAGCCATGCCAAGCTAACGCGATGTCGCGGAACGTCCATTCCTGCAGCCGCCCATGCTGCGGGCTTGAGCGGTGTGGGCACTTTGCGAGCCCTGAATCCTGCTTGAACTTCTGAAACCACGCCAAAGACTTCGGGCGGCCACGCCCGTTTAGCTCGATTTGGCGGATGTGATGACCATTGGCCCAACGGCTTTCCGGGTTGGGTTCAGTGGTGTGATCGAGAATGTATGCGCGGAGGTCGTGAACGAGCTGTTCGCGCGGATCGCGGGCCAGGTCTTCACGCAAGGCGGCCACCGCTTGGTCGGCGGCTTGCTTGGCAGTTTGGGCGAGCAGGTCTTCAAGTTGGTCAGGCGCAAGAATGAGCGCGGGTTGTGCTTTCATGGTTCGGGCTTTCATTGGGTTTCGGCATAAAAAAAGCACCGGAACGGTGCTGCATTGGAGGCATAAGGTCTCCAGATGTTAGAATCCTGTGGCGTTCCGTGCGAACGGTCAAGAACTTTAGACGCCTAGCAGCTCGCCCAGACGGTCAGTCACTGGACGCATGGGATCAACAAATCCCAGGTCGTAAATCATGGTGGTGGCAAGGTTTCCGCGATGATCGACGTAGTGCGAGACATCCTCGCGACGGACCCCCTGGCCAACCAGCATCAGCGAAATCGCAATACGTTTAAGGTCATACAATTGGAAGTGCTCTGGCACCCCGTCCAGCTGTTTGAATTTGGCCAACTGCCGCTTGAAATTGTCACGCGGTTGCGTGGCATCGGTTTGCGAAGGAAACACGAAACGTGAGCCGGGATAGAGCTGTCGTTGCGCTCTGACGATGTCCGCGACCCGTCGATGGATGGGGATAGAGCGAAAGGCATACTCATAAGGTTGCCGAGAGAGCTTGATGCCTTTGGTGTTGTGCTTGTGCCAAATCAGCCGCTCTAGGTCGAAGTGGCTGAATTCGGCTTCGCGTAGCTCTTTGGGCCGGGCCATCGTCAGAAACAGAATGCCCATGAAGTGGCAAAGCTCCTGCATCTGTTTCTGGCTCACCAGTTCGCGGCCATGTGCCAAGGCTGTGAGGCGTTTCTCGGTGCCAGTGCCAATGACAGCGGGGAGCGGGTCGAATTGGGGCTGGAAGATATGCCGCGCGATGGCTTGGATTTCAGTGGAGCTGTAGTCCCGTCGCTGCCTGATGCTTTTGCGTAAGCTCAGCGGGTCGCACGGGTTGCGCATGTCGACCAACTGCATGCGGATGGCCCAATTGAAGAGGGACTTGGCCGACGAATAAGCTCGGTTGTGTGTCGCTGCTCCAGTAAACTGGGAGAGGTAACTACTGATATCGGCGGGTTTGATTTTGGTTGCAACATAGTCTCCAAGAACGGAGTCGAGGTCGCGGTAGCTTGCATGGCGGCAAGCTTTGCGAGCCGACACCCTTGAGCGACGCAGTCGACGGCACAACAGCGATGCCATGCTATAGCGGTGAGATTCGGACCAGCCGCCACTATTCGCTACCCAAAACTGGTCGATGATGCGGCTTAAAGTCAGTGGCTTGTCATCTGAGTACCCCAGAGATTTGAGGTCGGGATTCTCGCCGTTCGTCAACTGCGCCTTCCGCTGGCTCACCAGCAAGCGGGCGGACGCGACATTCATGTTGGCCGGGTCACCGAGTTTGATGCGACGACGTTTGCCGCCCCATTCAAACGAATGAACAAAGCATTTGTGGCCTTGTACGGTTACCCGCAGTCCCAAACCCGGGATAGCTCCGCCTCGAACTTTGCCGTCCAGTGAGAGTGGGCTGTCCCAAAACAGTTCTTGATCTTTGCCCGCTGGGCAAATCGCGCTTCCTACAAAAGTATCGTTCAAATATAATTTAGGCACTTCATGTAAATCTCCTTTAAAGAAAATATACATTTATTGCAGTAATTGCGCAACTTAAAAATGTACTTAGTGCGAACTATTCGCAATGAATTCAGTATGTTACCGTGGTCAGCCTGGTTTAAAATCTGTTCCACGATGCGATTTGCACGCAGGAGGTCATCGGTTCGACTCCGTTCAGGTCCACCATTTAAAACAATAACCTATGATAGAAACACATCACCTCATCGCTTTCATGTAAATCTCATGTAAATCCGAACTGTGCGATCGCCTGCTCTCCGCCTCAAGGCGGTTTTTGTGTTTTTTGAGGAGGGTAGAACGTTGCTGGCCTTGACCCGCTGCGCCACCGGTCGCTTGGGCTTGGGAACAGCTAAGCACAGCTGTCGGCTGGCTGAGCCGGAGGGATGGATGAAACGGTCGACGAGTTTGAATTGTTGGGCTGTCCTGTGACTTGAAGCGAAAGGTTGCAATTGAGCACTCAATCAAACGCTTCCGTTTGAATGTTGATAAATTATAGGAATGATAGGCGGCGCATGAGAAACACATCGTAAGATGTTGTTCAAATACGTCGAATGAGATGTTATCGTCGGTTTGTGAGTTATGTTTCCCGTAGAATTCGGGTCAGCGATGATGCTGACAACTGGCGTGAAATTTCCGACATCGAGTTTGCTGCGCTCGACGGCCCCCTTATACTGGTTGGCGAGCCGGGCTCAGGCAAGTCGGATACTGCGAGCGCGATATGTACATTGCGGCAAGGCGTCCTTCTTGAAGCCTATCGTGTGGCGTCCAGTGTTCCGCTCCCTCAGTTAGCCACAGGTTCTTATACCGTTATCGATGGCTTTGATGAAGTGCCTGCGAGCTCGGCTCATCAACCCATCGAGTTGGCACTGGAACGACTTCATTCTCAAGGCATAGAGGCTTTTGTCATTACTTGCCGAGCGGCAGATTTGGCCGCAGTTCAAAAAGAGCGGGCGATTGTGGCTTGGACAGGCAGGAAGCCCGTCATTGGCCATCTTCAACCTCTCAATGACAACGAAGTTGCGTCAGTGGTTGAAGGTTTGGGGACGTTTTCTTCTTCTGGCGATGAGTTTGTAAAAGAGGCACATAACCGCCACGCCATTGAGCTGGCGCGCAACCCCCAATCGCTGCGCTTGTTGATCGCGGCGATCGGTGCTGACGGCTGGCCAAGCACGAGAACCGAGATTTATGAGCGCGCTTGCGTGGACTTCGTTCAAGAGCGCAACAGGTATCATCGCTCACAATCGCCGACCGTGCCTGATAGCCAGGAGTTGCTTAGCATTGCCGGTTTTGTGTGTGCTCAATTACTACTCGGCGGTGTGAGGGGAATAGACCTCGACAACCAGAACAGTGACGACCAATTTCTGCCTACCGCTACCTTTGCCGGTGGTTCTTTCTCAATTGAAAGCATTAGGTCAGCCGCATCTACGCTGCTGTTTCGTTCGGTGGGAAACGACAAAGTCGAGCCCATGCACCGCACAGTGGCTGAGTATCTCGCTGCACGCTGGCTGGTGTCAGCACAACAAGCCGGGAGTCTTTCCTACAGACGCCTGGAATCGGCCATCTATGTTGAAGGAACCGTACCAACTTCCCTACGAGGTCTACATGCTTGGATGGCGACGCTGCACCGATCTCGCACAAACAAACTCTCAAGCCATGACCCCTATGGTTGCCTGCGCTACGGTGACGTTAGTCAGTTCTCGGATGTACAGATCAGGGTCCTGATTGAGCAACTCCAGGATTTGGCCGCCATTGATCCTTACTTCCGAGGTGAGGATTGGGATGCGCCAGTGGCGGCCGGGCTTGTACGACATGCTGTTCGGGATGAAGTCGTCCAATTGATCAGTTCACCCGACGTCCCATTCGGATTGTCATCGGTAGTGCTTCAGTCTCTTAAGGGCGTGGCACTCGCAGCTTCAGTTCGCGAAGACCTCAGACGAGTCGTACTCAACGATGCGATGGTCTTTTCAGTGCGGTCCAGAGCACTTGAAGCGTTAGAGGAAAGCGGAGAACCGGAAGACTGGGTGGCCCTATCAAGCAGCTTGTCTTCCAACGATACGCTCGATTCCGCACGGTTGGCTGTGGAAATCATTATCCGCCATCCAGATGATTTCTCCGGTGACAAGGTTGCAGAAGTTGTTCTGAACAATGACCGCCTAAATGCGCGTGAGGATGGGCGTACGATATTAGGAATAGACTTTCGATTGTGGCCAGTTCTGCGTGTTGACCAGCTACAGACGGCCATACAAGCGATCTCAGCGGAATTGCCATCCGACCCACACAGCCGCACCGACTATCAGCAACGCGTCGAAGACCGTGTTCAAGCCGCTGTTATAGTTCTGCTCTCGAAAAGCAGTGAGCCAACAGCTTCCCAGTTTTGGGGGTGGGTATGTAACACGAGCCGCTTTGGCTATCAGGCAAAGAAGTTCGACGAGTTCTCAATCGAGTACTTCAGCGAAAGGCCTGAATTGCGGCGGGCGATCCAAGAGTTGGTTTTGGTCAACGCTGGTGAAGACGGCACTCGCGCTGCATTGTTTCGACTTCGCGATGTAGCCTCGGGACTGACGCCCAACGAAGATGACGTTGTCTACCACATGGCGAAGCTGTGTTCGAGGAATTCAGATTCTGAGAACTTGATAGAACAATGGCGAGAGTTGGCTCATTGGGCGGCAGGCTCGTCAGGTTTCGCTGGCGATTCCTGGATGCGTGCTCGCGAACTCGCCACCCTGCGGCCCGAGTTGAACGCCGTCTTAGATGAAATTGAAAATCGTCCACGGCCAGCCTGGGAAATCGAAGAAGAAAAACGTCAACGCGTTGAGGAAGCAAAACAGCGTCGGCGGGATGAGCTTCGTCGGAAGAAATTCGCAGACGTCGCAGATTCTGTTCGTGATGGAAGCCACCTGCACAATTTGCATCAAATCGCGCAGGCTTACCTTGGCCTCTTTGGCGAAGTACGCGAGATTGAAGACCCAGCGGAGCGTGTTGCCTGGTTGGTCGGTGATACGAACCTACAAATGGCACGCGATGGACTACTGGCGGCCTGTCAACGCGAGGACTTACCAAGCCCGCGTGAAATGGCTGAGCTCTCGGTCCAAGAACAGAAAACTTACTTCCTGGAACGGATTATCCTTGCCGCGTGCGCTGCCCATCAAGCGAGCGGTCATGCTCTAGAAGACCTCCCGCCTTCTGCCTTGTGGTGTGCTTTAGCGGCTTGCAGTTGGGGGCTGTATTCTCATGACGACAAGGCAATTGAAGCACTGCAGGAGCAGCTCGAGGACCTCCTGCTTCAAGATGATCAGGAGACAGAGCAGTTCCTTCGCGATTCAATCGAGCCCGCGCTCTTTGCCTCTGAGCAACATGTGTCAGGCTTGCATGAGTTGGCTAGTGATCAGCGTTTCACCAAGCATGCCGAGTCCTTGACATTGGAGTGGTTGGAAAACAGCGAGAGAGTATCGGACCAGCCACTCAAACAGCTACTGGAAACCGCACTGTCAGTTTGTGACAAAACTGCACTTTCCGATCTTGTCGCAAGAAAGCTGGAAAACGACGATTTTCCGTCGGACGAGCACAAACGTCGGTGGATGGCTGCAGCATTCGCGGTTGATTTTGAGCGTTTTCGATCAGATTTGGAATCGTTCGCACAGCAAGACCAGGCAACACTTCATGCGTTGCGGGACCTGAGCTGGGGAGCAAACAGTGGTGAACAGACGAAACTGAAGCGATCCGTCGGCCAACTCACCTTTGTCATTACCCACTATGCTGCAGCATATCAGATAACTGAACTTCCTCGAGGCGGATGGGCGGGCACGCACCCTTATGAGCAAGCTCAGTATATCGCTGGCTGCATCAACGAACTGGGCTCACATCTGACCGATGCGGCTCACTCAGCTCTTGAGCAGATTGTCGATGGCGGCATGCTTGGGAACCACATCGACAATGCGCGCCATGTTTTGGCGGAACACACGCGTTCGCTGGCAGATGCGGCTTGGCGTGCCAACACGCTTCAAAGCATACGCCCAGTACTCCTTGCTGGTCCACCACAGACCATTGACGACCTTCAAAGCCTCGTGATGTCGGAGCTCGTGTCAGCACAGGAGCGAGTTCGCGACGGTACGTTCAATAGTGTTCAGCCCTTCTGGAATGACAATCAACCACACGACGAGAACTATTGCCGTGATCGCCTGGCCGAACACCTCGAACCCTACCTGCTCCCATACGGTGTCAGGGTGCATAGCGAGGGGACGATGCCTGACCGGCGACGCTGTGATCTCTTGTGCACTATTGGCGAATTGGACCTTCCGATTGAAATCAAAGGTCAGTGGCATCCCAATCTTTGGAATGCTGCCTGTGAGCAGTTGGAGGACAATTACGCGCGCAATTACCGAAGTGATGGGCGGGGAATTTATGCGGTGGTTTGGTTTGGCGATGTTGCTGGCAGGAACCCGCCTGGAATTCGAACGATCGGTAGGCCGAATTCAGCTGCTGATTTGATGACAATGTTGCAGAGTCAGTCGCCTCGACCTTTGAACGCCAAAACCCAACTGTTTGTACTCGACGTGTCTCAGCCTATTTGAGAGCTTTAGCCAAACCGGTATTCGTAAAACTGAGCAAGAGGTTGCTAGATTCGCGTCAACAATTCCCACTATAGAAGGCTATTTGAATGACCAAGCGCAACCTCAAGTTAATTTGACCGAGGTTATATCCTCCAGGCTGTACGGGGTGTGCTTGCCCAAATTGAACTCATCGCTTTGGATACTTGAGAACGCCGTGCTAAAGATGCACTGATAGTGTAGGCCTTGGCATCAATGCGGGTAAGTGAAAATGGTAATGGCAAGTGAATTGGTAGCTCGCGAGGAGCGTGATTTAGCCTGGCATCGTCGCAAAGGACGTATCCGTGATGGAGAATTTCAAGGCCTCCCGGTGCTTCACTTCGACGACAATGAGCACTCTGGTTTTTTCTATAAATCTCGCACAAGGAAAACGGGGATTTGCCTTCATTACACTGAAGGCTATTTGGGGGGCGATATTTCGTATCTTACCCGCCACGATTATAAAGTGAGCGTACCATTCTTGATCGGGCAGAGCGGAAAAATCGTGCAGCTATTCGACCCTGACTATTGGTCATATCATTTGGGACGTGGCGCAATAGGCGGAAACACGCGTGGCTCAAAGGCATTGATTGGCATTGAGTTGAACTCGGTTGGACACATTGAAAAATCTGGTGACTTGATGTTCACGTATTGGGGAAATGAGTACTGCCGCGCGACAGAAACAAATTATTACACAAAATTACGTTCTGCCTATCGCGGGTATGAGTATTATGCTGCATTTACTGCCTTACAATACAAAAGCTTAAATGCTCTCCTGGATGCCTTATGCGATAAATACGATATTCCACGTCGATTCCTGAACCTTTCGACGCGGTTTGAGCCATTCGCAAGATCGGAAGAAGCAGCCAAATTTCGAGGTATCTCAAGCCACGTGAATTATCGTAGTACGGGGAAGCGAGATATCGGTCCAGCATTTGAATGGCACCGCATTGGTGCGAACTGATGGCACCACCGAACTTTGATTGGGAGCAAGATGGCTTGCGGAAGCATGACTTTATATCGTTTAACAAAGCGATTTTGCTAAACCTAATTAATCGGATAAATCGAGAGACTGCGCAACAAACCAACAAACCAGTTATTGAAATCACTCTTGAAGACGTCTGTGCTATCTTCAATGCAGAAGCTGGACTGACGCCTGGTGGTTATGTTGATACAACCCATATTCACTCTCTGGGCGAGCACGGGGTCCTTCCGCTACCAAAGAACATTGATTTCTGGGTTGATAGTGCTCCAAGCTGGCACCAGCCTATGTCTGTGGATACCAATCTCTATTATTTTTTTTCGTACTGCGCATCGATCAAGAACAAAGCGTTCAAGGTGATCGAGTTTTTGCATCTATATAGAGCTCTGTTTGAACAAGAGTTCTCGAAAAATGACCGGAGAATGCAAGCTTTAATTTTAGCCGGCGTGATCCATGGGTATTTCGAAGTAGGCACTTACCGATCCAAAACCGTACCGCTTGGGTATCTGCTGGATAATTACCGTTCTGGCACCAGATTGGCCCAGATGATGGGCAACACTGACTATGATCGAGCAGGTGCTGCGATTCTTGCTAACCGCGAAAGAAACCTTCTGGTCGGTATGGGCTGGGCAACTGAACCTTAGTATGCGACCCGCGCATGGAGATTGAGACACTTCGCAACTACAGGCTGCGAAAAGCGTCTGTTAAGCGTTCAGTTGGTCGGTATGATATGTCGGCCTGGTAATCATAGTTTCTCTGGTCGTTTAAAAACACGGTGTAGATCCGAATATCCAATAGGACTGGTAGGTTTTGACCCTGCCAATCTTCGGTCGACGCCCCAACGATTTCGACATTTACCGATCCGCCCCGCCGTCCCGGAACTGGAACCGAAATGGTCGCTCCGGAGGACAGAGCATTGCGATACCCTACCAGGGTCGAATCTGCCGTGATCGCACCGGCTACCAATACAAGTCTAAACGGTGAGTTTTCTTCTGCTGCTGCATCAAGGAACCAGCGAGTCCCAAGATCTACACCGCGCGCCTCTCGCCGGTTGATTGCTGAACTTAGTGCGTCGTGTGTGTCGGTAATGGTTTCTCTGCGTCCATTGTTCAACTCGATGAACGCTTGACCAGCGACCTCCAACTCTACCTGAGCTTGAACAGCGGCGGACAGGCTGCCTTCCACTGTGATCCCACGAATACTACTGGCGCGAATTCGGTCAAACGAGTTATCGTTAACAACGAACCGCTGAAATTCAGGTCCCAAATTCGCAAGGATACTCAAAGAGTCATCGCGTGTGTCCAACAGATACAGATCGCCCACACCCAACAGGCCGGTGTTTAAAAAACCTCGGTCAGTTTTGACGTGCGAAAGGTTGATGCTCGCAGATTGGCAGCCAAGCATAGTGAGGCAAAGAAAAACTACCACAAAGCGCATCATGAATTTCTCCATCATCCGTCAATACGTCTGAGTTGATGATTGCATGAAGGTTGTCTGTTTTAAATTGTCAATTTTGAAAAATTTCGTTGCTCCATCGGATATCACGAAAGTCTTAGTGACTCGCCAGGCATTGCTGAGCACTCACTCTCGTTGCTACGCCCAAATCTGGTTTGCTGATAACCCTATTGTCCGTGAGACTGGCTCATAGCGCGTGGAATTGAGCAATCAGAAGCGTAGAAACGACCACAAAGCTTTGCACAAAAACTTGCACAACAATGCTATACATTGCCAAAAAACAAATAAAAACAATATTTTGCACTAAGATATCACGGTCTCCAAAACCGTAGGTCGCGGGTTCGAACCCTGCTGCCCCTGCCACTTGCGCGGACGGTATCAACAACAGCTTTTGGAAAACGAGGCATTGTCTCGGTATCATCGGCGCCGCCGCACAGCAGTGAATCCGACCGCCACCTTGGGCCGCAAAAACCGGAAATGGCATGGTTGAGTTCAGCGGCAAGCTGAGGCGGGCCGTTCCACCATGGATTGGTGGGACGCGATGCCGATCCCGTCGTAGAAGGCGGAGAGCGTTACGTCGTGACCGTCTCTCCTCAAAAAGAAGGCCACGCTCAGTCCAACGATGCCCGAGCCGATGACAGCGATGGAGACGGGGCTGTTCAACGCGATCGCGCCTTTGTCGCCAGCGCTAAATCACTGAGCGTGGTCGATCGACAGCTCATCCTATCTGCGTTTGCATCAGGCAACCCGGCGTGGGTTGCTACGCTCTCCAGCGAGGAGCGCGGCATTGCCGCCAGCGGCCGTCGTATCGACGCAAAGATGGCGCTCCAGACAGGCATGCGCCTTATCCGGATGCCCCGTGATGAGCGGGATGATCGGTCCTTGGCGTTGGGAAAGCGCTTCTGCGTAAGCACGCGCGGCAGTCTCTTCTCCCCACCAGATCAACCCGCCAAAGGGCGGCAGATCATGCAAATCCATCGGGTCAAGCACGCCATTGATGCAAACGGCTTGGCCTCCAAGTGCCACTGTGGCAGCACATTGCAGGGCAACAGCCTCGGGGCCGGGGCCTGCACACATGAGCGGGGCTCGGGGCAGGGTGGTCAACCTGTTGAGCTCGCCTGTTGGTCCTGGAAGGATTTGCGTTTGACTGAGGACCGACCGGGTATCCAATGCACGCAATGCCTTTTTGAGAGCGCCAATGTCCGTCGGTGTCGCCCAGTCCGCCGAAATTTGCGGGGCGGGTGAGGCGGTGAAACGGGTCAGATAATGTGGTCCACCGGCCTTCGGCCCGGTCCCCGATAGACCTTCGCCGCCAAAAGGCTGGCTGCCGACGATTGCGCCAATCTGATTGCGATTGGCGTAGATGTTGCCGGCATCAACTGCGTCGGCGATGGTCTGCACACGGTCGTCGATCCTTGTGTGCAGGCCGAAGGTCAAACCATAGCCGGTCGCGTTGATGGCCGCGATGACACGGTCAATCTCATCGGCCTTGAAGGTCGCGACATGGAGGACAGGTCCAAAGACCTCCTCTTCCAAGTCGTCAATGCCGGACACGCTGATGAGGGCCGGCCCGACGAAAGACCCCAAATTAGGTGCCTCACGTCGATGGATCAGCCGACCGTCACGCGCAGCGGCGTCGATATAGGCGTTGATCCTAACTGCGGCCGTCTCTGAGATAATGGGCCCGATATCGGTTGCGATGTCCCACGGGTTACCAAGAACCAGTTCGTCCATTGCCCCAGCTAGGCGCTCCAGGAAGGGCGCGGCGATATCCTCTTGAAGATAGAGGCAGCGCAGCGCCGAACAGCGCTGACCGGCCGACTGGAACGCGGAGACGATGATGTCGCGAACGGCCTGTTCGGGCAGGGCCGTGCTGTCGACAATCATCGCATTGAGCCCGCCGGTTTCGGCAATTAGGGGCGTGCCCGGCGCGCAGCCGGTGGCCATGGCCGACTGGATGCGGCGCGCCGTTGCCGTTGAGCCGGTGAAGGCCACGCCGCCCACCCGCGGGTCGGAGGTCAAGGCGGTACCGATCTGGCTTCCCGTTCCTGGCAGGAACTGAAGGGCCGCGTGCGGCACACCCGCCTGATGAAGCTTTTGGACGGCCCAGGCGGCAATTGCGGGCGTCGTTTCGGCGGGCTTGGCAAGCACGGCGTTGCCCGCAGCCAGTGCCGCTGCGACCTGGCCACTGAAGATCGCAAGCGGGAAATTCCAGGGGCTGATGCAGGTGAAGACACCCCGGGCCGGCGTTTCGAGCGTCTCGGCCTCACGCGCATAGTAGCGCAGAAAATCCACCGCCTCGCGAAGTTCTGCGACAGCATCACCAAGTGTCTTGCCCGCTTCTGCCGCGAGCAACGCAAAAGCCTCTCCGAATTCTGCCTCAAACATATCCGCGGCGCGGCGCAGCACAGTGGCGCGGTCGGAGGGTGGGGCTGTCCAAGGGCTTGCGGCTGACAGAGCGGTTGCCACATCGTCGGCGGATGCTAACTCTGTTGAGCCAATGATTTCACCGGAGCTTGGGTCGGCAATGGCTTCAGATATGCCGCCGATGGGTGTCCCAGCGATGATCGGGCCGACCGTTAGGCCGGCCGGGCGCTGACGCGCTGCATCGATACGGGAGAGTTCGTTGACATCACTTAGATCGAAACCGGCTGCATTGCGGCGATCAGGTGCGAACAGCTCCGGCCCTGTCGTGACAGTGGACCCGCCTGAGGACATATCTGTCGCCAACTGCTCAAAAGGACAGGCCGCCACGACTGATGCAGGAACGGATTTATCGACGATCTGGTTGACGAAGGAGGAGTTGGCGCCGTTTTCGAGCAGGCGCCGCACCAGGTAAGCGAGGAGATCACGATGGGCGCCGACTGGCGCGTAGATCCGGCATCGCGTTCCCTTGTCGGCAAGGACAAGATCATGCAGCGCCTCGCCCATGCCATGCAGCCGCTGAAATTCGAACGCTTCGCGCGGCAGGTCTTCGGCCATCTCCAAAACCGCGGCCACGGAATGGGCGTTGTGTGTCGCGAATTGCGGGTAGATGCGGTCGGTCAACCGCAAGAGCTTTTGCGCCAGTCCGATATAGCTGACATCGCTCGCAGCCTTTCGCGTAAAGACTGGAAAGCCGTCCAGGCCCTGAACCTGCGCATGTTTGATTTCCATGTCCCAGTAGGCGCCTTTGACCAGCCGAACCATGATCCGCCGGTCATGCGTTTCAGCCATCCGGTGGAGTTCGTCGATTACGCCGCCGGCGCGCTGCCCGTAGGCCTGAACGACCACACCGAAGCCGCTCCACCCGGCAAGCCTCGGATCCGCAAGCGTGGCCTCTACGACCTTTAACGATAGAGCCAGGCGGTTGGCCTCTTCGGCATCGATGTTAAGCCCCATTCCGGCGTCGGCAGCCTGCCGTGCTAGCCCGGTCAATACCGGCACCAGTTCAGTCATCACGCGGTCGGTTTGTGCCACCTCGTAGCGCGGATGAAGGGCGGACAGTTTGACCGAAATTCCTGGGTTGATCGTGATGTCCGGGCCTTTGCATGCGGCGCTGATGTGAGCGATGGCATCGCGGTAGGCGCGGGCATAGCGTTGCGCGTCGGCGGCCGTGATCGCTCCTTCGCCCAGCATGTCGTAGGAATAGGTGTAACCGTTTGCCTCCATTCCGCGTGCACGCTGCATTGCAGCGCCTATGTCTTCGCCAAGGACAAATTGCCGACCCATCTGTTTGATGGCAGCAGCAACGGCGGTACGGATGACCGGTTCGCCGAGGCGGCGCACCATGGAGCGCAGCGTCCCGGCCACGCCCGGTTCTGCGTCATCCAACACACGCCCTGTCAGCAACAGCCCCCATGTCGAAGCGTTGACAAGCGGTGAGCTGGACTGACCCAGATGGTCAGACCAGTTGGATGGCGCGATCTTGTCCTCAATCAGCGCGTCGATTGTCTTGGGATCCGGCACACGCAGAAGTGCCTCGGCAAGACACATTAGGGCGACGCCTTCGCTGGTGGATAGGCCGTACTCGGCCAGAAAGGTTTCCATGAGGCCGGGTCTGGATGCCTCGCGGATTTGCTCCACCAAGGACGTAGCTCTTGTGACGATTGCGGCCCGCGAGCCCGGTTCCAGCTGCGCAGTTCGTTCAAGGTCGCCAAGAACGTCGGCTTCGCTACGCCGCTTGTTCTCGTCCCAGGCTTGGTTGATGTCGATCATTGACACGCTCACTCAGGTTGCGCGCTTTCTACCATTTTACGAAGAGCCGTTTCGACTGTAGGCTGACCAATGAAGGGCAAAAAGCCCAAAGTATGACTGAAAAGAAGACGATTCTTGATGCTGAAAAATGAGCGCTTGGACGAAATTGACCATCGAATCCTGGGCGCGTTGGCGGCCGATGGGCGGATTTCGATGACAGCACTCGGCTTGGAAGTTGGTCTCTCCAAAACCCCGGTCACGGCTCGCGTGAGGCGGCTGGAGTCGCTTGGTGTGATTACGGGCTATCGGGCTGAGCTCTCGGCAAGCAAACTTGGGCTTGAGCATGTCGCCTTTTTGGAGGTGAAGCTCTCCGATACGCGGCAGCAGGCTTTGTCCGACTTCAACGACGCAGTGCGCCTCATCCCCGAGGTGGAATCCTGCCACATGATTGCCGGCGGATTCGATTATCTGCTCAAAGTCAGAACCACGGATATCGCCGCCTATAGACGAGTTTTGGGTGAGCAGATCTCGCAGCTGCCGCACCTTGCATCCACATCAACCTTCGTGTCTATGGAAAGCGTCCTTGAGCTGGGCGGGTTGCAGCTCTGAACCCGGATCGCGCGCCATCGACCCGGGTCCGTTGATCAGCGGACGGAAGCAAGTTGGATGAGCGCGTCGGTAAGGCCTAGACCACCATTGGTCTACGCCGTTTGAGGTTTGTCCTTGCGACACCGGTTGCGCGGCCTCGCCGTTGAGAAGCGCCTGCGTACGTCTGACTAGCCGATGGCGCGGCAAGATTCGCGGATCTGGAGCAGCGGTTTGATCCGGATGACCTCGCCCCTGGGTTCGTTGCCTGCAAATTGAGAGAGCAACAGTTTTGCCGTCTGCTGGCTGTGTGCGGCAATATCAGGTGACAGCGCCGTTATCGATGGCGTCCATCCTTCGGCCGGGTGATGCCCGTCAAAACAGATGACTGAAACATCATCGGGCACCCGAAGCCCCATATTCTTCAATCCCTCCATGGTGCCTTTCAGCTGGGCAATGGTCAGACAGATAATCGCGGTCGGCGGGGCCGGCAGAGACATAAGCTGCTGGACCGCCGAGTAGGCTTGTTTGCGTTTAAAAATCGATTGCTGCATCAGCTCTTCACGAGGCTCCACGCCATCACTGGATAGCACCGACCGGAACGCATCGTAACGTTCGTAGGATGCCGAAATCGTCGGGCGTCCGGCGAGAAAGGCAATCTGTTTATGGCCAAGTCGCAACAAATAGCGTGTGACGAGTTGAGCGCCGTAAACATTATCATCGGTCACCGTATCGAAGCCCGTGCCCGGTAGAACTCGGTCCACAAGGACCACCGGACCGCGCACGGTCTTCACAAAACGATCCGCATAACCCTCGCCAAGGCTGGTGGGCGCGATGATAAGGCCAGCCACCTTGTGCGCCATCATCAGGGCAATCTCCCGAAATTCCCGTTCGGGATCATCACCGCTGCTTGCAAACAGCATATGGTAGCCGCGGTCTGACAAAGCCTGCTGCATGGCGCGCGCCAGATGCGCCGCCCATGGCACGGCAATATCGGGCACGACCAGGCCGACGGTTGTTGAGGTTCCCTTGCGCAGATTTCGTGCGATGAGATCGGGCTGGTAGCCGGCCTCGGAAATTGCGTCCCAAACCCGTTTCTGCAGCGTTTCGCTCACCGGCGCTGCGCCAGAAAGGGTTGCTGACACGGTTGTCACCGATACATCGGCCAACCGCGCTACGTCCTTCATTGTTGCCAATCGATCAGCTCCTGCCAGGCGGCATGCTCATCCCATGCACGCGCCCCAGTTGCAATTCACGCAATAGGGTTACGGTGTTGCTTTTAGTGCCACTGCGCTCTTGCATCAACCGCAACCTCTGCTAGAAACGTATCGTTACGCGTAAACAATATGCCAACAAAAATAGGCGTTCTTGAAGTTAGCGAACCAGAACAACGTAACGATTTGCGTTGTGTCATAACCGGGAGACAATGACCATGCGATCACTCAGATACATTATCGTGCCAGGGTTGGCGGCCACGCTGCTGGCCGCAAGCACGATGGCCGCGGCTGCACAGGAAACCCTGCGCCTGCGAATGAACGGCGACATCAATGTGATGGATCCGATCGCAACCACGAACTTCACGATTCGTAACGCCTCCTATTTGATCTATGACACCCTGTTTGCGCTGGATGCTGACTACGCGGTTCAGCCGCAGATGGCCGGGGGTTACGAGCTGTCCGACGATGGGATGACCTACACCATCACGCTGCGTGACGGTTTGATGTTCCACGACGGATCACCTGTGACGGCAGCAGATGCTGTTGCATCGCTGGAACGCTGGGCGGAAGTCGATGGTCTTGGCCGCATTCTCTTTTCAAAGATGGACACCATCACCGCCAGTGATGATGACACGTTCGTCATTCAGATGGCTGAACCTTGGGGCCTAGTGCTCGATGCGCTCGCGAAGATATCCTCCAACGTACCTGTGATCATGCCGGCCCGATTGGCAGCGACGCCAGCCAGCGAAGCGGTGAGCGAGCCGATCGGCTCCGGCCCATATCGCATTGTGATGGATGAGTGGGTCCCTGGTAGCATCGCGGTGTTCGAGCGGTTTGATGATTATGTGCCGCGCTCAGAGCCTGCCAGCATGGCTGCTGGTGGCAAGATTGCCCATTTTGATCGGGTTGAGCTGATCCACATTCCCGATACTGCCACGGCCATCGACGCGCTCATTGCTGGCGAGATCGACTGGGTAGAAGAGGTGCCAGCCGACATGCTTGCTTTCTTTGATGGTCAGAATGATGCCATGCCCATTGCCGCCCGCCAGTCCGGCAACTCCATGCAGCTGGTGGTCAACCATCTCAATCCACCATTCGACAATCCTGATATTCGTCATGCGCTGCAATTGGCCCTTGAACAGACCCCGTTCCTGCAGGCCGCCTTTGGTAACAACACCGAGCGCTTTCTTGAGTGTGCGGCCGTGTTTTTTTGCAATGGACCTTACGCGTCGGATGCCAACACCGAGCGCGTGCTGGAGCGCAATCTGGAAGAAGCCGCTGCTCTACTGGAGCGCGGCGGCTATGACGGTACGCCGGTTCTCTTGATGCATGTGACCGACATTGCCACGCACGATGTTTACTACTCGGTGCTTAAGCCCATGTTGGAAGAGGCAGGCTTTGTCGTCGAAGAGCAGATCAGTGATTGGGCCACGGTTGCTACGCGTCGTGCCAGCAAGGCGCCGGTTGATGAAGGCGGTTGGAACCTCTTCTTCACCGGATGGGGCTACATTGATCAGATCAACCCGATGACCAATGTCTATGTGTCGGGCGCTTGCGATGATGCCTGGTTCGGCTGGGCCTGTTCTCCAGAATTGCAAAGACTGCGGGAGGACTTTGCGGTCGCCCAGAGCGATGCGGAGAAAGCCGCTCTGGCTGAGGAGATGCAGGTGCTGACCCATGATCTGGTGAGCTATGTGCCACTTGGTCAGGTTTTCCCGTCTCAGGGCATCGCCACCAACCTTGAAGGTTTCCTGGAAAGCCCGGTCCCTTTCTTCTGGAACGTTCGCCGGGCAAACTAAACCATACCCGCTCAATGATTTTTGTCCCGGCCAGCCCCTTACTGGCCGGGACAGCCACTACGCCATCCCGCGGCAAGCTTTTTGCCTGTCGTGCCATGCGGTGAGAACCTTCCATGTTGCTTTACATCGCTGGACGCCTGCTTGCCGCCATTCCGATCACGGCGCTGGTTGCCGTTTTCATCTTTTCCTTGGTTCACCTGGCCCCTGGCGACCCGGCCGTGCTCCTGGCCGGCGACAATGCAACGCCGCAGCAGGTGGAGCAGATTCGGGAACGTCTGGAGCTTGATCGCCCACTACACGAGCAGTTCGGTATCTGGGCCGTCAACGCTGTGCAGCTTGATCTTGGCGAGTCCATCTATTCGCGCCAACCGGTCACACGCCTGATCGCTCAGCGTATTGAACCGACATTTGTCCTGAGCATTGTGACGCTCATTCTCACCGTTGCCATTGCGGTGCCGCTGGGTGTGATTGCTGCTTGGAAAGCCAACACCTTGCTTGACCGTGCAATCATGGGCTTTGCGGTGATCGGCTTCTCAGTTCCGGTCTTCGTTATCGGCTATATGCTCGTCTACTTCTTTGCGGTGGAACGACGATGGTTCCCCGTCCAGGGGTACAAGTCCTTATCAGATGGTATTCTGGCAAGCCTGCACTCCGTTACGCTGCCATCGATCGCGCTTGCGTTGGTATTTGCTGCGCTCATTGCACGCGTTACCCGCGCAGCGATGCTCGAGGCTCTCAACGAAAACTATATCCGCACGGCGCGTGCCAAAGGTATGGGCACCGCGCGTATTCTTATCACGCACGCGCTGAAGAACGCAGGCGTGCCGGTGGTCACGGTGATCGGCATTGGTTTCGCCACGCTGATCGGCGGCGTGGTGGTCACCGAGTCGGTCTTCAATATTCCCGGTATTGGACGGCTAACAGTGGATGCGATTACACGGCGTGACTATCCCGTCGTGCAAGGGGTCATTCTGTTCTTCTCGCTGATGCTGATCGGCGTCAATCTGCTGGTCGATATGAGCTACGGGCTTTTCGACCCTCGGGTGAGGGGATAGCAATGAGCCTGGCCGAACCGTCCTCAGTTGCCGTCAACGACCGACCGGCGCATCTCAGTTGGCAGCAACAGACGCTGACCTTTTTCAAGGATCCAGCCGCGCTCATTTGCAGCTTGATCCTGCTGGCACTGTTGTTGACCGCCGTCTTCGCGCCGCTGATCGCTGATGATCCGCTGCAAATCTTTCCTGCCGGTCGGCTCGCTGGGCCGGACGAGACGGCGCTGCTCGGCCGCGATCATCTGGGGCGCGACGTGTTCGCCCGCGCCGTCTATGGCACGCAAGCCTCGCTGACCGTTGGTTTTGCGGTTGCCGCACTTACTAGCATCATCGGCGTCGCGATTGGCATCTATGCCGGTCTATCGACGATTGGCGGCGCGATTATCATGCGGCTCAACGATGCCATGATGGCAATCCCGGCCATTCTGCTGGCGATCGCTTTGGCGGCACTTTTCGACGCTGGTCTCACGACCGTGATCTTTGCGATCACTGTGCCAGAGATACCGCGCATGGTGCGGCTGGTGCGCTCGGTTGTGCTGAGCGTGCGCGAACAACCCTATGTGATGGCGGCGCGATCCATCGGGACATCGGGCCTAGCTATGGTCTGGCGCCACATACTGCCCAACACGATGGGGCCGGTTATGGTTCAGGCGACCTATGTGTGTGCCTCCGCCATCATCACCTCTGCTGTCTTGAGTTTTCTGGGCGTCGGCACCTCGCCGGAAGTGCCCAGCTGGGGCGGCATGATGGCCGATGCGCGCCGCCATTTCCGCATTCACCCGGAGCTTATGCTCTATCCGGGGCTATTGCTTTCGTTGTTGGTCTTGGCTGTCAACCTGCTCGGCGACCGGTTGAGCGATGCACTTGACCCGCGCAAGATGAAGCGTGGTGCGCTGTGATGGATGCAGTCGCACAGACGGCAACGCCTGTCTTGAGCGTGCGCGAACTCAGCTTGCGGTTTCATGCCCATGGGTCCGTCTTGCAGGCACTCGACCGTATCTCGTTTGACGTGCATCCCGGCGAAATTCTGAGCCTTGTTGGCGAGTCGGGTTGCGGCAAAAGTGTCACCGTCATGGCGATCCTTGGTCTGCTGCCACCCGAGGGGGCAGAGCTTAGTGGTCGATCGATTAGCCTAGGCGGTGAGGAGCTTTTGGGTTGCGGCGAACGAGCTATGCGCCGGGTGCGTGGCGCTCGCATCGGTATGATTTTTCAAGACCCCATGACCTCCCTCAACCCGGTTCACACCATCGGTATGCAGATCGCTGAGCCCCTTCGACGCCATCTTGGTCTGAGCCAACGGAACGCGCGGGTCCGGGCTCTTGAGCTGCTTGATTTGGTGAAGATACCCGATGCCAAGAACCGGCTGGATGCCTACCCCCATGAGCTTTCTGGCGGCATGCGGCAGCGGGTTATGATTGCGATCGCGCTTTCCTGCAACCCGGAGCTTTTGATCGCTGATGAGCCGACCACGTCGCTCGACGTAACCGTCCAGGCGCAAATCCTAGACCTCATCAACGAGCTGAAAGATGAGCTAGGCATGAGCATCATTCTCATCACCCATGATTTGGGTGTGGTGGCCGGTTGCGCCGACCGAATGATGGTGATGTATGCAGGCCGGATTGTCGAAGAAGGGCCAACGGGCTCGGTGTTTCGCCGGCCGTCGCATGGCTACACGGCTGGGTTGCTGCAGTCTCTGCCAGGTGGACACACAGGTCACCGAACTATGCTGGCTGAAGTCCCCGGCAGCGTACCGCGTCTGGACAAGCCGAGCATTGGATGCAGCTATTTTGATCGCTGTGGCTTTGCCGGCCCTGAGTGCAAAGAACCGCTCCCACCTCCGCACGCCATCAGTGCCGATCACCGTACCGCATGCGTGCGCCATGCAGAGGTATTCTCCGGTGTTCGCGGCCACCCCATTGTGGTGCGGTGGTCATGAGTTCACCGTTCCTCTGCCTGTCTGACGTTTCAAAAAACTATCCGGTTGGGCAGCGACGGCTTGGCCGCCCGCAGAAGGTTGTGCAGGCCGTCGACCAAGTGTCGGTCACCATGGCCAAAGGCGAAACGCTGGGCCTGGTCGGTGAAAGCGGCTGCGGAAAATCATCGCTTGCCCGTTTGATCATGCGGCTTGAGGAACCAAGCAGCGGTACCATCACACTTGATGGTGTCGACATGGCAACGCTAAGCAAGACCGAGTTGAAGGCGCAGCGCCGCCGCTTTCAGATGGTCTTTCAGGATCCCTATGCCTCCCTCAACCCGCGCATGCGGGTGCGCGCAAGCCTTGCCGAAGCGCTGGTCAATTACCGCTATGGATCCAAGGCGGACATCAACGCTCGTGTCGAGGAACTGGCCGGGCAGGTGGGTTTGAGTAGCTACCATCTTGACCGCTTCCCCCACGAGCTTTCTGGCGGTCAGTGCCAACGGGTGGGTCTGGCCCGTGCGATCGCGCTGGAGCCTGATCTTATCGTCGCCGATGAGCCCGTTTCTGCGCTGGATGTTTCCATTCAGGCGCAAATTCTCAATCTTATCATGCGCTTGCAGAAAAGTATGGGGCTGACGCTGGTCTTCGTTTCCCATGATCTGTCTGTCGTTGCCCACGTGGCCGACAGGGTGGCAGTCATGTATCTGGGCAGGATTGTGGAGACCGGACCGGTTCATGAGGTCTTCAAGTCTCCCAAACACCCGTACACACAGACGTTGCTGGCGGCGATCCCGACACCAACGCCAGACCGGCGCGGCGAAAAAGCCGATGTCACAGGCGAACTGCCAAGCCCTCTTTCTCCGCCATCAGGGTGTCATTTCCGCACCCGCTGTCACTATGCCCAACCCAGATGCGGGCAAGATGTTCCAGCTTTGCGTCTCTTCGGTGAGGCACAACAGGTTGCCTGTCATTTCGCTGAAGATTTCGCATCGCCCGGTCTCATCGGGGTCCGCGACGATGACATAGAACACGTTGGCAGCAACGCGCTGTGATTGACCCGATTGTCTTCCTTCCGGGCCTGCAGTCGGATCACCGTTCCTGGGTGTATCAAATTGCACACTTCCAAAATCGCCATCCCGTCATCGTCGCAGAAGGCTTTCATAACCAGGACAGTCTGGCTGGGATGGCCCGTATCATTCTGCCGCAACTGCCGGAGCGGTTTCATCTGGTGGCTTGGTCGATGGGCGGATACGTGGCCTTTCAATTGCTGCCGGAGATTGCTGACCGGCTACTCAGCCTGGCTTTGATCGCCACATCGGCGCGTGCGGATTCCGCACAGAGCACTCGCAATCGCCACCGGCAGATCGAGGTGGCACGCCGCAAAGGAATCGGGTTTCTCAATCGCGCCAATCAGGCGTTGAACTGTGTTGACGCTTCGCTGCTAGACACTCCGCCATTTCGTGCAATGACCGATGCTGCGGTGGAAATTGGTCTTGAAGCCTATGAGAAACAGCAAAAGGCCATCATCGCCCGTGAAGACGCGACCGACCGGCTGGCATTGATAACCTGTCCCACCGTGGTCATCGTCGGCGACGCCGACACGACAACGCCGCCTGAAGAAGCCCGTATCATTCACAACACCATAGCTGGATCAACGTTTCACGAGATACCGGCAAGTGGCCACAGCGTACCGCTTGAGAAGCCAACGCAGGTGAACCAGCTAATCGACGCTGTGATAGCGCAGGGCAAATGAGCGTTTGCGAAAAGCCATGTCGGATCAACAGTGGACAGGCAAAACCTTTGATTAACGCCTAACCGGCGAGGTCCGTTAGGCTGCCGCTCCGTTTTGACGAGGCTAACGTGCATAGCTAAGCCAACGCAGTCCGGCTTTACCGAACCGTGAGCCAGTGGAAGTAGGCTGCGTGGTCCAATTCGGCACCATCATGATGGTCGACCAAATCGCGAAACGCATCACGCGTGGCCTGAGTCAGGGGCAAATCAAGGTCGGTTGCTTCGGCTTGGGCTGCGGCATTGTCGAGGTCTTTCAGTTGCGTGGCCGACCGACCGCCAGGGGCGTAATCGGACGCCACCATGCGCGCGCCATGCAGCTCCAGAATACGGCTATCGGCAAAGCCGCCCATCAGCGCCTCGCGTAGGGCGGCCAAGTCGCAGCCACCGGCCTGTGCCAAACGAAAGCCTTCAGCGACGGCGCCAATGGTGGTGGCAACGATCACCTGATTGGCCAGCTTGGCGATCTGCCCAGCGCCTGACGGGCCAAGATGTTTTGGCCGTCCGAGAACCTCTAAGACGGGCGCGGCGCGGCGCACTGCCGCTTCCGTTCCACCGACGAATATCGACAAGGTTCCGGCCTCTGCGCCAACAACGCCGCCCGAAACCGGCGCATCGAGATAATCGAGGCCGCGAACCTTGGCCGCATCGGCCAATGCGCGATCGGTCGCTGGATCGACCGATCCCATGTCGATCACCAGACCACCCGATGGCATGGCGTCAAGCACGCCTTGGTCGAGCAACACCGATCGCACGGCTGGTCCATCCAGAAGCATGGCGATCACCAACTCGGCGTCCGTTGCGGCTTCGGACGGAGAAGCGCAAACTTTGGCAATATCTCCTAGGGGGGCGGCACGATCGGGCGAGCGGTTCCAGATGGTTAGCTCATGTCCGGCTGCTATCAAGCGCCGAGCCATTGGCAGTCCCATCAAGCCTGTCCCCAAAAATGCGATCCTCATTGTGTACTCCTGCCGCGTTCAAAGACTCTTCTAGGCTGACAGATGTGCGTCTGGTTGCAAGGCCGCTCAGCCTGTGAGGTGACGCATTGAACGGATGCTCATTTTATTGTTCGCGCTGAAAGAAAAGGTGTGCCAGCGGGCCTGAGATCGGCGTCGACCGGATACGCGCCTTTATCGACGTCAAGGAAGCAAACGCGCGGGAGTGGATAAGTGCGCCAGCTCGCTTTGCAGACTAGTGCACGCGGCTATCGGCCATCTCATCTTCCAGATAGACCTCGATAATCTCGCGAAAGGATGTTTCTGCGCGAAAGCCCAATTGGTTCGCGCGGGCGGTGTCAAAATCACGCGGCCAGCTTTCAACGATGCTGGCGATTGCTGGGTCGTGTTCGCGGCGGATGAGCGCGACAGCTTTGTCCCCGGCGACCACCCGCAGAGCTTCGATCTGATCAGCAACGGTGGCTGATACGCCAGGCATCGTCATGCTTCTACGTGGACCAAGCTGGGCAGTATCCAATGCGGCGCCATGCTCAATGAAGCCAACCGCAGCGCGAGGGCTCGCGAACCAGTGGCGCACATCCTCGCTGACGGGCAAGATCGCTGTCTGTCCGTTCAGCGGTTCGCGCAAAATGCTGGAATAGAAACTGGACGCGGCTTTGTTGGGCTTGCCTGGCCGGATGCAAATGGTGGGGAATCTGATGCCCACGCCGTCCAGAAAGCCACGCCGTGAATAGTCGTCGAGCAGAAGTTCGCCCATCGCCTTTTGCGTGCCGTAGCTCGACTGAGGCGTGAGCTGAAAATCATCGGGGATGCGGACGGGGAAGGGGGCGCCAAAAACGGCAAGTGAGGAGGCGTAGATGAGCCGTGGCGTGTAGCCTTCGGCGTGGCGCAGCGCTTCGAACAGTGCGCGGGTGCCATCCAGATTGACCCGGTAACCCTTCTCGAGGTCGGCCTCAGCTTCGCTGGAAACGATCGCCGCCAGATGCACAATGACGTCAGGTTTTTGGGCGACTAGCCCCGCTACAGTTTTTGGGTTGGAGAGGTCTGCGGCCAAGGCCGTTCGAGTGCCCGCAAAATGCTTCGCTACGTCGGGCGCGTGAACATCGATCAGCGTCAAGGCGTCGACTAATGTAGCACCAATCTTGCCTGTGTCGGCGATCCGTTCAGCCAGTTTGCGGCCAATCATGCCCGCAGCGCCTATGATTGCAACGTGCATGGATCAGCCTTTCAGGAGGATGCGAGCGATGGCAAAGCCGTCCAGAGCAAGGGCGCCCTGATGGTCGGCAAGCGCGTCAAAATGGTTGGGATTCTCGGCTGCCGCTGCGAAATTGCTTGCGTCCAACACGGCGATCTGTGCGGCTGCTGGCAGTGTGATCTCCGCTTTCTCAGGCCTCGTGTTGGCGACCCAGATCTCGATACCGTCTTCGGTCTGAGTCGCAATGGCCGCAACAGGTCCGGAGGCTGGAAGATCGAGCGCAAGCCTCTGCATACCGTTCAGGCGTGTGAGGCCCCGAAGGACATGGAACACCGGATAGAGACCGCCATTGCCCTCAAACCATGGATCGGGATCATCACCAGGCGCAGAGAGAACGCCGAAGGGACCGGTGGCGCCGCCCATGGCGATGGCCGATGCGCCACCTTCTGCGAAGTCTGCAATGTAGCCAAGGGTCCAAGCAGCCCCCATCAGGCCGCGCTGCCGCGGATCGTTGCGATTCATCGCCTGCCGGATGTTGTCCGGATTGTCTTTGGCGGACGCGCCGTAGGGATTGTCGCGGATGCCGATGGCTGAGGGTCCGACCGCCCAAGGCGTGCCGTCTGCAATGCCCGTCACGGATGCTGCGATTGCACCATGGGCCTCGCGGCTTTCCATCACCGAGCGATCATCGCCTGCATGGACCATGGGCGAGGTTGTGAATGAAACGAGGTCCAAAACATCGGATGGTGGCCGCTTGCGGTTGAGCTCAGTGAAGTAGCTGAACATACCACCGCCAATACGCGCGTGCGGGAAGGCACTGCGGGTTGCATCATAGAGCGCGCGCGCATCCGGTGCGTCTGGCCAGACCGAGCCCGGCAGTGTGCATTTCAGATCAGGTGCTGGGGAGACAAGAACCGTGGCAAACGGGTTGCCCAAGTTTGCTGCGATCTGGCCCAGTGCCACGATTTCGTCGTGGGCACCTTCGTCGCTGGTGTTTTCAATCACGGCTTCAAGCCACGGCTCGGCTCCGATGGCATGGGCCACATCCACCATGGCTTGCAGCGATGCTTGGTCGTGACCGGCGCGCGGATCGTGATGCAGCACCATGTAATGGGACCCAAGAGCCTTTAGCGCATCGGTCGCGGCCGCCGCTGTAGCGGTGTTTTCTGGTCGCAGGCCAATACCGAGAGGTGGCATAGCGCCGACGGTTGCCCCTGGAACCAGGTTCACGGCTCCGGTCTCAGCCTCTTCACCACTCTCTCCATTGATGGAGACGGTGATTGTTTGATCCACGACCTCGCCAGGCGCGATCTGGTACGGCCATGGGCGTGCAAGTGGGCGCACATAGGTTTTGTAGGAGGCATCGGTCCAGTTTCGCTGGTCCTCCATCTCATAGGTGTCGCCCTCCATTAGAACCTTCACCGCCAATCCACCTGGTGTGTGGTGGGAGAGGGCGCGCAGATCCATCATGGGTTGGACCGGATCGATGATTTTTGGAAAATGGTCTTCCACGACGCGGCCATCGGTGTGCTCGATGGTGACGGGAGCACCGGCAACACCGTCGATGGGGTGTAGGATCACAAAACCCGTGCGGTTGGTTTCAAAGCCGGTTGGGGTGGTGCCACGGCCATGGAAGATCAGCGTGCCGTCCGTGCGGCCCTTGATCTCTGCGTCATAGGCGAAGCTCTCGCCTTGGCCCTGGGCAACGGCGTTCAGAGAGACTTTGAAACTCTCAGCGCTTTCCTCAACGGTGAGGTTGGAAATCTCAGGCGCATAGGTGCCCCAATCGCGGTCGCGGACGATGAACGAGACGGCGCGCAGCACCTCTTCGCCATCCCAGCGAATGTAGCGCAGATTGCCTGCTTCCAGCTCGGCGGAAAGCTTGCCAGCGCGTAGGATGCGGGGTGCAGGTACATCTTCCTCGGTGCCGTAGAGCGCAATGGCGCGAGATGGGTTTTGCATCATGTTTCCCTCTAGGCGCGCGCAGAGCGCCAGTTGATGAGGCGTTCTGCCAAAAGCGCGATAATAATGATGGAGCCGATGGCCGTGCCCTGCCAGAAGGGCGATACGCCCATCAGATTCAGGCCGTTGCGGATCATGACCATGATGAGCACGCCCAAAAGCGTGCCGATGATCGATCCGCGCCCGCCATAAAGGCTCGCGCCACCGATCACGACGGCTGCGATGGCATCCAGCTCCAGCTGGTTGCCGGCAAGCGGGTCCGCGGACATGATTTGTGCCAGGCTGAACGTGACAGCGACGGCAGCCAAGGCGCCTGAAATCACATAGGGCAGGATCGAATAGAACATGGTGGAAAGCCCGGCAGCGCGCGCTGCTTCATGGTTCGATCCGATGGCGTAGATCGTGCGCCCACCCTTTGTGTAGGTGAGATACCCCCAGGCCAGAAGGTAGAGCCCGATGAGGAAGAGGACGTTGGCGGGGATGCCCAAGAAGGTTGAATAGACGATGGAGTCCAGTTCTGGCGGCAGGCCGGAAATGCTGCGTTGCCCAGAGAAGATGAAGGACAGGCTTCGTCCGATGGCCATCACGCCAAGCGTCACCACAAACGGTGCCAGGCCAAACACGGCAATCAAAATGCCGGAAAACAGGCCAATGCCTGCCCCAGAGAGAATGGCCAGCGGTATGGCCATGGGGATTGGCATGATTTGCAGCGCTTGAGCGAGAATGATGCCCGTCAGAGCAAACACCGCCCCAACCGACAGATCAATGCCGCCAGTGAGGATCACAAATGTCATACCCACGGCTACGATGCCGATGACAACCGACTGATCAAGGATGTTGAATATGTTGCGTTCGGTCAGGAAGAAGGGCGACGCAAACGACAAAACCACCGCCAGAAGTAGCGCGAGGCAGAGCATCCTGAATTCCAGGCTGCGAAAAACCTTTGCTGCGAGCGCTGAGCCATTCGCTGCGCTTGTGCGTTCCGCCATTTCAGGTCTCCAGATGGGTAAGGTTATGGACGCGAGCCCGCACGTCACCAGGTTCTGGCAAGGTGGCGTCGGCGGGCAGCGTCAGACCGATCCAACCAAGATCATGGCCTCGTCGGTCGGTCATTTGGGTAAGCAAGGTGCGATGGCCAGCGTCTTCGGCAACGAAGTCGGATCCTAGCGTGCCAATGGCGTTTGGAATCTGGGTCTGGTGCGCGAGGGCAGCTTGACCGGGCACCAAACCCGAGAGCTGTTCACCAGATTGCGCAAGGCAAATTGTCTCTTCCTGGTCGAGCAGGATCCAAAACGCATCGCCACCGTGCGCCGCTGAGATATCGCTCAGCACGGCCTGGTTGCGCTCTGTCGATGTGCGTGGCGCCGCAAGCAGCGTCAGCTTCTCTTCGGTGAGCAGCTCTGCCGGTAGGTCAGCGATGGTCACGCCGTCGGACACCACTACGATGCGTTCGGCAAGACCAAGCAGCTCTTCGAAGTCTGAGGAAATCACGATGACCGCCAGCCCTTTGTCGGCGGCGTCTTGCAAGAGGCGATAGATCGATGAACGTGTGCCGATGTCCACGCCTTTGGTCGGTTCATCCAGGATCAAAATCTCTGGTGCCGTGAGCAGCCAACGGGCAATGATGATCTTTTGCTGCATACCGCCGGAATAGTTCAAAAGGCTCGTGTCGAGCCGATCTGCGGGCAGGCCAAGGTCAGCGAGCAGCGCTGCGGTTTCCTCTGTTTTGCGGCCATAGCCTCGCAAGAAACCGCGATGTTGCCCCATTTGGGCGATCAGCAAATTCTCGCGCACTGAAAGGTCCGGCACGATGTTTTGCGCGCGGCGGTCTTCGGGCACAAAGCCAATGCCCCCACGCACGGCGTCAGCGGGTTTGCGTAGATTTACCGGCTTACCGTGCACCAAAATCTCGCCGGCCTGCCGATTGCGCAGGCCCCAGATTGCTTCCATGGCTTCGGAGCGCCCCGCGCCAACAAGGCCACCTAGGCCCATGATTTCGCCGGCGCGCACGGAAAAGCTCATGTCGCGCACCCAAGGGGTTGCTCTCAGGCCACGCACTTCAAAAACGGTGTCGCCAGCGGCGTCTGGTGCGACATCTCGTTTTGTGTAGATGGCACCGAGATCGCGGCCCACCATGTGCTGGATGATGTCGCCCTGGGTCAGGCTCGAAGTTGCTACATCCTCACAGACCGCTTGGCCTTCGCGCAAAATGGTCACGCGGTCGGTGATGGCAAAAACTTCTTCCAGACGGTGTGAGACAAAGGCAAGCGCACGGCCACCGGCGCGCAAGCGATCGACAATATCAAACAATCTGTCGACTTCGGTTGCCGACAGCGAAGCGGTGGGTTCATCGAAGATGACCAGTCGTGCCTCCAAGGCGAGGGCCTTGGCGATTTCCACCAGCTGGCGTTGCGCTGCCGACAGGGTGCGTACCTCCGCATCCAGGGGCAGGGCATGTTCGTGGCCGAGGTCGGCCAGCAGATCGGTGGCACGGGCGCGCATGGCGCGAAAAGAAAGCCGACCAGGGTTCGCCAGATCGGGTAGAAACACGTTTTCCAGGACAGAGAGGTCAGGCGCCAGCGAGGTTTCTTGAGCAACCAGGGCAATGCCCTGTCGCAAAGCATCGCGCGTTGAAGACAGCGCCAGTGGAGCGCCGTCAAAGCTCAAGTCGCCACCTGTTGGCTGAATATGGCCGGAGACAATCCGCGAAAGGGTGGATTTGCCAGCGCCATTGGCGCCCAGCAGCCCCGTGACCTCGCCAGGACGAAGCGTCAGGGCCGCATCGACTAGGGCATGGGTTTGGCCAAAATGTTTGGAAACGCCACGGGCGGTGAGCAACGGCTCAGCACGCGCCGCGATGTCATGTGACGACTGGATTTTTACCATGGCAGAAGGACCGATCCTGCCGGGGGGAGGACGCGCCTCTCCCCAGCAGAACCGACCCAGTCTATTCGATTTCGTTCGCGAAAACCGTTTCGGTGATCGTTGGCAACATCTCATCGATGTTGTCCGACGTCACGATCAAAATCGGAACAGTGATTTCCTTGTCTGGCGTACCACCGCCCAGATGCTCCAGCATCGCTTCAGCAGAACGCACACCCATCAGGTAAGGCTGCTGCATGCCGGAGACGACCAGGTCGCCTGACTGAAGCAACGGCACAAACTCAGGGATGCCATCAAACGCTGCAACCAGCACATCGCCGGTCATCCGCGCGGCCCTGATGGCACGCAGAGCGCCAAGCGTTGGACCATCGGTTTGTACGAACATACCGCCCAGATCCGGGTTGGCGGTGATCATATCCTGGGTGAACCGAAAGGTTTCATCGGCTGTGTAGGCCTGCATTTGCTGCAATCCCGCATCGCCGGTCACGCCGCCTTCGGCCATCGCATCCAAGAAGCCTTGGGTGCGTGCTTGGCCGTTCAAGCGGGCCTGGCTGATGCCGATGATACCAACGCTGGCATCAGCAGTGCCAGCGCTTTGCATGGCAGCTGCAAGGGCCTGACCAACGCCGTTGGCGCCTTCGTAATTGTTTGATCCGATGACCGAAACGAATTCGCCTGAGTCCGTGCCGATGTCGGCAATCACCACCGGAATGTCCGCATCCTGGGCCAGTTGCAGCACGGCCGGTGCGGTGGAGCTATCTGTGGGCGACAGGATGATGCCCGCCACGCCACGCGCGATGGCGTCTTGTGCATTTTGAAGCTGTGTTTGCGGGTCGTTGGTGGAATCAAGCGCGGAGAATCCGTAGCCATTTTCCTCGGCAACCGAGCGCACGCCCTCGGAGACATAACGCCAAAACGCCAGATCAAGGCCTGGCGTCATATAGACCAGTTCGCCATTGTTCTGCGCCTGTGCTGGCGCAGCAAAGGCGAGCATGCTGGTCGCGACCGCTGCCGTTAGCGTTTTTCCGAAAGTTCTGCGGTTGATCATGTTTGGTTTCCTCCCATGGAAATGCCGTTTCGGCTGTTCAGACCACCGCCGGTTGGCAAGGCGGCCCAATTTTGTAGAACGTTCTTTGACGTCTTATTTGGACTACTGGTCTGGACACTGTACCATTGGGAATTCACTGTCAACAGAGGGCTGAGCTTTGGCCGTTGTCGCGCTTGCGGCTTCTTTAACAGTGCCTTCGATGCCGGCGCTGTATTCGAGAACACGGACCTGCTATCTGCCTTTTGCGTCTACAATTGAGGACAAACGACACCATGGAACCAGCCAAACGGATGCCGCTTGAGCAAACCAAAGCCCTTATGGGCGATGTCTCGCGTCGTTCGGTTCGTGAGACAATTGCGGAGAAACTTGCCGCATTGGTGTCCTCCGGTGTGCTTGCGGTGGGCGACGAACTTCCCGGCGAACGCGAGCTAGCGGCCTCATTGTCTGTCAGTCGCGAGACGGTGCGTGGCGCAATTGGCATTCTTGCCTCGCACGGCATTTTGCGGGTTGCGCACGGCGCGCGAACAACAGTTGCGACCGCTGACACCCGCTCGTTTGTTCGAGGTCCAGCGGCAGCGGGTTTTGATGGCCCTTACGATCTGGAAAGCGTGCACGAGGCACGGCTTCTGGTGGAACGCCGCATCGCTGCGGATGCAGCCCGGCGCATCGGCAAGGAGGGGCTAGCAACGCTCCGGGCGTCGATTTCCGCACAGGAAGAATGCGGGGATGACCCTGTGCGTTTTCTTCTTTGTGATCGGGAGTTTCATGCCGCGCTCTATCGGGCCGCGGACAATGATGTGTTCTTTGATTTGGCGATGTCGCTCTACAACCATCTTCTCGATCACCGACGCCGCATTGTCGCCGAGCCTGGCTCAATTGCCGAAAGCCTGTCAGATCATCGCGCCATTCTGGCAGCCTTGGAGGCCGGTGACCCTGATCTTGCTGAAAGCAAAGTGGCGGAGCATGCCATGCGCATCTATGTCACCACACGCGCTTTTTTGGACGGCAAACCTTTGGCCAAAGAGGCGCACTCCATCTGAAGAAGGGCGCCTGGAGGCGCCATCCCTGCGCCAGCCATGTCATCGATCAACCGTCGCTACAAAGTGCACAGCCTGAGCGCTGCGTATGGCGCGTTGCAGTTTGCTTATACTCTTTTTTATTCTTTCTATTTGGATTTCTTCGAAAGAAAACTGATCGACGCATTTGCGTTTCTGCATAAGCGATAAGGCTGCAAAAATCTTGGTTGGTCACAACAGCGGCAGCCAACTCCTTTCATGGAGGCAAAACGAAAGCGTAGAAGTGCGAAATTGCGCATGATCCTTTCGCGCGGCAGCGGTTTGCGGTTCCGTTCCAACCAGTCGGTGGTGGGCTGCGATCAAGCTTGTGGCAGCAGGTGCACGAAAATTGTGCTTTCTTTTTTTTCGATATAAGGTGAAAGTATGGGGAGTGGTTTTGCGGACGGGTTTCCTGTCTCGCTGGATCATCGGCCCCGCGTCTTGGGGGCGTAGATTTCATAGGAGACAGTCCTTGATGTTCGGCGGTGTCATCGGATGTTCAAGGCAGTGGCGATGAGCCCGGTCGCAATCGCAGGTCGAGGGGCTTGCATGGCACACAGGGAGAATGATTCATGAAATTGAGCAGACGAGCCTTCGGCAAAACGCTTCTTGGAGCCGGTGCCGCACTATCGATGCCGAACATTGTTCGCGCCCAATCGCAAGAGCTGATCGTCATCAGCTATGGCGGTGCTTTGCAGGAGCCGCACCGCTGGCTAGGTGATCGCTTGCAACAAGAATTTCCTGGACTGACCGTGCGCTTGGTTCCCAGTGAGTCCCAAGACATCGTCGCGCAGATCAAGGCGGCGCAGGGATTCAGCCCCTATGACGTGATGCCGAACGGCGAGCCGCCGCATCTGATTGCCCAGCGTGATGGCTACATTCAGCAGCTCGACCCGTCGACGATTGATAACTACGACAATGTCGTTCCGGAATTCTGGGAGAAGACCAACGGCTTTGGTGTTCCGGCCACATTCTCCTTGATCGGTATTGCTTACAATGAAGAGATGGTCGAGACACCACCAACCAGCTGGGCTGACCTTTGGAACGAGGAATATGCCGGCATGGTTGGTCTCTGCCGTACGTCCTCTAACCTTGGCCTTGGTACGCTGGCGGTCGTTTCGAAGATCTTTGGCGGCTCGGAAGAAAACCTCGAGCCGGGTTGGGAGAAGCTCAAAGAGCTGAACCCCATCGCCGGTCGCAGCCCGCGTATTCTCGCGCAGATGCTGGAGCGTGGAGAGATTGGCGTGACGCCACTTTGGAACAATGATGCCGCCGTTGCCGCCGAACGCGGCTTGCCAATCAAGTTCGTCAAGCCGGACCCAGGTCCTGTCGCGATCCTGTCCATGATGTCGGAAATCACCGGCACCCGTGTTCCGGAAATGGCGCATCGCTTCATGGATGGCGTTATCAGCACGGAATACCAGGAGATGGCCGCCGACTCGCCCTATTTCTTCGGTGTCACCGTGCAGGGCGTTTCGGTGCCAGAGGCCGCTCGGCCTTACACGCCGTCGACGCCGGAAGAGGTTGCAAACCTACAGACGGTCAACTGGGATGCCATCGTGGCCGTTCGTCCGCAGTTGGTGGAGCGTTTTGACCGTGAGTTCGCTGTCTGAGCGTTCCCGTTACCTGCACCACGGAGGCACGGGTGTCTGAACGACCCATGCTCGACGACATTTTGCGCCAGCCCTCGCTTCTTCGAGGGCTGGCGTCACGTTTGGGCGAGATCGAAGCTTTCTGGCGCGAGCATCTGAGCGATGCGTCGCGCCTGATCGCCTTTGGTAGCGGTGACGGTTGGTTTGCGGCGCGCAGCGTGACCACTCGCGCTAGCGAGCCGGGCCTACTGGCAGCCAGTGGGCTGGAAATCGCGGGTGATCAGGGCCCGTTGATCACGCCTAATGATCGGCTGATTGCCATTTCCATGTCCGGCAATGTCGATCGGACCGTCGAAGCGGCTGCGCTGGCCATCGAGCAAGGGGGCAAGGCGGTTAGTCTCACCAACAGCGCCGGCGGGCGTCTCGCCGAGCTCGGCTTGCCGAATTTTTCGCTTCAGATTGATGATGTCGCACCTTTCTTGTGCGGGACGTCCAGCTTCACCGCGACGCGCACCGTGTTGGCTGCCTTTTCTGCATTAGCTGACGGCCAGTCGGTGAGCAGCATTGAGCAGCAGATGATTGCCACCGCAGATGCGCTGGAAGCTCTTTTGGCAGAAACCGCATCGATCGCCGAAGAGATTGCAGCTCAAAAGGCCGATGGCGCGCCTGGTCTGCGGTATCTCTCCTGTGGACGTCGCGGCGCGGCAATCGCGGACTATGGTGCGGCCAAAATCGTCGAACTCTCAGCAACGCCGGTCTGGTCCGATGACATCGAAGAGTTTGCCCATCGCCAGTACTGGACCATGGCCAGAGGAGAGGTGGCCGTCATGCTACCGACAAGCGCGTTCGTGGCCAACATCGCTAAGGAATCGGCTGATGCGCTGCGCGCCATGGAGGTCGATACGGCAGCAATCGGGCCGGCCAGCCTTGGTGTCGATACCGCGCGTTGGCAGTTGACTTGGCGCGATGATCCAAACGTGGATGACGCGACGCTGGCATCTGGCGCGTTGCAGCTCTTGGCCTATCATTGGGCCGTTGCGGCTGGCTTCGACCCCAATCGCCGCATGCATTTGAAGAACGATACGACGCGGTTCAAGACCAGCCGTCTTTTGACCCGGCGGTCGCTTCATGCCGTGGCGGGTGATCCGGCCACGGCTGTTTGAGGGGATTGAGTTGATGATTGAGGTTTCAGCCCTCAACAAGCATTTCGGGGCCAACCATGTGCTGCGCGATTGTTCGCTGGCGATCGATGCTGGTGAGGTCGTGACGTTGCTTGGTGCCTCAGGCTGCGGAAAGACTACGCTGCTGCGTTGTATCGCCGGTTTTGAGACGCCGCAGCAGGGCCGCGTGACGCTGGCTGGCGAGGATGTAACCGCCCTGCCGCCCAATCGGCGCGACGTGGGCTTTGTCTTTCAAAACTACGCCTTGTTTCCGCACATGACGGTGGCGGAAAACGTTGGATACGGCCTTTCGGTGCGCCGCGCGGACCGCAAAACCATGGAAAGCAGCGTTGCTGAAGCTTTGGACATGGTTTCGCTAACCGGGTTTGGTGACCGGTTTCCAAAGTCACTGTCGGGCGGACAGCAACAGCGCGTGGCCCTGGCGCGTGCGCTGGTTCTCCACCCTAAAGTGCTGTTGATGGACGAAGCCTTCAACGCGCTTGATGCCAAACTTCGTGGCGCCATGCAGATTGAGCTACGCAAGATCGTGAAGCGGGTCGGGCTGACGGCCGTCTGTGTGACGCACGACCAGGATGAGGCGCTGACCATCAGCGACCGGATCGCGGTGATGTCCGAAGGGCGCATCGAGCAGTTTGCTAGCCCACAGACGATCTATGACAATCCGACCACTGCGTTTGTGGCTGACTTCATTGGCGCGGCCAATGTGTTGCCACGGCAAGCAGCTGATAAGTTTGTTGCCGACGATCAAGGCTGGGCGAGGGACGCGCAAAGCATCGTGGTCCGACCGGAAAATTTCAGCCTGACGCCACAGGCGGTGCCGGGTTCAGTGTCTGGCCGCGTCGATTTTGTCCGGCTGACTGGCCCAGACATGGCCTATGAAATTGCGCTTGATGGTGGACCGTCCGTGCGCGCGCTCATCGACCGCCATGACCATATTCAGCTCGACGTTGGCGACCCGGTCTATGTGTCGGTGCGCGACAAGGATGGCTGCAAACCCGTGCTTGGCACCCTGTGATGATCGCGACCGCACTTGAACGGTTCAAAGAGGGGAAAGGGGTTTGGCCAGCTGTGCCAGCCTTTGTTTTCCTGACGATTTTTTTCATCGCGCCGATGTTGGTGCTCTTCTCGTTCGGCTTCACCACCATCGAACGTGGCCAGGTGATGGGCACCGGCTTCACGTTCCAATATCTCACCGAAACGCTGCAGGATGATCTGTTTTGGCGGGTTTGGTGGAAGTCCTTCTATGTCGGGGTCATCTCCACCGTTGTCTGCCTATTGCTGGCTTACCCGGTTGCCTACGTCTACACGCTGGTTGGTCGCCGGATGCAGATGCTCATTCTCATCCTGACCATCGCGCCGCTTTTAACCAGCGCGATCGTGCGCACCTACGCTTGGTTGGTTATCCTCGGCGGGCGTCGCGGTGTCATCAATTCAGCGCTTATCGAGCTAGGGATCATCACCCGGCCCATTCGCATGCTGAACACCGATTTTGCAGTGATCGTCGGCATGACGCAGGTCCACCTGCCGTTCATGATCTTGCCGCTGATCACTGTGCTCGCCATGCGTGACCGCAATTTGGAAGCGGCGTCGCTGGGCATGGGCGCGAGCCGCATTCAGACTTTTTTCCGCGTGGTGCTGCCGATGAGCGTCCCGGGCATCGTGGCAGGCCTGACAATCGTCTTTGCGCTCTCTTACACCAATTTCATCATTCCCCAGCTGCTTGGTGGTGGCGCCTACACGACGCTGGCGGTGCAGGTGTACGAGTCCATCGTGGTGATCCTGGATTGGAGCAAGGGCGCGATGCTGGCGTTGCTGCTGCTCGGCAGCTGTTTCGTCTTCATCATGCTGATTGGCGTGGTCGGCAACCGCCTCATGAAATGGATGGAGCCCGCCAAGTCATGAGCGTTGTCGAGTCAACATCCCCAACGGACACTGCACCGTCGGCACGTTCGCTGCCCCAAGCGGGAGGCTCGCGCTGGCTTGATCATCTTGGAACAGCGGTGATGGTGACCTTGGCCGTCTTTGCCCTGCTTTTGCTGGTCTTGCCGAGCCTGATCGTGATCGCGATCTCCTTTACCGAGACGCGTTACATCACGTTCCCGCCTCAGGGGTTCACGCTTCACTGGTATGCCGATCTGTTTGGCCGCCAACAGATCATCGACTCGGCGATCACTAGCCTCCAGGTGGCTGGGGCGGCGACCGCGATAGCTTTGGGTTTTGCCATTCCGGCAGCCTATTCGCTTGTACGAGGGCGCTATCCCGGCAAGGCCTTCGCCTCGGCTTTGATCGTGGCGCCGCAGATGATCCCTGGCATGGTGATTGGTGTCGCGCTGCTGTTCTTCGGCGCGTTTATCGCATTTCGGCAATCCAATCTGATGCTTGTTCTTGGCCTGACGGTGTTTTGCATGCCGTTTGCCGTGCGCATCGTGATGGCACGCCTGGCCCAGTTGGATCCGGCGCTTGAAGAAGCCTCCTTGTCCATGGGAGCCACCAAGTTTCGCACGTTCACCAGCATCACGGTGCGGCAGTTGACCGGCTCGATCGCTGCCGCTGCGGCTTTTGTGTTCATCGAGTCCTTCGATAATCTCACCGTGGCGCTTTTCACATCGTCCCCGCGTTCGCGTCCCCTCGCAGTGGAGCTTTACAATCTCGTCCAGTTCGACAGCAGTCCGATGGTGGCGGCGCTGTCGAGCCTGGAAATCTTGTTGGCGTTCCTCATCATGATCGTCTTGTCGCGCACCATGGGGCTTGAGCGCTTGGCCAAGCAGTGATGGACGCCTCCCGCGACCTCATCGGCTATGGCCGGGTGACGCCCGATATCCTCTGGCCAAACGGGTCTCGTTTGGCTGTCTCCGTCGTCGTGAACTTCGAGGAGGGTGCCGAGTGGCAGGTTGGCGACGGCGACCCTGTTTCGGAGCCCATGGGTGAGGTGATGAGCGTGGTCGCGCCGGGCACGCGCGACATGGGCCAGGAGCAAATCTTTGCCTATGGCATGCGTGCTGGCTTCTGGCGGTTCATGGATGCCTTGTCGCACTATGAGTTTCCAGCGACCTTCTTCTGTTGCGGGCAGGCGGTGGAGCGCGCGCCGGAGTTGGCTAGACAGATAACGGACCAAGGTCATGAGGCAGCATGCCATGGTTGGCGATGGCGACCGCAGACCGACTACGAAACATCGGAAGACGAAGGTGCAGATCTTGACCGTGCTATTGCGGCAATCCAGGCCGCAACGGGACGCAAGCCGACCGGCTTCTTTTGCCGTGGCAGCGAAAGCGTTTGGACGCGCGGCCTCCTTGCCGAACGTGGCTTTCTCTACACATCCAACGCTTTTGACGATGATCTGCCGTACACAGACCCTGATCACCCAGACTTGCTGATTGTTCCCTACGCCTTGGACAGCAACGATATGAAGTTCTTCCACCCCAACGGGTTCGTGCGCTCGCGGGACATGGAGGATTATGTCGAGGACGCACTGGCTACGCTCTTGCGAGAAGCCGACGCGGGCAAGAGTCGTTTGCTCAATATCGGCTTTCATTTGCGGATTTGTGGGAGGCCGGCCCGGTTTCAGGCGGTCTGGAACATTTTGAAACTGCTCAAGCGCAACGAAGACCGCATTTGGATCGCGACGCGTGAGGATATCGCGCGCGCGTTTCTGGCGGCCCGTTCCTAAGTTGGCGATGCCACGCTCAATCCTGCTCATCAATCCGAACAGCAGTGCGCAGACCACTAGCGCAATGGTGGAGATTGCAGGCGAGGCAGCCAAGACCAGCACGATTCACGGCGTGACCATGACCGGTGTGCCGCCGATCATCACAACGCCTGAAGCCTTGGATCAGGCCGCCGAAGCAGTGTCTCAAACGCCAATCGATGGCGTGTACAGCGCCGTCATCGTTGCAGCCTTTGGTGATCCGGGCATCGATAGCCTACGCGCCCGATTGTCTGTGCCGGTGGTTGGCATCGCCGAAGCCAGCTTGCTTGAAGCCAGCCAAAATGGGCGATCGTTTAGCGTGGCGACAACGACACCAGCGCTTGGTCCGCGCATCAAGGAGCGTGCCGCCCAATTGAGGTTGGAGACGGAATGCCTCTCGGTGCGGTTCACTGACGGTGACCCATTCGTGGTTATGGCCGACACAGACCGTCTGGTTGCGGCCCTCGCCAAGACGATTGATCAGTGCATTGGCGATGGCGCACAGGCAGTGGTGATAGGCGGCGGGCCATTGGCGAAGGCCGCGCGCGTTTTGAAACCGCACTTCGATGTGCCGATCATCGAGCCGATTGTCAGCGCGGTTTGCCTAGCCGAAGCGCGGATCGAAAGCGCGGGTTAGCCTGTAGTTTCCAACCAATGCTCTGCGATTTGCCGACGCGTGGCTATCCAAGCGTCGCCGCGTGCTTTGATGCCATCAAGTATCTGGTCGAGTGCCACAATGCGCGCGGGGCGCCCGAGAATGCGCAGATGCAGTCCGATCGAAAGCACAGAGGGTGTTTCTTCGGCCAGCAGTCGGTCGTAAGCGGCCAGGCAGTAGCGGGAAAAATCTTCGGCATGGATGAACCCACCGCCGGGTTGGAAACGCATATCGTTGGTGTCGAAGGCGTAGGGCAGGATGACGTGCCGTCCCTTTTGGTCGTCCAGGATCACCGGAAGATCATCGTCATAGGCGTCGGAATCGTACAGAAATCCACCATGTTCGCGCAGAAGGTCGCGGGTGTTCGGCGTTGAGGCCGAGCGCGTGTGCCAGCCGACGGGCGCGATGCCTGCGATACGTTCCAGCGTTGCATGGGTCCGTCCTATAACCTCGCGCTCGGACTCATGATCCATGTGCGCATGGGTTTCCCAACGCCAGCCATGACAGGCCACCTCATGGCCGCGTTGAGCCGCATCCTTGATCAGCCAGGGGCAGGCTTCGGCGGCGCGCCCGCAGGTTGAAAACGTTGCCGAAACGCCTTGCTTTTCCAGTGCTCGCGCGATGCGCCAATACCCCTTGCGGGGCCCATAGGCGTAGTGGCTGTCCATGCATGGATCCGGCGCGCCAACCACTTCCTCACGCGCCTCATAGACACTTTCATTGCGCTCATCGCCGGCGCTTCGCGAAAGCTGTGCCCCTTCTTCCACGTTGACCACGAATGACACGGCGACCCGAGCGCCATTGGGCCAAGTGATGTCGGGTGGGTTCGGACCGTAGCCGTAAAAATCTTGGGTCATGAAAGCATGGCGTCGTCAGAACTGTGCGGGGTCGTGGGTGTAGTGCTCTTCATAGAAGGCCCGCACATGGGGAAGCATGTCGCGGGCGAGCTTTTTCATCGCCACTTCGTCATCGGTAAGCGGTTCGGCAAGACGCTCTGCAATCTCTGAGAGGACTGCGTCTTTATCGATATGGGTGAAGGCACCATTTGCATACACGATATCACCGGCAATCATCACGCGCTTCACCGCGTTCGTCTTGGCGCGGTGGAGCAAGATGTCGACTGGCCCTGGATCAAGGTCTTGATGGGGCCAGGTGACAGTTTTCCAATCGAACATGACCAAATCGGCCTGCGCTCCGACGCCCAAATGACCGATGGACGTTCCAAAGGGCGTCGTGCTGGCTCCGTGGGTGGTCGCCATTTTCAGCACATCGGCCGCGCTTGGGGCAGGGGAAGCAAGGCCTGGATCGCGGTGCGCGCGCATGACAAGGCGCATTTCGGACAGCATGTCGCGGTCGTCGTTGATGCCTGCTTCATCGATACCGATGGCGACGGGAATACCGTGCGCGAGAAGTGCATTGACCGGCGCCTTGCCGCTCTTCAGCCGCATGTTCGAGCTGCAGTTGTGGCAGACATGACAGCCGCGATCGGCGCAAAGTTCAATGTCCTCTTCACTCATCCAAACACCGTGACCGATGGTCATCTTTGGACTCAGAAGCCCCATCTCATCAAACGTAGCGAGGGCTGAACCGCCGGTGCGCTTGGCGGCGTATTGCTTTTGATAGGGCGTCTCCAAGATGTGCGCGTGCAAATGGGCACCGCTTTTTTCCGCGAGGTCGGCGGTCGCTTGAAGCGCGTTGTCGCTGAGCCAGTGGAGGTTTGACGGTGCCAATTGGGCTTGCTGTTTCGGTTTGCCGTCTGTCATGGATGTCAGATCGTCGTACAGCGCCAACTGGTCGGTGAACGGCACCTTATAGGCTTCAAAATAGGCCGCCAGCCGCGGTCGCAAGCGCTCAGGCAAGCGATTCAAAAACGCATCATCATCCAAATACACCAGGCGGTTCTGGTCGCGCAGCGCCATGGAGAATGACACCCGCATGCCGATGTCGTCATAGGCTGAGAGGATCTCTTGCGACGTTTTATGGAGGCCTTCGAGACCACCGGGTGCGCGGCTGTGCAGATGCTGAACCGTTGTTACGCCCGATGTGATCATTTCAAACGCGGAATACAGCGTGTCGAGATAGGGCGCGACAGCCCGCAATCCCAAGCGACTGGCAAACCAAAGCTCCAAGGGATGGTCGACTGAGCCCAGTTGAAAAGGTGTCAGGCCAACATGGTGGTGGGCGTTGATGAGCCCTGGAATGACCAAATCCTGGCCGCTCCCGATCGGTTCGGCATCAGGCTGTTCGGCGGCCAAGTCATCGGCATCACCGATCTTGGCAACCACACCATCGACGACGAGCACGGCGCTCTGTTCGTGAATGATCGGCGTTTCCCCATCAAACCCCTCCAGAAGCCAGCGTGCTCGAACGATGGATTTTGTCACATTCAAGCCCCGTCGTTTGGTCGCAAGCGGTGAACGCCGTCGGATTCCAGCCGGAAATCATGCTGTGACCGCCATTCATCGTAGCGCTGTGCGATAATGTTGGAAGGTGTCGTGAGCAGAGGATCGACGCCATAGCCGCTGACGGTCACTGATGCAGCGACAGCGCCGGCAAGAGCCGCGTATTCAGGTGCCTCGCGACCCATCATGGCCATGAAGGCCCCGCAAAAACTGTCCCCTGCACCGGTCGTATCGACGACCTTGCCGCCATCAAAAACGGGTATCTCGAAGCTCGCGTCACGCTCCTTGTCATACAGGTAGGCGCCGTTGGCACCGAGCTTGATGATCACAAGCTTTGGACCAAGCTGTGCGAACTGCCGGGCGGCCTGCGACCAGTCACGAAGTCCCGTTAGGCGCACCACTTCTTCTTCGCTGGGCATGAAGATATCGGTCTGGGCAACGATCGCTTCAAGGCGGTTTTCGTTGCCAAAAATGTAGTCTTCCTGCGGGTCGAGCGCCACTAGAGCGTCCGTCCTGCCGCTCAGGTCCTCGATCAGACTTTCTTGTGCCGGCAAGGCCATGGCCAATACAAGAAAGCGATCAGCGCCCAGGAAAGAGGGGGGGATGTCGCGGGCGAAGGGGGAAAGCACGTCGAAATGGTCTGGGTCGCTGTAGAGCGTCCATTCGCGGCTACCATCGGCCTTGTAGTCGACCCGGTTGTGCAAGTTGGGCACGTCGCGCTTCGGCATTCCGACGAGGGATAGGCCGAGCTCTTCAAGCCGTGCGAGGATGTCAGGCGGCATATCATTGCCGATGGGTGCCACCAGCTCACTGGCTGGCTCGAAAGCGCGCGCTGCCAGCGTCGCGTAAAGCGCGTCACCACCCGTGCAGCCGTCGTGCTTCTGGCCGTCGGCCAAGACAACATCGTCAATGGTGAAATTACCGAAGCAGACCAGCGAAGGATCAGTCATTGGCGCTCGCTGTTTCGAACTCCCTCAAGGCCATGTGCACGGCCAGAACCTGCACGGGGAGGCTGTAGATAAGGCTGGACAGCTCTTCGCTTACCGGCGGCATGACGAAGCTCTTTTCGCATTCACCGGCAACAAGCGTGTTGCTTGCATCCACTATGCCGAAGGGACGTCCGTGCCAAACCTTGGCTCGCCGCGCCGTGTCGAGCGCGCGCGACTGCAGCGGTCCCGGTGGCGCCACGATGAACAGAGGTTCGCCTGGCTTGATCGACGTGTAGTGGTGAAACTCTTCCAACGGGATCGAAAGTGCGTGTCCGGAAGTGCATTCCTTGATCTTTGCGGCGCCAAAGCGTGCTGCCGCGTTGGACGGACCCGCGCCGGTGAAAAGCACCATGGGTGCGCCGGACAGTTCCTGGGCCAACGCCTCAACGTCGGGGCCGATCGCTTCCAGCACCTTGGAGACCGTGGCGGGCATGGCATCCAACTCCTGCTGCCAGCGTGTGATACGGTCGCCGGTCAGTCCGTTGGCCTCGCCGATGTCGAGCGCCAGCTGAGCGAGAAGCGCGATCGCGGCCGTGCTGGACTGGGTTGGCCAGCCCTTGCGCTGCGCCTCGATCATGAGCGTGTAATCAGAGATGTCGGTGATTGCTGATCCAGCGGTGTTGGTCAGCGCCAACAGGCTTGCGCCTTGCTGCTTGGCCAGCAGCATGCCTTCAAGTGTCCGGGGCGTCCATCCGCTGGAGCTCAGGCCAATCACCAGGGTTTGTGCGTCGATGAATCGGTTTTGATAATAGGCCAGTTCCAAGGCCTGCACCGGTTCGCATGGTACGCCGGTCATCATTTCCATGAGGCTGCGAACCGCCTCATGAACGGCCAAGGAGTCGCCACAACCGGTCATGACGATGCGCGTGAAATCGGCTTTGGCAATGGACTGGGCTGTGGTGCGGATGGTCTCGCGGTGACCTTTCACCGTGTTTTCGATGCAGGCCGGCTGATCAAGGATTTCCGGCAGGGTAAAACCAACGCGGCGTTGACGTCTGGGGTCGTTCGGATCGTCAGATGGCAGACCAGCAATGTGGGCAGATTCTTCCTCGTTGAGACGAGCGATCAAGGCTTGGTCCGAGGCATTCAAGGGGGAACTCTCGCCGACCAATGGCGAAACGGGGGCAGTAGAAACGGTCATGCGTTTGCTTCCTCCATGAATTGGCGAATGCTGGCTGGATCCCAGCGATCGAAAGCGTCTCGTGCAGCGCCGGACCGGACGAGCGATGAGCTGACGACCACGCTGTCACACACGCTGAGTGCCTCTTGGACATTGTCTTTGGTGATACTGCCGCCGATCAGGATCGGTGCCCTCACGCCATAGGCGCGCGCTTTGGCAATGCGGTCCTTGGTGTCGGCGAAGTTGCTTCCTGTGATCACGAGAGCGTCGGCGCCCAAGCGTTCGGTCCAATGGGCCGCCATCTGGCTTGGTACATTCTCCAGCGGCACGGACGTGCGATCCTGAACGTCGGCATAGATCTGTATATCCGGCCGACCAATGGCCTCGCGGTACGCAATGGCGTCTGGGCCAAGCGCCTGACGCACACCTTCGGCGTTCACGGCTGCTGCCGCAAAAATCTTCTGTCGGACGAAGGTTGCGCCGCATGCATCGGCGATTGCCAGCGCGGCCTTGGGATCGTGAGCTTGAACGATGACACCCAGACACAGGTCAGCGAATTCTCGTTGCACCGCCTGCCCAAGGCTGGCCATGCGCGCAATTGTGCGTTCACTCGCATGACCGGACTCGACCGTCTCGTCTTGTATCTTGATGGCTTTGATGCCGTTTTCGACAAAGCTTTTTGCGTTGGAAAGCAAAAAATCTTCATACCATGCCATGCTGCGCGCGGAACCGGCGGCGAAAGCTGGGATTTGAAGCGCAGCAATAACGGGGGGGATAGACAATTGTCCTCACTTTTCAGATAGTTGGCCGAGGCTTGATGCTGATCCAAGAATGCAAAGTCTCGAACTTCACCTGAATCGGATCGGCCGTTTGAGCACCTGGCCCTGCATGAGAGTTGCTTTACTATATGCCATCTTTGAAAGCTACCGAAAGACAAAAATTGATCGTTGATGACCTCAAGGATCACGGTCGCGTGCAGATCGATGATCTTGTGGCGTCGATGGGCGTTTCCGCCGTAACCATTCGCAACGACCTAGCGCAGCTTGAGCAAGCACATCTTCTACGTCGGATACGAGGCGGAGCGATTGCGGCTTTTACCAGCCGTCATGATGGCGATGACGGCCTTTCGGTGCCAACACGTTTGAAAGAAAAAGAACGCATTGTGAGCGCTGCCGTCGAGATGATTCGTGACGGTGAGACGATGTTCATGTCGAGCGGTTCAACAGCCGAACTTCTGGCCGCGCATATACCGGCTGCCATCAAGGACCTGGTCGTGGTGACCAACTCCATCAATGTTGCGCGTATCTTGACCGGTCATGAGGGCGTTACCGTCATTGTGACGGGTGGAACACTGAGGCCGAAGAGCAACTCGCTGGTTTCGCCGTTGGGCGATGTGCTGCTTCGTGAGATCAATGCCGACTTAGCCCTGCTCAGCGCCTCTGGCGTGCATGAGACGCGGGGGTTCACAAACAGCAGTTGGGCCGAGGCGGAGGTTACCAAAGCCATGGTGCGCGCGGCCAAGCGGGTGGTCTTCATGGCCGACTACACCAAGATCAACCACATCGCTTCAGCACGTATCGTGGAGCTAGGGCGCGCCGATACGCTGATTACCAATAAGGCTGCACCAACCGACTTTATGAAGGCTGCGCGTCAGAAGGGCTTGGAGATCATCGCGACCTAGAGTCCAGCCGGACCAATTCGTTGCCGCCGTGACGGTGATGAGATGACAAGCCGGCAGATTGGACACGTCCCTCTGGCATTTTTAACGACAACCGGCGAGCTCTCGTTGGAAATCTCGGTTTTTACCGGATGAACTGATCGACATAATCGGCGCCGAGTCCGACCTCGGCATAGTGTTTGCGGCAATTGTCGATCTTGGTGAAGACGTCCTCGTAGCCAAGGACTTCGCCATAAGGATCGACGTAGCACATCACGCCATTGACCTGAAAATAGGTGATCATCTCCTCGACGCCCTCAGGCACAACCAGGGTGTGGGTTTCGCCCGGCGGTTCAAAAACATAGCTGCCGGGCGTCGCTTCCCAATCATGTTCCAGATAGTGCCAGCGTCCTTTGAGAACCCATCCGTGTACGGCTTGCGGGTGGCGATGGCGTGACAAGACTCCGGATTTTCGAACTTTTAGAAGGTTCATCCAGTAACCCTGCGATCGGTTGAGGCACAGCGGCCGGAACCAAACGTTGTCGGCCTGGGGCACCCAGATCCGTTCATCCTTGGGAACGGCATCGGGGATAACGATCTCGTCCTGCGCATCGGCCGGGAAGGGCAGTTGATAGGGCGTCAGCGGATTTTCGTCGGTCTTTTGCAGGGGCATCGGGTCCTCACATTGCGCTGTAGCCGCCATCGACGGGATAGACTGACCCGGTGATGAAGGATGCTTGGTCGGAAAGCAGCCAGGCGACAAGCGCGCCGACTTCGTTTGTCTGGCCCCAACGGTTCATCGGGGTTCGGTTCATGAGCGGCCCGTTGCGGCTTGGATCGGCTTGGAGGGCTTGGGTCATCTCGGTGTCGATCCAGCCGGGTGCGACGGCGTTTACGCGCACACCATCGCCAGCCCATTTGCCGGCGAGCGCCTTGGTCAACTGACCCACGCCGCCCTTTGAGGCGGAATAGGCCGGCACCAAAGGCCCGCCGAAATAGGTTAGCATGGAGGCGATATTGACGATGGATCCGCCCGTCTCGGCGAGCTTGTCTTTGGCGGCGACGCACATGCGCATGGTGCCGACCAGATTGACGTCGATCACCTTTTGAAAGTTGTCGAGGTCATACTCTTCACCGCGCATCAAAATGCCAGCGCAGTTTACCAGCCCATCGAGCCGATCGATGCCGGCCAACAAAGCATCGACGGTCGCTTGGTCCGTGACATCGACGCGGGCCGTTGTCGTACCTGCCGGCGCCTCGAACTCCTCGATCTCTGCCTCGGACTGGGTTGCGGCGATAACCTGCCATCCTTGGCTGGCAAGAACGTGCACGACACCGGCTCCAATGCCGCGTGTGCCACCGGTTACCAACGCTTTTTTCATGCAGTCTCACTCCGCCAAGAAAGCGCGCACAGCATCGGCACGCGGCATTGGCGCAACCGCACCATACCCTTGAACCGCCAACGCCGCGGCAGCGTTGGCATACCTTGCCGCATCAAACGGCGAGTCGCCAGCGCAGAGGCGTGCCAAAAACGCACCGTCGAAGGTGTCGCCTGCCGCTGTGGCATCAACCGCCTCCACTTTTTTGACGGGGAGGGTGTCACGACGATCTGGCGTTGCCACCAGCGTGCCCTTGGGCCCGAGGGTGAGGGCGACGATGCTCGCCCCCAATTGGAGGTAGAAGTCCACGATGGCGTCAGGATTGTTCAATCCCGTCAGTTGCTCAGCATCCTCCAAGCCTGGAAGCGCGATATCGCACTTTGCCATGGCGGCATGGGTGACGGCCCGCGCCCGGTCAAGCGGCCAAAGTTTTGGCCGCAGATTGGTGTCATAAGAGACCTGTCCGCCAGCTTGTTTGACGGTCTCGATGGCCGCAAAAACCGTGTCCGCCGCCGTGTCGGATATCGCCTGGCTGATGCCGGACACATGAAGGATCTTGCAGGCGTCCAGCGCCTCGTCGGGCAGATCGTCAGGCGTCATCTCGCTTGCCGCCGACCCGGCACGAAAATAGCTAAACTCATGGCCTTTGGGGCCATGGGTGACGAAATAGATGCCGGTGTGGGCGTCCGTCACCTGCCTGACGGTTGACGTGTCGACGCCCTCGGACTGCCACAACTCCATGAAGCTGTTGCCGAAGGCATCTGCTCCAACTTGCGTGACATAGCCGACTGACGCTCCCTGCCTGGCGGCTGCGATCGCGACATTGGACGTGTCGCCGCCATGGCCGGAAAGATAGCGACCATCCGGTTGCTCGTTGAACTCGAGCAAGGGTTCGCCGAGACAGAGAATGTCAGGTGTCATGCGCGTTTCTTTCCTGCCCGTCAGATGCGGCCGTATTTCGCTAAACCTTCGCGAAGCGAGCCGGATGCAATGATCAACCGCGCCTGCTCGGCTTCACGGGCGTCAATCTCTTGCGCGCGGGTTAACACCGCTTCGGCATGCTCACGCGGGACAACCACGACGCCATCGACATCGCCAACCAGAATGTCGCCGGGACGCACGATGACTTCGCCAATGGCGACTTCGACATTCGATGCGATGGTCTTGATCCGGCCCAGAGTCGTGCCTGGCGAGACGCAGCGGGCATAGACCGGAAAGTCATAATCGCGCTTGATCTCAACCAGATCGCGCACACCGCCATCGAGAACAGCCGCTTCATGTTTGTTGGCGACGGCGCCTGCCGTCATCAATCCGCCCCAGACGGCGACGTCTGTCGTGCCATTGGTGGAGATCACGATCACCGAGCCCGCCTCGGCCTCGTCAATCGCATCCAAAGCGTGCTGCGGCGGGACCGTTTCTTCGGTTGGTCCTTCAAGAATGGTGACGGCAGGACCAACGACCTTGTTTTCGTTGATGCGTGGCTTGATCGACTGCGGCAGGAAGCCTGTTCGACCTGCGATGCTGTCAACGGCATCGGCGACCGAAGCGGTGGCGACGTCTCGAAAACCGGCCACGAGGGCTTGAGTGTCCATGGCAAAACTCCTTGGAGTGGGGGTGAGGATTAGCTGGGCCAACGGTTGACCCAGTGGTCGGGGGGATTGCCGTCCATGACCTTTGCGATCTGTTGGGCAGCGGTTTCTTGCAGAGCCCTGGCCGAGCGTTCGGAGTACCAAGCACTGTGGTCGGTCAGGATCGTATTCGGTGTGAGGCGTAAGGGGTGATCGAGGGCTGGCGGCTCGGTTTCGAAAACGTCGAGGCCAGCGCCGGAAAGCGCGCCCGAAGAAAGCGCATCGGCAAGTGCAGTCTCATCGATGAGCCCGCCGCGGGAAACGTTGATGACCAGCGTCGTCGGCTTCATCAGCGCAATGCGCCGCTGGTCGATGATGTGATGGGTGATGGACGTCAGCGGCGCATGGAGGCTGATGACGTCGGCCTCAGAACAGATCGTGTCGACATCGGATACCTCAACCCCGTCTTCCCTGGCTGCCGATTGGGTTAGGCTGGGGTCTGAAACAAGGACGCGGGAAAAGCCGAAGACCGCGAACTTTTTGCGGGCCTGCGCGCCTATGCGCCCGTAGCCAATCAAGCCGAGCGTGGAGGCACCACGACCCATGATCGGCTGGGCTTGCCCGATGTCCCATTGGCCAGAACGCACTTCAGCGTCACGGGTCACGATCCGACGTTGCAGCGCCAGGTAAAGACCGAGCGCGTGGTCGCTAACCTCGTGCTCAGCACCATAGGTCGGCACGTTGGCGACAAAGATGCCTCGGCGTGTTGCCTCAGCGCAATCGATGTTGTCGACGCCAACGCCGTAGCGTTGGACGATTTTGAGGTTGGGACAGGCGGAAAGCTCCGCCTGTCCGACGAGTCGTTCGCGAACCAGGATGGCAACCGGATCGATCGCCTTTAGCGCTTCAACGGCATCGTCCTCTTCCGCCACGGGCACCAGTGTGGCGCCGTGACGGGCAAGGATGGATGCTTCGGTTTGGTAGCTGGCATAGCCAGGCTCCAACACGCTGATCCGAGGTTGGTTCGCGGAATGGTCGTCCATTGCCTTACTCGAATGCCGCCCGGTAGTCGGCAATGGCTTGGTCGAGCGCTGCTGGCCATTCGCTGCCGATCTCACCAACGACGAACTCGCGAACAGCCGGCTGGGCGAGGTCGCGGAACTCGGCGCGTTGCTCGGGAGAAACCGGCACAACCTCCATGCCGAGATCACCGAGGATCGTGGCTGCGTTCGCGTCCTGTGCCGCTGTCATGCCGCGATGAATGGCAATGGAAATGTCCATGCACTGGCTCACCGCGTCCTGCTCAGCATCAGAGAGCGAGTTGTAGAACATGTCCGACATCATGTAGGCGTGCCAGGAGAACACATGGGCATCGAGCGACACGTAGGTTTGATGCTGGTAGAGCGAGGCGTTGACGATGTTGGTGACGCCGTTTTCCTGACCATCAACGACGCCTTGCTGCAGCGCGCCGGGAAGCTCTGGCCATGGCACGGGCGTCGCGGAGGCGCCGAGGCTTTCCACCAGTGTGACCCAGACAGGCGCCGTCATAACGCGCATCTGCAACCCTTCCATATCGGATGGATCGTCGATTGGGCGTACGGAGTTGGTGAAGTTGCGCACGCCATTGTCAGCGACGCCGAACACGCGAATGCCGGTTTGGTCGCGCATGTCATCAAACAGTGCGTCACCAAATTCACCATCCATGACCGACCAAGCCATGGCTTGGTGGTCGAACAGGTAGGGAAGGGCCAATACGCTAAACGGCGCGTAGCTTGCCGAGATCGGGCCGTCATGGACGACGCCCATTTCGATGGTGCCGAGCTGCAGGCCTTCCATGACTTCCGCGCCGTTGCCAAGCTGGCTGGCGGGGAAGATTTGAACGTCGATGGAACTGCTTGTCATCGCCTCGACGCAGGTCTCAAACGCCAACGCAGCAGCGTGCTTCGGTGAGCTGAGGTCTGCGGCCTGGAAGTGCGCATAGCGCAGAACAGTCGCGTCTTGGGCCAGGGCCGCTTGGGTTCCGATGGCCATAGCCACCAACGCCGTCGTGGCGGCGAGTTTGGACATGGTTTTCATGGTTGTTTCCTCCGTTTTCATGTCAGTAACCAAACAAATTTGGGATGAAGGTGCTCAGTTCCGGCACCAGAATGACGAGCAGCAGCACGCACAATTCAGCTGCGAGCAGTGGCAGGACCGCCTTGGACAGGCTCTCAACCCGCAGCTTGCCCACGGTCGCGATGACAAAGAGAACCGGACCGACCGGCGGCGTGATCATGCCGATGGTCAGATTGAGGACGAGCATCATGCCGAAATGCATGGGGTCGATGCCGGCGCTTGCCGCGATGGGTCCAAGAATGGGCGTGAGAATGATGAGCGCGGGCAGGGTGTCGATGAAGAAGCCGCAGATCAGTGCGAACGCCGCGAGGATGAAAAGGATGACCAAGCGATTGTCGGAAATCTGCGCGATCATCTCCGCCAGGGTTTGCGGTATGCGTACATAGGTCAGCAGCCAGGCAAAGACCGATGCCATGGCCACGATGAGCAGAACGGACGCTGTGGTGATGGCCGCCTGGGTGAACGCGTGGTTGAGCCCACTCCAAGAGAGCTTCCTGGTGACCACGCCGAGAAGAAGCGCGTAGGCGCTTGCCACGGCGCCGGCTTCGGTTGGCGTGAAAACCCCAAAGAGAATGCCGCCGAGAATGATCGCCGGCATGATGATCGCGGGCAGGGCGGCCAGCGTCGCCTGACCGAGCTCCGATGCGCTCGCCCGCGTTTCCTGGCCGCGATATCCGGCGCGCGTCGAGACGATCTGATTTGCCACCGCAAGTGCCAAACCGAGCATCAGGCCAGGGATGATGCCGGCCAAGAACAGCCCAGCCACCGTGACGCCGGTGGTGGAGATCGCGTAGATAACCATCAAGATGGATGGTGGAATGATCGGCCCAATGGTCGCCGTGGCGGCCGAAAGCGCCCCTGCGTAGTGCTTGTCGTATCCGGCGGCCCGCATCATGCGCATGACGATAGCGGATGGTCCGGCCGCGTCGGCGAGCGCCGATCCGCTGATGCCGGCAAACAGCATCGAGACCAGAATGTTGACGTGCCCGAGGCCACCCTTCAGGTGCCCGACCAAAGCGTTGGCGAAGCGCAGTAACTTGTCGGTCAGGCGACAGGCGGTCATCAGTTCTGACGCCAGAATAAAGAACGGCACCGCCATCAACGGGAAGGAATCAATGCCGGCAAACATCCGCTGCGCGGCGACCAGAGGATTGAGGCCGCCATCCAGAAAAATGGCTGCAATGCCCGCCATGCCCATGGTGAACGCCACCGGGACGCCGAGAAGCAGCGTCGCGAAGAACAGCAAGATCAGCGTGTTGCCCATCGCCTAGCCCTGTTCGCTTTCGTTGCCGGTGTCCTCAACCGAATGAAACGCGCCGCGCACGTAGCGGCGGGCAAAAAACGCCAGATGGATGAGGAACAGGCCGCAGCCGATGGGGATGGAGAGATAGGGGATGCCGCGCGACATGCCGGTGGACATGGTCTGGTTGCGCCAACTGAAGGCTGCAAACTCCGCGCCGAGCCACAACACGACCGCCATGAAGATCGCCATGAGAGCGACACCCAGCCAGCGGATGGCCAAAGTGGCAGGCTTGGGCAACAGATCGGGGATGAGATCGATCGACACCAACCGGCCGTCGCGAAGCGCCAAGCCAGCGCCACAGAAGGCGCCAAACACCATCAGGTGACGCGCAGCTTCCTCGCCCCAGGCGAGGGACTCCCCGAAGAAGTAGCGGCCGATCACGTTGATGAAGACGATCACGAAGATTGCGCCCAGAACCAGCGCGACCAAAGCGCGGTTGAGGGCCACAAGGTGGCGTTCCAGGGCGTTCACCGCTTCCTCCCGATTGAGCGATGACGCCAAACTGGCATACAGTCGGCAGCGTGTCAATTCATGTGCATTGTATGCCAGTGGCGCTCGGGCTAGAACTTGCCAAGGACAGGAGTGCGCATGTCAAAATTTGAAAAGCCAAAATCACTCACTGGGCTGGTGACCGATGAAATCCGCCAACAGATCGTTTCCGGTGAACTGGACCTAGGCGCGATGTTGTCTGAGGTGCGTCTGGCGAAGAGCCTGGAGATCAGCCGCACGCCGATCCGTGAAGCGTTTAACCGCCTGGAAATGGAGGGCTTGGTCCGCACGGTACCTCAGCGCGGAACCTTTGTTTTTTCGCTGGAACCTGAGGAGCTTGGTAAAATCAGCGATGTTCGCGTCAGCCTGGAAACGGCCGCACTTCGGCATGCCTTCCGGGTGCAGCCCGAGGCGCTGGCGAAAGACCTTGGTGCCTGTGTCAATGACATGGGCCGAGCGCGAGAGGCTGGCAATGATTCACGTTATTTGGCCGCTGACACGCGGTTCCATCAGATCCTGTTCGACCGTGCCGACAACCGGTTCCTCAACGATGCCTATCAGACGATCGCATCGAAGATGGCTGCGTTACGGAACCGGCTAGGCAATCACCCCGAGCATATGAGCAAATCCTTTGATGAGCACCAAAGAATGGTCGACTGCTTGAAGGCGGGTGATGTTGATGCGGCCGAGGACATTCTCATCAAGCATATCGGACGCAAAGAAGGATCCTATTGGCGCCTGGCTTCAACGGAAGACTAAACTGCTGCCGCTTCAGATAAAAGTCAGCTTGTCCGCCCGGGAACGATGGTCGTGCCGAGGTCAACCAGGCGGGCGCCGGTGTGTTCGGTGCCACTGACATATTGGCCGGCCTGGAAGCCGATCTCGTAGCGCGGTGTGCGCGTGGTGGTGATGTCGATGGGCATTGATTCCAGAAAGCTCAAACCGTTGAACCCAGCCAAAGCCAGTTTGTCGGGAACGGCAATGTTTTCAGCGATGCAATGCATGAGACCGCCGGATGCCAGGTCATCATTGGCGTAATAGATGACGTCGGGCGGTGTTGGATCGTTTGCGATTTCGGCCGTTAGCCTGCGACCCACGACCATGGACGAGGGTTCGTCGGATTGCCGCTCGGCAACCATGTGCCCGCCGTTGGCCTGAATTGTGTCGATAAACGCTCGGCGCCGTTTGGCGGCCCGCACATCAAGATCGACTTGGCATCCGATATAGCCAAATCGGCGATAACCTTTTTGCAGCAGATGCTCCGCCATTTCGGTGCCCGCGCGCACCTGCGAAAAGCCGAAGCAGGCGGCGTACTCGCCCAGCAGCGGCGCGCCATCGATATCCATGATCTGGGCGGTGCGAATGCCGGATGTTTCCACCATTTTGCGGATCGGCTCGGCCTGTTCCAACCCAGGCAAAATGAGGCCCATGGGTCGCCAGGAGAGAAGATCTTCGACCAGCGCGGCTTCAGTCTGCGGCGAATATTCCGAGACGCCAAAGACGGGCTGGACCCCGGAGGAGGCAAGGGCCTGTGTGATGCCCGTGAGCACTTCGGTGAAGACGCGGTTGCCGAGCGTTGGCAACACCACGCCAACAAGCGCATTTTTTTCGCCAGCCAGCCCGCCGGCAATGCGGTTGTGCACATAGCCTAGCTGCGCGGATGCCGCTTGCACTCTGTCGATAATGTCCTGGCTTACATAGCCGGTTTTTCGCATGACCCGCGAAACGGTCATCTGGCTGACGTCGGCAAGCCGAGCGACATCGCTCATTGTCGGCTGACGCGCGGTTGTCGCAGCCTGCTTTTTGCTCGCCATTATGTCCTGCTCCCCTTTGTTCGCAGTCAGACCATTGTTTGAGGTTCAAAGTCTACTCTTGACATGTGTTTGCGCAATCATAATATGGCGCTGCAAAATATGTTTGCGCTAACATAACAGAAATGGCTTATGCGCTGTCAAATGTGCAGGTCGCCATCGTGGCGTAACACCAACAAGAATAACCAATGGTCCTGGGAGGACATCATGAAACCAATCGCTTTTGCTTTCGCCGCGTTGATGGCCGGCACAATTGCTGGGTCCGCGTCTTTCAGCGCCCCGGCAGCCGCCGACAACCATGCGACCCACCGCGCTGAATGTTTTGCGCCGGCGCCAGATTCGGCAGTCATCGAGTATGATGAGCGCGAAGGCCCGTATCAGATTGCCTTCGTGAACGGCTTTGCTGGCAATGACTGGCGCATTCAGGCCATTCAATCGGCGCAGGCTTGGGCGGCGCGTCCAGAAAATGCAGCCAACCTTGAAACCTTTGACGTTGTATCGGTTGGCGACGACAGCGCGGCGCAAATCGCGGCGATCGATAACTTCATCGCCGCCGGCTACGACGCCATTACCTTCATCGCTGTGAACCCAACTGCGTTTGAGGGTGTTATCCGCCGCGCCGAACGCGCTGGCACCATTCTTGTGCCATTCGACAATGTGCTCGACACCGACCAGGTGGTGCAGGTGAATGAAAGCCAGTTCGCGCTTGGTCGCTTGAAGGCTGAGACCGTGATAAACGAGCTGGGCGGTGAGGCCGACAAGATTTTGATGGTCAACGGTTTGCCCGGTAACGCCACGGACCGCGATCGTCGTTTGGGCATGATGAGCATCCTGGAAGACGTCGAAGGTCTTGAGATTGTCGAAGTTGTGGGCAACTGGGACACCGGCACCAGCCAACGTGTGGTTGCCGACGCGCTGGCGACCCATGGTCAATTTGACGGCGTGGTGTCGCAGCACGGATCTGCCGGAACCATCAACGCGATGCTCGCCGCCGACCACCCCATCGTTCCCATGGGTGTGGATGGGGAGAATGGCGTGCGTATCCTGATGGACGAGCATGATATTCCAGGCATTTCCGCCAGCCAGGCCCCGGCCATGTCGGCGATCGCGCTGGAAGCTGCCGTTGCACTGCTTCAGGGCAACGCGTTGCCGCAAACGATCTTCCTGCCGATTCCGCAAGTGCCGGCGGACGATCTGGAAGCTGGGGTGAACTATTTCCCTGATCTGCCGAACTCGTTCAACACCGGCACAGGGTTCGCTGAGTGTTTTGAACCCTTCTCCCCCGAAGAGCTGCTCGGCCAAAGCGTCGAGTAGGCCCACAGCGAAGCGGCGCCTGTTTTTCCGGGCGCCGCTTTTTCGCGCGGTGCATTGACCAAGGCGACAAAGCTCCACGACTGTGGCGATGCGTCTTGTCTTTGTAGCAGGGGATCATAATGGCCAAAGCAACGACACCCTTGGTGCGCCTTTCCGGCACGTCGAAATTCTACGGTCCGACGGCGGCGCTGACCGATGTGGATTTTGACTGCTATGCTGGCGAAATTCACGCCATCTTGGGCGAAAACGGTGCTGGCAAATCCACGCTCATGAAGCTGATTGCCGGCGTGATCGAGCCGAGCGAAGGGTCGATCTTTGTCGATGGCAAGGAGCAGAACCTGTCGTCACCGCGCGTTGCGATGGACCTCGGCCTCATCTGCATGTTTCAGGAACTCTCGCTGGTGCCGGACTTAACCGTTCGCGACAATCTATTGCTCGGCGCGCCTGGCAGCGGGCTTGGCCGATTGAAGTCTGACGGTTTGCAGCGCGCTCGCACCATTCTTGATGAGATTGACGGTGCTTCCATCGCTTTCAACGCCCTTGTTGCCGATCTGACATTGGCCGAACGCCAGCAGGTTGAGTTCGCCAAGGCGCTCAGCCGTTCACCGCGCTTGTTGATCCTCGATGAGGCGACGTCGGCCCTCAACGCATCGGTCGTTGATAAGGTCTTTGCGCTCGTTCGCAAGGAACGTGACAACGGGACAGGGGTTCTCTTCATTTCGCATCGTTTCCACGAGATTGAAGCGCTTGCTGACACCATATCTGTGTTTCGCAATGGCAAGCACATCGATACGTTTGCCAATGGCGCCTACGACTATCCAGCGATCATCGACAAGATGGTTGGACAGTCGTTCGATGAACTGTTCCCACCCAAACCCGAGCCTGACCCGCACGCGCAAGAAGTGCTTCGGTTGGAGAATTTCGGGTGGGGCGATGTGCTGCGCGATGTCTCCTTTTGCCTGCGTGCGGGCCAGATCACCGGATTGGGTGGGCTGGACGGTCAGGGCCAGATGCTGGTGCTTCAGGGTCTGTTTGGTCTGCTGAAGCAAACTGATGGCGCCTTGACCATGGACGGCAAACCTCTTGCCCTTGGTTCGCCCAAAGACGCGAAACAACCAGATACGGGCATCGCCTTGGTACCCGAAGACCGAAAGACCGAGGGCCTGATCCTCGCCCAGTCGATCCGCCAGAACATGGAGTTGGCTGCGACCGACCGAACGGGCCATGACGCCCCCAGCCCAGAGATCTTTCAAGAATTCATCGAAGCGCTTGAACTGAAATGCCGCAGCCTGGATCAACCGGTTGAAGATCTTTCCGGTGGCAACCAGCAGAAGGTGGCGCTGATCAAATGGCTGGTGCTTTCGCCCAAATGCTTGCTGTTGGCCGACCCAACGCGCGGCATTGATGTGAAAACCAAGACACAGATTTACGCGCTGCTGCGCAAGTTGGCCGAGGATGGCGTGGCGGTTCTGCTGCTCAGCACCGATTATGAAGAGCTGATCCACCTCTGCGACGAGGTGCATATTTTCTATGCTGGTCAGGTAGTGAAGCGTCTATCCGGTGACGATTTGACCGCTGAAAACATCATTGCGGCCTCGCTCAATCTTGGGCTGACGGAGACCATGGAGGATGCGGCCTAAGATGCGTCAGTTCCTTCTCTCCAATCGGCGCGAATTGATCGCATTCTCGATCTTGATGATCGCGTTGATCGCCTATCTCGCCACGCACCCGCGCGGACCATCAACCTATGTGATGACCATCTGGGCCAACCAGTGCTTGATTTTGGCCTTGGCGGCGATTGCTCAGTTTTTCGTTGTTCTGGTTCGCGGCATCGATTTGTCCGTGGGCGCGATGATGGCGCTGACCAACACGGTTGCCTCCTATGTGTTGGCCGGTACAGGGCTCAGCCTGTTCGGTGGCATGTTGCTTGTGCTGGCTGTCGGCACTGCATGCGGCGTGATCAACGGGTTGATCGTCGTTTATGGGCGCATTCAGCCAATCATCGTCACGCTGGCCACGGCATCGATCTATGTCGGCATCGCGCTGCTGCTCCGTCCGACGCCAGGTGGAAGTGTCAACTTCGACCTGGCAGATGCGATGACGCTGGACGTTCTCGGCGTCCCCACCGCGCTTGTGATTTTGGCAGTGATCATCGGCGCCTTCTGGCTGCCGCTGCGCCGCAGTGGTCTCGGTCTGTCGATCTATGCCTTGGGGTCGTCGGAGACGGCGGCCTACCAGTCGGGTATCCCGATCAACACGGTGCGCATTGCAGCTTTTGCGTTGGGCGGTCTTTTTGCCGGTTTGGCTGGCACATATTTCAGCTATGTCACCACCACCGGTGATGCTGGCATCTCTGCCAACTTCACGCTCAATTCCATCGCTGCCGTTGTGCTCGGTGGTGTGGCGCTGAGCGGCGGTGTCGGCAGCTTGGTCGGGGCGGTGATCGGCGCATTCATCTTAGAAACTATCGCGTTTCTGATGTTCTTCTCTGGCCTGCCGCCTTTGGCTCAACCCTTTGTGGAGGGGCTGGTGCTCGCCACAGCCATTGCCGTTGGCAGCCTCACGATCTTGCGCCAACGCAACCGTTTGGAGGTTTTTCGGCGATGACAACGCTTTCCCTCAAACGACCAAACTTCGATCTTGATGCCGCCATCCCGTTTCTGGCTACGGCAGCGATCATCATCATTGGCGCGTTCTTTGTGCCGCGCTTTTTAAGCCTGGACTATTTGTTGCAGCAGCTGCAGGTGGCCTCGTTTCTCGGCGTCCTGGCGCTGGGCGCAACCGTGGTCATCTTGCTCGGCCATATCGACCTGTCGGTGCCGTGGGTTCTCGGTGGCGCAGCAATCATCTCGACGGCTCTGGTTGGCACGGACAGTGCCATGTTGGGTGCATTGGCTGTGCCTGCCGCGCTGCTGTTCGGCGTGCTGGTTGGCATCATCAATGGCGTGGGCGTTGCCGTCTTTCGCATACCTTCCATGGTTTGGACGCTGGCGGTGAACTCCATGCTGCTCGGTGTTGCCGTGCTCAACACCGGCGGGTTCAGCCCACGCGGCGTTGCGTCTCCGCTGATGATTGAAGCGGCGACGGGCACGGTTGCGGGCATACCGTTTGCCTTTCTCCTCTGGATGGCCATCGCGTTGATCATCGGGCTTTTCTTCTCGCGCACAGGCTTTGGCCGCTACCTCTCCTCCATCGGCTACAATGAAAAAGCGACGTTCCTGTCGGGTGTTTCGACACCCAGCGTGATCTTTGCCGCGTTCATGATCGCTGGTGCGTGCTCCGCTTTGGGCGGGGTGCTCTTGGCCGGCTATGCCAACCAAGCCTACCAATCGATGGGCGACCCGTTCCTACTTCCCACTATCGCAGCAGTGGTGATCGGCGGCACGTCCATCCTGGGTGGTCGTGGATCATTGGTCGGCACCATTGGCGGTGTTCTCTTCATCACCATTCTTACCTCGATCCTCTCCGTCTTTCAGATCTCTGAGGCGTGGCGGAACATCATTTTCGGAAGCATCATCATCATCATGCTGCTGTTCCAGACCCTTCGCAGAAAAGGAACGCGCGCATGAGTGTGGCCTATGAAACGGTGGATCCGCGTTTTGAGAGCTTTGTCGATATCACCGCTCGTCCTGAAGTGATTGCGGAGGGTTTTACGTGGACCGAGGGCCCGGTTTGGCTGAACGATGGGCTCTATTTCAATGACATCCCCTACAAAAAGATGCTGCGCTGGACCGAGGCGGCTGGTGTTCGTGTGGCACTTGAAAACAGCGAGTTTGCCAACGGCAACACGCTGGATTTGGATGGCAAGATGGTCTCCTGCGAGCATGGCGGTCGCCGCGTTGTTCGTCGCGAGGTGCCCGAGGAGCTTGCCAGTGTTGAGGTGGTTGCCAGCCACTTTGCCGAAAAACCTCTGAATTCGCCCAATGATGTTGTGGTGCGCTCGGACGGCTCTGTGTGGTTCACCGATCCGCCCTATGGCATCAACAGCGACGTCGAGGGCTATCCGGCTGAAAGCGAGCAGGACGGGTGCTTTGTCTATTGCGTGATGCCTGACGGGCAGATGCGCGCGGTCGCTACGGATTTTGACAAGCCCAATGGCCTGGCTTTCTCGCCGGACGAAAAACGCCTCTACATCGCCGATTCCGGGGCGATTAAAGGCGCGAGCTTTCCGGGCATCGATTACGATCTGCCGCACCATATTCGGGTGTTTGATGTCGCTGGCACAACGCTTTCTGGCGGCGACGTCTTTGCCGAAACCCACCCCGGCGTGCCTGATGGGCTTCGGGTTGACCATGAGGGCTATGTCTGGACATCGGCGATGGACGGCATCCGCTGCCTGGATCATGACGGTGCCGTGATCGGCAAGATCGTGCTGCCCGCGGCAACCTCCAACCTCTGCTTTGGCGGGTCGAGCGGCACCGACATGTTCATCACATCATCGGACAAGGTGTACCGGGTCCGGACCACAAGGCGCGACGCCGTGACCGTGGCGCGAGGGGGGTCCGCCTCGTGACCGGTTCCAATGACAATGGCATCACCACCGCGGTAATTGGCCTTGGCTCGATGGGCTGGGGTGCGGCAATGTCGCTGGTGCGCGCCGGAATACCGACGCTTGGCGTTGATATCCGCGAAGACGTGCTTGCTCGGTTCACGCAGTTTGGCGGTCAATCCTCCTCCACTCCGGCACAGGCTGCAAGCAGCGTCGACATTGTGTTCGTCTTCGTGGTCAATGAAGCGCAGGCACGCCAAGTGCTTTTCGGCGAGAATGGCGCTGCCGGCGCCGCGCGGCCCGGCACCGTTTTCGTGTTGTGCGTGACGATGCCGCCCAGTTCGGCTGAAGCGATCGCCAAGGAACTCATCGAGCACGAGATGTTGGTGATTGACGCGCCGGTCTCTGGTGGGTCGATCAAAGCCGAGGCCGGTGAAATGACCATGATGGCAGCCGGATCGGACGCTGCCTTTACCAAGGCTGCTTCCGCAATGGATGTCATTGCCGGCAAAGTTTTCCGCCTTGGCGATGCGCCGGGTGCCGGCAGTCGGGTGAAGATGATCAACCAGTTGCTCGCCGGTGTGCACATCGCGGCCGCAGCCGAAGCCATGAGCCTTGGCGCGAGTATCGGCGTGGACTTGGAAACGCTTTACGATGTGATCCGGCAAAGCGCAGGCAATTCATGGATGTTTGAAAATCGCGGTGCCCATATCGTGGCCGGTGACTACACCCCGCATTCGGCGGTTGATATTTTCGTCAAAGACCTCGGTATCGTCGCCGCCGAAGCCGGAACCCAGACCTTCCCAACTCCCATGACCCAAGCCGCCCTTGACCTGTTCAAGGAAGCCAGCCGTGCCGGGATGGGCGGCGAAGACGACGCCGCCCTTGCCAAACTTTTGGCGCGCAAAGGCAATGTCACGCTACCGGGCATGGAGGACGTATGAGCACGCTTCTTGGTTGCATCGCCGATGATTTTACTGGGGCAACCGATCTTGCGGGGATGTTGGCGCGCAGTGGGGCACCGGTCAGCCTGCGCATTGGCGTTCCGGACGAGCCGCCGGCGCAAACGGCGAGCTTTGAGGTCATTGCCCTAAAAAGTCGCACCGCACCTGTCGAAGAGGCGGTCGATGAGTGCCGGCGGGCGCTGGCTTGGCTGAAGAAGGCGGGCGCTGAGCACTTCTTCTGGAAATACTGCTCGACCTTCGATTCCACGCCGGAGGGCAATATCGGTCCGGTTGCCGAAGCCTTGATGGCAGACCTTGGAACCGACCAAACCATCTATTGTCCGGCCTTTCCGGAAAATGGTCGTTCGATCTTCATGGGCAATCTGTTTGTCGGTCAGCAGCCTTTGGCGGAAAGCCCGATGAAAGACCATCCGCTAACGCCCATGCGCGATAGCAATTTGATGCGGCTCCTGGAACCGCAGGTCAGTAAGTCTGTGGGTTTGGTGGACCGGCTGACAGTCGCCAAGGGCCCGGAAGCCATCCGTCGAGCGCTTGATGCTCTGAAGGGGGAGGGCGTTGCCCATGTGGTGATCGACGCCGTGGCGGATGAAGACCTGAGCCTCATCGCGCAGGCTTGCCACACCATGCCGCTTTTGACCGGTGGCAGCGCTTTGGCGATGCCCTTACCTGCGCTGTATGCGGCGCAAGGCGCGGACGATGTGACTGGTGTTTCTGGTGAAAAACCGCACGTCGACCCGCGTGCCATCGTTCTTTCCGGCAGTTGTTCTGCCATGACACGCAAGCAAGTCGCCGACTATGCGGCGCAAGCACCTTCTTATCATCTCGATCCGCGGGTCCTTGCGAATGATGGACCGAACCAGGCACTGGCTTGGCTCGCTGCTCAGGGCAATGAAAAAGCACCGCTGATTTACGCGTCGGCTGCACCTGAAGATGTTCGCGCAGCGCAAGATGCCTTGGGTGTTGAGCGGGCTGGTGAGCTGGTCGAAGACGCTTTGGCGACTTTGGCGGTTGCAGCGCGTGAGTGGGGCGTTCGTCGATTTGTTGTCGCCGGCGGCGAGACATCCGGCGCCGTAACTAAAGCGCTGGGCGTGACACGGCTCGACATCGGCGTGGAAATCGCGCCAGGCGTGCCTTGGACTTATAGCCAGAGCGCTGGCGTGCCCATCGCCTTGACCTTGAAATCGGGCAATTTCGGTTCTGAAACCTTTTTCAGCCACGCCCTTGATCTGTTGGAGACAGCATGAGCGACGCAAAACTGCGCGAGCACATGTGCCTGCTCGCCAAATCCATGTTTGATCGCGGGCTGACCGGGGGCAGCACCGGTAACATTTCCGCGCGTACCGGCGACGGCGGATTACTGGTTTCGCCCACAGGCACAAGCTTTGGCCGCCTTGATCCAGGCCGGCTCAGTCGGTTCGACGCGCAAGGTCAGTTCGTTGACGGTGACCCGCCAACCAAAGAAATGCCATTGCACACGGCGTTTTACGATACACGCAGCACCGCTGGTGCGGTCGTCCACCTGCATTCCTGCCATTCGGTGGCCTGGTCGCTGATGCCGGAGGCCGATGAGGACAATTTCCTGCCGCCGCTCACGCCCTACGCCATCATGAAGCTGGGCAAAGTGAAGCTGCTGCCCTTTTTTCTGCCGGGCGACCCGGCGATGGGCGAGGCGGTTCGCGGCCTTGCTGGCAAACGGTCGGCCGTCATGCTGGCCAATCATGGACCGGTGGTTGCCGGCAAAGATGTCGAAGCAGCCTGCAACGCCATCGAAGAGCTTGAAGAAACGGCGCGGCTGGCCGTGCTGATGCGAGGCTTTGAGGCGCGCACGCTAACGCCGGCCCAGATCGATGCCATTGTGACAAAGTTTGACGTGGAGTGGGGCGCGTGAGGTTCTCGGCTAACCTTGGATTTTTGTGGACTGAGCTTTCTCTTCCCGATGCCGTTCGCGCCGCCAAACGCGCAGGCTTTGATGCGGTCGAGTGTCATTGGCCGTATGACACGCCAGCGGACGAGGTAGCGTTAGCGCTTGAAGAAACCGGCATGGCGATGCTTGGACTCAACACCGCGCGCGGCGATGTGGCAGCGGGCGAGAATGGTCTTGCCGCCTTGCCGGGACGTGAAAGCGATGCGCGGGCGGCCATTGATCAAGCCATCGACTATGCGCACGCGGTTGGTGCGCAGAATGTTCATGTCATGGCGGGTTTTGCTTCAGGCGAGGCCGCGCACAAAAGCTTTATTGAGGCGCTGCGCTATGCCGGCGCGCGGGCCGCACCGCACGGTATCGGCATTCTGATTGAGCCGCTCAACCGTTACGATGCTCCGGGGTACTTTTTGCAAACCACCGGGCAGGCCGTCGCGATTTTGGATGAGGTTGCCTCGGATAGCGTGCGCCTGATGTTCGACTGCTACCATGTGCAATTGATGGAAGGTGACCTTTCGAACAGGCTGATGGCGCTGTTGCCGCGCATCGGCCATGTCCAATTTGCCTCGGTGCCTGATCGCTGCGCACCCGACCAGGGCGAGGTGGACTATGCCCATATCTTCGCCCTGCTTGACGATTTTGGTTACGCCAAACCCTTGGGCGCGGAATACAAGCCGCACGGTTCAACCGACGACACGCTTGGCTGGTTGGCAAAGCTAAGGACCTAGCCACACGGTCCAGTGATAGGCATGGCGGATCGACTGAGCAAAGTGCCGCTCTCAAAGCGGGCTTAGGAGTCCGCCAGTTTCCAGCGTCGCAAGCTCGTGCGAACGTGAACCGAGTGGAACGATGATCGTCATCCAAGGTCGGCAGCAATTGCGGCGTCGAGTGCCGAAGCACAGGCCGTGTTGGTCTCACCGGAAAGCGAGCGGATGCCCGCGTCGGCCAGGATGTCGCTCATGGCGGTGAGTTCGCGATTCACGCCGCGGTTGACGATAGCGACAACCCGGTCGCCAAGCGCCAAACAGGCATCGTTTTGGGTCGGCGCAGCCGCCGGTGCGGGGGCTGGTTGCGTCGCGCTCGCCGATCCCCAGCCTACGCCATCATCAGGAATCGCGTTGGCTGCGATCAATTGCGCCATCACTTGCGCGCATACCTGCTGCGAGGCACTGGCCACATTGGTTATGCCATTGGCCTGAAGTGTGCTGGTAACAGCGCGCCGCGCATCAGGTGCACCGCCACGCAAGATTGGCCGGATGGCACGCGCCAATGCCTCGCAAGCAAGGGGCCGGCCTTCCGGCACAGGGTTGGCGGTCGCGTTGGATTGGGCAATTCTCTGCGCCAATGCTCGAACCTGTTCCGGCGAGCCCATGCCTTCCATGGCAAGCAGCTCAAGCAGCGCCAGGCACTCCCCTTCGGTTGCGGAGAACACGTCGGACATCGGTACCGAGGCCATGCTGCTGCCGAAGATCGAAGAAACCGTGCGGTCGTTCACCGCTTCCACGGCCCTATCAATCGCCAAAACCTCGCGGCACGCATTACCCAATCCCGGCGATGGTGCAGGCGTCGGAGAGGGGGGCGTCCCGTTCTGTGTGCCGATTCCAGCCTGCAAGGCTACCGATGGCCCGTCGATGATCCCTTCCATCTCGAGCAGATCGAGGAGGCGACCACACTGCTCTTCATTGGCCGCGAAAAGATCCATGATGCCGACCTCATCGATCAGTTGGCCAAACAGGCCGCTCAGACGGCGATCATTGGCCTGCTCAATGGCGACGGCAATCTCATCGACAGCCGAACAATTCGCGCTGGCATTGCGAACAGCGCCCGCGTTTGGCGACTGACCACTGCCGCCAGATGCCAGCAGGCCTTGGAGGGGTGGCGATGCGGCTATCAGATCGAGCGCCTGCTGGCATTTGTCCGGGGTCTGCGCGCCGCCAAAGGCCAAACCAGCCACCACATAGATGCCGCGTAATTCCTGGACGCTGTCGGTGCTGCCCATGGCATTTATGCGAGCGCTCATCGCTTCCAGTTGCGCGCAGCTGTCGGCAGATGCCGCTCCGGGCGGCGCAGGTGGAGGATTGTTTGGGGTGCCTTGAACACCACTTTGCTGAACGCCCGAGGACCCACCGACGGGGCGAAGCTGCAACTCCAAAAAGAACTCCGCCATCGGGCTGGTGCCATCAAGGACGAGCATTGGCGTTGGTGTGGTGAGGTCGCGCAGGGTGACGGCGACATTGGCCGGAATACCTGCCCACTCACCGAACGATCCGGTCCAAACGCCGCCTGGGCCGCGTTGCATCGTCGGTTGGCTAGGAAAGATCGCCGCTGGCATGGACAGACGAGCGGTGGAACCATCGATTGGGGTCAGGCTAACCGTACCGCCAGGATCAACCGGCGTGGGCTGGGTTTGCCCCATCATGGTGACCGTGCCGCTGCCACCGATCACCTCGAATGTCTGCACTGCACCGCCTGATTGCTGGCCGGTTGCTCCAGCCGGTGGTTGCACCGGACTGCCCGTGAGGTGCCGCATCTCTATCCAGCCATTGAGACCCTGGTAGACGATCACACACCAATTGCCCTCACACTGGTTGGTCACCGTGATGTCGCACTGGCCAACGCCAATGCCGCCAAGCACGGCGCTTTGTGGGTTGGGCTGGTCAAAGACGGGCAGTGATGATCCGTTGGGCGCGCTGCCAACACAGGTGTTGGGGTCGGCGTGCGACGGCGATGAGGTGAGCGCCACATGCGCCGCCAAAGCCACCGCACCCGCAACAACAGATTTCCAGCTCATGGGCGTGTTCCGTTCTTTGTTTGAGGTCGCAGGCCTGCGATCACTACGGTGCGTCTGGCATGGTCGCTTCGATGATCCGATCATCGCCAGCCGCCAGTTCAAACACCGTTTCGACCGAGCGGCGTGGACCATCGTCCCAAGCTTCAAGGCGCGCGGTATAGCTGCCAGGCAGAAGGAAATAGGTATCGTTGCCAATCTTGCCTGCAACGACCTCACTTTGATCCGTCGGTCCACGCAGCACTTGGTGGCGCAGCTCGAACCCCGTCAGTTCACTGCCATCTGTGTTGAAGACCCGGAAACCGACGCGCGCGGTCGAAGCGATCACCTCCTGCTCAGTCACATCGCCGGCCGAGACGTCGAGCGTCACGGTTCCAGGCGACATGCTTTCAAGGCGCGTGATGACGAGCGCGGCTTCGTAGCGCCCAGCTGGAACGATTTCCCGCGCATTGCGGGCGTACACGGTGAACGAGCGATCCGTTTCAAGATTACGGATGGTCCAACCGAAATCTGTGTTGGAGAGCCCAAACCCGTCGTTGAGCATGACCGCATAGAGATCGAGCGTCCCTGCACCAAAAACCAAATCAACGGCCGTTTGTTCGGTCGCAGTGAGCGTTATCTCCTCGCTTACCTGCAGGCCGCGATTCGTACTGGCCGTTAGGCGGTATCGGCCTGGCTCAATGAAACGCTCAAAACTTGGCACGGCAGCGATGAAGGGAACCGAAGCCGGATCAATCTGAGGGTCCAGCGGTTCCAAATCCCACTCCACACGAATGGGGTCTTGAGTGGTCAATGGCTCGCTGGCCGCCTCCATTCGCACGGTGACGAACAGGTTTTGCTCAACCGGCTCCAACGCAGGTACTGGCGGCGCTGGTGGCTGGGGCGGCACAAAGGCCACGGTTTGCGTGAGCGCTTCGCCCAGCGCGTCAGCATCACTGGCTTGGAAATAGCTACCGCCGGTGTTCTCAGCCAGACACGCGACCTGTTGGCCTTCTTCTTCTGTCAACCCGAACCCGATGACATGGGTGGTGAAATCTATCCCAACGCTCTCCAGTTCATTGGCCAGGGCACACGGGTCGGCTTCGCAGGTTTCCAGGCCATCGGTGATCAGAATGATGGTGGCGCGTTCTTCGGTGTATCGCAGGTCCAATGCCGCGCGGCGTACCGCTTCGGACAGCGGTGTTTTCCCGCGTGGATTCAGCGAGTTGACGGCAGCGGAGATTGAGCCTGCCGTTGTCGTCACAGGGCCAGTTGGCACAAGCATCTCAATGTCGTTGCAATCGCCACGGCGATTGTGGCCGTAGGCCATCAATCCCAGCTCCATCGTGGCCGGAAAGGTTGGCAGCACCCGCGCCAACGTCTCGCGCGCCGTGACAATCTTGTTGATCCCATCGATCTGGCCCCACATCGATCCGGAGCCATCAAAAACCAGGATCGCACGCGGCAGATCGCTCTGCTGCGCGTTCACAGGGAGGGTGCAAAGGGCCAGAAAACCAAGGCTTACCGCACACAGGCGTTTGAAGAATCCAGTCAATGTTTGCCTCATGAGGATTGGTTTGCGCATGGTTTGAACCGCGCTGCTGTCGCTCAGATAGTGATCGAATAGATTGGCAGGCTGTGACGGCGCACACACAAGGTTGCTATCTCACCAGTCTTGCGCACACGGAGCGAAGACGCCGTCTACCGCGCCCTCCACTTCGTCGCGGCTGGCGTTTTCAACGAAGCTGGGCAGGTTCATCGCCAGGTCGTTGCGCAAAAGATGGATGGGATTGCGCGGACACGACGCTTCCTGGCGGATCGCCGTTCCATCGGCGAATGTCACAACCAAAATGTCACGCCAGTCGTCGTCACAGCTGTCTGGAGTCATGCCATCCATAGCGGCAAGAGGCTGTTCTGCGGCAGCCCAGAACCTGGCGAAATAGCCCGCTTCGCTCCAGCGCGTGATGCGTGAGTTGGGATTATCAGAATAGGGGCTATCCACACGAACCGAGCTGTCGTCGGCGTGATGGATCATGGCCGTCATGCCATCGGCTTCACTTCCAGCGGCCAGGCAAATGCGGACTGGCTCACTGGCACTCGCGTTGCAGGCCATCAGCGCCAAGGCAATGCCCAGACCGAGAGTCGCTTTGGAAGGTGGTGTCATGCGCATCATCCAGTTTTGTCCATCGCCCCACGAACGCTGGGCATTGAAGGCCAAAGGCACGGCGACTGGATAGCTACCGAAATCCATAGGGTTGAAACAGAAGCGGCCCGAGGCTGGCCCGGTTTGACAGTTCTGTCTTGCGCAGCAGCGCTTCGCAGTGACGCCGGGCCGTATGCGGACTGATGGAGAGGCGCCGGGCAATTTCCTTGTCGCGCAGGCCTTCGGCAACCAACACTGCCACGTCGCACTCTCTGGGCGTCAGACCATAGGCGCCGGCAAGGTCTTTGTTCAGCGTTCGACCCGATTGCGGTTCAATCCAAATATGCACTTCCGGGTCGCCGTTGAAGGCCGTGCCAATTCGCGCGCGCAGCGTGTAGTGTCGGTTTCCGATTTTGGCACGCTGCGCAGGTCGGGCTAGCCCGCCACCAGGATTGGTCACAAGCGCCTGCGTTGCATCCTGCGCCATCGAAAGGATCGCCGCCAGAAGATCTTTGCGATGATCATGGCCAGCCAGGTAGACCTGAAGCTGCTTGCTGAGAAACAGTAATGTTCCATCAATGCTGACGATCGCGAAAGGCTTGCCAGCACCCTCCATGGCATCTCTGGTTTCCAGATAGCTGCGCTTCAAGCGAGCGCGAAAGGCAATGGCCGCCTCAAAGGCCGGTGTGAGCAGTTGGAGGGCTTGGTGGCGTTCGTCGTCATGCTCTGGAAAATCCTTGTGCCCAAAGCCGGCGATAAGCATAGCTTCACCACGCACAAGTGGCGCAGAGAGCGCCATTTGGCGCTCAAGCCCCACCGGCTTGAACACCTCTTGATGAAGCTCCATCGACTCGCGAGTGCGGCGATCAAAAAGCGGCGCATCGTGATAGGCGCCAACGCCGCTGGCGCGGATGATCCGATGCAGCGCCGACGCATAGTCTTCGCGGAACACGCTGAAACCATCATCGTCAAAACCTTCAAAATGCGAGGCGATGCCATCTGCGAAAGTCTGTCCGATTGACCGGCTGTAAACGCCAAGTTTTTCCCGCGGCTCGTGGGGTGCGTCGGGCTCTTCTGGTTCGATGAAATAGACATGGTCGGTACCCAGCAGGCTACCCATCGAAGAGCAGATATCGTGGGCCCAGACTTCGGTTGGACTGTCATAACCGGAGAGGATGGCGGCCTGAATTCTGTTGATCGCTTCGAGCATTTGCTCTGATCTCCGTAGCAGGTCCCCATGGAAACGTAAGCGCTTTTTTTCCAATAGGGCAACTGCCCTATAGAAATCCGAGTGTGTCAGCGCACACATTGGCCACCCATCATGACAACCGAGCGGCAGGCCTGTGAACCATCAGACGCAAATTGCCATGGAGCACGGCACCTCAGGCAGGTTTGACCCACCGCCTCATGCGGCTTTGGAAAAAGCTTGGAACAGCGCTCTATCCGCTCTGGAGCAACTGGGTTTTTCCAACGTCAGTTGTGTTCTTCGCCACGATCGACTGCCCACAGGGCTGTGCGTGCTTCGCTCAGGCGCGGCAATCTCACATGTGGTCGATCGGGTGACGCGTGAGCTTCCAAGTCGCTTGCGTCCTGGTGGGTTCACCATTTCGCTTGGTGCTGCCCATGCAGTCCAAACAGCCGGTTGGGTACTCGTACCGACCAGACGCTGCGCGCAGATTCAGCCCGAACGCAAAATCGAAGCCAAACGCGTGGCGATCCAAAGCTATGACCAGTTTATGCGCATCCTTGATGAACGGCCCGACCATGACGTTGAACCCAAGCATCTTAGCGAACGCGAAAAGGAGTGCCTTTCGCTTCTGGCCCAAGGGCTACGCACCCAACGCATTGCCGAGCGGATCGCTATTTCGCCAGCCACTGTAGAGTTTCACTTCAAAAATGCGCGCAAGAAGCTTGGCGCACTAACGCGTGAGCAGGCGCTGGCCATCTCAGTGCAAAACGGATGGGTGCGGGTGTGAGTATCGGGTCCTTGAGTGTCGGGAAAGCGTGGTCGGCGAAAGCCAACTGAAGATCGACGCCTAAGCGAAAGGCCGAGCTTGTGGGTTTGCCGCGATGGCTTAACAATGCCGCATGGGCGATCTTGAGACCCCAACCGGCAATGGCTTGGCAAGCGCCAACGGCCTGACAAGCGCAAGCGGCAAAGCGAACGCTGAGATCGTCGAGTTTTGCGCCAGATTTGCCAATGACAAGCATCGAACCTTGGACATTCTGCTGGCCGTCCAGGATCACTTCCGCTGGATCTCCCCGGAGGCGATGGAAACGATCGCGGCCCAAACCGGTCAAAGCCGCATCCAGGTCGAGGGTGTGGCGAGTTTCTACCATTTCCTGTCTCTGGAGCCGAAAGGCGCGATTACCATTCGGCTGTGCGACGACATTGTTGATCGCTATGCCGGATTGGCTGATGCTGTGACTGCCTTCGAGCAGGAACTTGGCATCGCCGTCGGCGAAACCTCGACGGACGGACGCTTCTCGCTTGAGTACACCCCCTGCATTGGCATGTGCGATCAAGCGCCGGCTGCGATGATCAACGATGTGATTGTCACGCGCCTGACCGTTGAGAAGGCGCGCAGTATCGCCGCCGCGCTCAAAAACGGCTCCAAGCCCGAAGACTTGGTGAGCCCGCACTTCGAAGCCCTTAGCCCCTATGAGCGGGCCTCGCGGACCGTCGACAACAACATCCGTCACGCCGGAGAGGCCTTGCTGGGACCTGTGCCGACGGACAAGGGGCTGGAAAAAGCCGTCGTGTTGCGTCCTGAGCAGATCATTGCGTCACTGGAAACCAGCGGGCTTCGCGGTTGCGGTGGTGCGGGTTTCACGACGGGCACCAAATGGCGCGCCGCAGCGACGGAAACCGAGCCGCGAAAGTTCGTGTTTTGCAACGCCGATGAGGGCGAGCCCGGCACCTTCAAGGATCGAGTTCTTCTAACCGAGCGCCCTGATCTGGTGGTTGAGGGCATGACCATTGCCGCCCGCGCGATCGGCGCCAAGGAAGGTCTGATCTACTTGCGCGGTGAGTACATCTATTTGCGCGACCATCTGGAGACGATCCTTGCCAAGCGCCGCGAGCGCGGTGTTTTGGGCACCAACGTTTTTGGCAAGGCCGGCTTCGATTTCGATATCCGCATCCAGATGGGGGCAGGGGCCTATGTTTGCGGCGAAGAGGGCGCGCTGATCAGCTCCTGCGAAGGCCTACCCGGCGAACCAAAAACCCGTCCGCCCTATCCGGTCAGTCGTGGCTATCTCGGCTATCCGACCGTGGTGAACAATGTCGAGACGCTGTGCCACGCAGCGCGCATCCTTGATCAGGGCCCGCAATGGTTTCAATCCATCGGCACTGAGGGCAGCAATGGCACAAAACTGTTCAGTGTCTGTGGTGATTGCCGCAACCCCGGCATTTACGAGTTGCCCTATGGGATCAGTGTTCGCGATCTGCTGACACTGGCCGGTGGAACCGATGCCGCTGCCGTGTTGGTCGGCGGACCTTCTGGAACCATGGTCGCGCGTGACAGCTTTGACCGATTGCTCAGCTTTGATGATCTGGCCACGGCCGGCGCTGTCATCGTCTTCTCAGGCGAACGCAACGTTCTTGAGATCGTCGACTATTATCTCGGCTTCTTCATTCATGAGAGCTGCGGCTATTGCACGCCGTGCCGCGTCGGCAACGTCTTTTTGCAAAAGGCGATTCAGAAATTCCGCAAAGGCAATGCCGACAGCTCTGACGTTGCCTATCTGCGGGATCTTTCCTCGACGATTGTTGAGACCAGTCGCTGTGGTTTGGGCATGACATCGCCGAATCCGATCCTCTCGACTTTGCAAAACTTTCCCCTGGTCTATTCGGCTATCACCAAGGAAAACGAGGAGGGGATGAAGGCGACATTCGACATACAAGATGCGATCAGTGAGGCGCGTTCCATCGCCAAACGACGGTCCTACATCTTCGACAAGGACTTCACCCAATGACGGAGGCTGCGTTCACCTTCTCGATCGACGGCGTTACGATTTCCGCCGAGCCCGATCAATCGATCATGGAAGCGGCTGACGCTGCGGGCATCTACATTCCACGTTTGTGCGATCATGAGGGCTTGCGCCACCAGGGCGGATGCCGAGTCTGTACGGTGAAGGCTGATGGCCACAGCGTTGCGGCCTGCACCCAGCCTGCCGCGCCTGACCTTGTGGTCGAAAATGAGAGCCAGCACATCAATGCGATGCGCCGTAATCTGGTGGAGATGCTGTTCCACGAGGGTAACCACCTTTGCCCGATCTGCGAGGCCAGCGGAAACTGCGAATTGCAGGCCATGGCGTATCGGCTGGGAATGACCACCGAGCCAACGAAGTTCCCTTATCTTGAGCCGTGCCGGGCGCTTGATGCCTCGCATCCCGATATCGCGCTCGACACCAATCGCTGCATCAGTTGCGGGCGCTGCATCCGGGCCTCGCAGGATGTCGATGGAAAGGGCATCTTCGGCTATGTCGGGCGCGGCATTCACCGGCGGGTGGCGGTCAATGGCCCGGACCTTGCCCATACCGACGCGGATGTCACTGATCACGCCATGTCGCCGGAGGTCTGCCCGGTCGGTTGCATCATTCGCAAGCGTGAAGGTTTTTCCACGCCGATTGGCGAGCGCGAATTCGATGATGGACTCATCGGCAGTGAGATTGAGGCTCTTGCGCGCGAAGGCGAGAGTGCCGAGGACGCAGACCGATGAGCGAACCAAGGAAAGCCCGTATCGCCACCGTCTCTTTGGCCGGTTGTTTCGGCTGCCATATGGCGATCCTGGATATCGATGAGCGTCTGATCGATCTGATGGAACAGGTCGAATTTGATCGCTCGCCACTGACCGATAAAAAACGTTTCACGCAGCGTTGCGACATTGGCATTATCGAAGGCGGTTGTTGCAATGAGGAGAACGTCGAGGTCCTTCAGGATTTCCGGCGCAATTGCGACGTTTTGGTCGCGATAGGGCAGTGCGCGATCATGGGTGGTCTGCCGGCTATGCGCAACGCCATCATGCATTCCGACGATCCGCTGCGTGAATGTTTGGAAGAAGCCTATATTTCAGGCCGGTATCTGCGGAACGCCACCCACAACGTTCCCAATGATCCGGCGCTGCCGCTTATCTTGGACAATGTCTACAGCTGCGCTGAAGTGGTTGAGATCGATCATCAAATCCCCGGCTGCGCGCCCGAGGGCGACTTCATTTATAACACGCTGACCAAGCTGTTGGCCGGCAAGTTCCGTGGCTTTGAACGCGAAACCATCCGGTTCGATTGAGACAAACAGGGTCCGTGCCATGGCAGAGCCAAGACTGATCGAAATCTCACCGGTGACCCGCGTCGAAGGGCACGGCAAGGTGACGATCCATATGGATCGCGACAATAAGGTCGATGAGGCGCGGCTGCACATCGTCGAATTTCGTGGTTTCGAGCGTTTCATTCGTGGTCGGCTCCTCTGGGAGGTGCCGGTCATCGTGCAGCGTTTGTGCGGCATATGCCCGGTCAGCCATCACCTGGCGGCCGCCAAGGCGATGGACCGGATCGTCGGTGTTGATGAACTACCGCCGACAGCCGAGAAGATGCGCCGGCTCATGCACTATGGGCAGGTGATGCAAAGCCATGTGCTGCATTTCTTTCACCTGTCAGCACCTGATTTGCTTTTCGGATTCAGCGCGCCGGCGCAGAAACGCAACATCTTCGAGGTGATCAAAGAAAAACCGGATCTTGCACGGCGTGCCGTCCTCATGCGCAAGTTTGGCCAGGAAATCATTGAGGCGACGGCGGGCAAAAAAATCCACGGGACGGGCGCTATCCCTGGCGGGATCAACCGGAACCTGCCTTTGGAGAAGCGCGATCACTTCCTGGCGCAGATCGACGAAATGGAAGGTTGGACGCAAGAGGCGTTGGCGCTCGCCCGCGACTATACGCTCGATCATGCCGACTTAGTTGGTACCTTCGGCGCTTTTCCATCGAGCCACATGTCGCTGGTGCGAGCTGAGGATGGCGCGTTGGACCTTTATCACGGTGTCCTTCGGGCCATTGATGCCAAGGGCGAGCCACTGATCGATGGGTTGGACTACCGTCAGTACCACACCATCCTCACGGAGGATGTGCGAAGCTGGTCCTACATGAAGTTTCCTTTTCTCAACGTGCTCGGCCCACGAGAGGGATGGTACCGCGTCGGCCCGCTGTCGCGCATGAACACGGCGAGCTTCATCGACACGCCGCTGGCCAATGAAGCCCATCGCGAACTGCGTGCGGTTTCGGATGGATTGCCGAACAACACCACGCTGACAACCCATTGGGCGCGGATGATCGAGGTCCTGCATTGTGTCGAGAAAATCCGCGAACTTCTCAACGATCCCGATCTGCAGGGCACGGATTTGGTGGCCAAAGGCGACCGGCGTCAGGAGGGCGTTGGGGTCATTGAAGCGCCGCGCGGCAACCTCATCCACCACTATCAAGTCGATGAGAATGACCAGGTGACTTATTGCAATCTCATCGTCTCAACGACGCACAACAATGAGGGCATGAACCGGGCGGTGAAGGATGTCGCCGTCAGCCACCTGTCGGGGCACGACACGATCACCGAAGGCATGCTGAACCATATCGAGGTTGCCATCCGCGCCTATGATCCGTGCCTGTCCTGCGCCACACACGCGTTGGGGCAAATGCCACTGCAAGTCGAGCTTGTGGATGCCGATGGTGCGGTCATCGACAAGGCGATGACGCCTGCATGACGCAACGCTCCACGCTTCTCATCGGGTACGGGAACCCAGCGCATGGCGATGATGGCCTTGGTCAGGCTTTTGCCGAACGCATGGCGGAACGTAACCTAGAAGGGTTGACCGTCCGGGCCGACTACCAGATCTCCGCAGACCATGCCTTGGACATGGCGCAACATGATTGCGTCGTCTTTGCCGATGCGCTGCTCAACGGCGATGCACCGTTTGTGTTTGAAGAGATTATCGATCCAAAGCCTGAGGCGCTCGGTAGCCACTCGGTGTCGCCGCCGGCTGCGCTCGCCCTGTGCGCGCTTCTGTTCAACGCGGAACCGCGCACGTTCGTGTTGGGCATCCGTGGTGATCAGTTTGGGGACATCGCCGAGGGCCTCAGTACCGCGGCCATCAGCAATCTGAACCATGCGGAGGCGTTCTTTGCGCGTTGGTACACGTCTATAGGCGAGGGGATGTACTTTGCATCACGCACCGGTTCTTCCGACGTTGGCGTGCCAGATCGTTTGTAGTCTGTTGGCGCGTTGACACAAAGATTTGCCTTCACTTTCGGAGCTTTGCAGTTTGCCCGGCATCGATGGGTGGCTGCAGCTTTGATTGGGCTCACTGTTGTTCTGGCTGCGGTGAGCCTTCCATCGCTGACCTTTGAGGCCGATCTTCAGCGTGGCTTTTCAGCCGGGACAGCAGATGAGCAGGCCTATGGCGCGTTGCTCCGCGAACGCTCAACCCGCTCGCGCCCGGTCATGCTGCTGGTTGAGGCCGACGCGCCGTTCTCGGTGCAGGACCTGGAGCAACTCAATGCGCTGATGCTTGACCTTTCGCTCACGCCCGGGATTGCGCAGGTCATTTCGCCCTTCTCCCTACGCTATCCACCAAGCGATGCTTCCACTCCTGGCGGATTGGTCCTGCGGGCCGCAGATGGACAATCTGGCCTGCGCGCCTTGCTGGATTACACGTCAGGCATCACCGGCTTAAGCCCGATGGTCGCCGGTGATCTGGCGACAATGATCGCGACGATCGTGCCTTCGGCGGGCCTCAGCCTAGGTGACATGCGCGAGGTTCTGGCTGATGTCGAAGCGCTCATCGCGCCATTGGAAGGCGATCGACTGCAAATATCGATCACTGGCGAGGATGCCATCGCCTTTGCTCTGACCGATGCGTTGAGCCAGGATTTGGTGGTTCTCAACGCGGTAGGAAGCCTTGCTGCCTTCCTCATCGCGCTCGTGGCTTTGCGAAGTGTCCGCTGGGCGATCGTTGCTTTTTTGCCTGCGGTGATGGCCGCCTTTACAGCGTTGGCGCTGTTCTCACTTCTTGGATTGCCGATCACGGTGCTCAGCGTGGTTGTGCCCATCCTGGTGCTGGTTTTGGCCCTTGCTGACGGCATGCACTTGGCCACTGCGACCCGCGCCAATTTGAAAACCCAAAACTTGGACGATGCGTTGCGTTCGGCGATCGCACAGGTCGCGCCTGCCAATGCACTAACATCAATTACGACGGCGATCGGCTTTGCCGCCATTGGCGTGTCGTCCTTTGCCAAGCTTGACGAGTTGGCGCTGTCGGGCAGCGTTTCGGTGCTCGCAGCCTATTGGGTCGTGACCGCCGGCGTCGTCACACTTCTCCCGATCGTCCAACTTCGTTTGCTCGGATCATTGAAGCAGCAGCTTCCCAACGAAAAGTCTCGACGACCTCCACACCCGACATTGCCGAGAGCATTGCCGCACCTCGTCTTGCGCAGACCGGTGGTGGTTTTGGTGCTCGGCGCAATCGTTTTTGGGATCAGTGCTGTCGCGTCTTCTCGCGTGGAGGCGTGGTTCCCGCTTTACGCAAACCTGCCCGATGATAGCGATGTGGGCCGAGCCCATCGGCTCATTGAAGAAAGGTTTGGCGGTTATTTGCCCCTTTGGTTTGAGTTTCAAGCAGATAGCCCCGATGAGGCCTGGCCGACGACAGGTGCGATATCGGCAGCCATTGCCGAGGCAGCTCCCCGGCTAACCGTCCTTTCGGAGGTGACGCTGGCGGACTGGCTTGGCGATGCCACTGAACGGCCAGACAATGAGTTTGTTGCGCAACTGCCCAGTGCGCTGGTTGTCGATCTTTACAGCGCGGAGCGTGGCATCCACCGGATCGTCGTTCTGGCGCCCGAGCCCATGCACGACCGCGCCTCTCGGATTGAACATGACGCCATGGTGGAAGCCGCGCGTGCGGCGGGTGCCGAGCACGTTTTTGGATTTCCAGCAGGCCTGCGCACCCAGGGCCTCAGCATTGTCCATCAGCTGGGGCAGAGCCTGTTCGTTGCCTGCATTGTGGCGACTTTGATGGTGGCATTGGCCTATCGAAGCCCGCTGTTGGCGCCCTTGCTGATGCTGCCCAACCTCTTGCCGCTGCTCGTCGCGACAGCGCTCTTGCATGTCTTTCATCAGGGATTTGCCAACCCCACAGCTGTGTTGGCGCTGACGGTCGCCTTTGGCATCGCCATTGATGATTCCATTCACATTCTCAATCGCTATCTGGTGGAGCGATCGACGGGCCTGGATACCGAAAAGGCCCTGACCAACACGATCCAGAGGACCGGAGGTGTCTTGTTGGTGACAACGCTGGTGATATGCGTTGGCACGGCGTCGACATTCTTCAGCAGCTTCCCCAATGTGCGCCTGTTTGGCGTTATGTTGATTACAATCTTTACCTCGGCATTGGTCGCCGATTTGCTGCTGCTGCCGGCACTGATCAAGAAAGGATGGTGGCGATGAGAGCGGCCCAAAAACTTAGCGCCAGGATAGCCCTTGCTTCTGTCGTACTACTGGCGCTGCCAACCACCGGTTGGTCGGATTCCCTGCTTGCGTCGGCGAACGGAGACTGGACTGGCAATGGATCGCTACGCATCAGCCTGGATGGGGCGCTTGAGCCAGCCCGTTGTCGCGTCTCCAACACCTATGATGCTTCGACATCGCAACTCTCTCTGTCCGGCCGGTGTGCAGTACCGGGGCAAACCTGGACAATTGAGGGCATGCTGGTTCCGGATGGAGGCGGCTATAGCGGCCAGTGGCGCGATCCACGCAATGACACGATGGTGCCGCTGACTGGCCAACGTGCGGGGTCGCAGCTCTCTTTTACCTTTGCCGGCGATGATCCGGATACCGGCGAGCGTCTGACGGGTGTTCTCGTTTGGACCTTCCGCCAGAACCAGTTCAGCCTCGAATCTTACGTGCAGACACCGGAACGCCGGGTGGCCGTGGGTGAGCTGGTCTTCGACCGCTAGCAAGCGTGCCTCGTCCGCCTGGGCAACCCGCGCCAAACCACAATGGTGCAAATCCCATTCTTGCAAAAACACTTGCAATGAAAATCTAGGTATGCAAGAAAAATTGCATAAACCTAGAAGGTGGGGTCAATCGGCCAGTTATGTCGATTATCAGCAGTATCACGCAGAGCCAGGAAAGCCTGACGCCGAACGAACGTCGGTTGGTGAAGGCTGTCATGGACAGCCCGACCAGCGCGGCGCTCGGCACTGCAAGTGATCTTGCAAAGGCAACCGGTGTGCACGAGGCGACGGCCTCGCGGCTGGCGCGCAAGCTCGGCTATGCCAGTTATGCGGCGTTTCGTGAGGCGTTGCGCGATGAGTTCATCGCCACACGCGAAACCGCCACGCGGTTTGAAAAGACCATCGAAGAGAACAATTCCGATACGATCCTGGGCAGCTTGGTCCAAGAGGAAATGCAAGCGCTGGGTCGGATGGAAACTTTCATCTCGGCCGACCAGATCAACACGGTTGCCGAGCAGTTGATGGGCGCGCGCCGGATCTTTGTTTACGGGTCTGGCAACGCAGAAATCTTGGCGCTGTTGATGCTCAAGCGCTTCCGCCGTTTCGGCAAGGACGTGCACAAGCTTGATGCGGATTCACGCAGTCTTGCCGAGCAGGCTGTTGGCATGACCGACGGCGATGTGGTTCTGACATTTGTCTTTCGCCGCGCGCCTAAGGGCTACGCCCCGTTGCTGGAGACCGCGCGCGAAGCCGGCGCCACCAACATCGTGATCTCCGGCATCACCGGAACCACGCTCTCCCCCCGACCGGACTACAGTTTGGCAGCCCCCCGGTCCGGCCATCCCGACGCCTTTCAAACGCTCACCGTTCCGATGGCCATTTGTAATGCTGTTGTCATCGCGGCGGGGCTAACTGCGAAAGAGGAATCCCTGCAGAAACTCGAGAAGCTGGGTCAGCTGATCGAGCGGTTTGACTAACCAAACAAAAAACCTATCGGAGGAAAACATGCGAGTTTTGCAAGCAACGTGCTTCGGCGCGATCGGTATCCTATTGTCTTCTGCCGCGATGGCGGATGGGCATCTCGACACGCTGTCTGCTGAAGACCTGCTGCCCATGGCGCAGGAAGAGGGCACAGTGACGGTCTACTCTTTCACCAGCCGCATTGGCCGCGTGGAAGCCGCCTTTGAAGAAGCCTATCCCGGCATTGACCTGCAGGGTTTTGATATCTCCTCGACCGAGCAGATCGCCCGTCTTCGCGCAGAAGCACAGGCAGGCGTGACCAATGCCGATGTCATTTACATCTCCGATACGCCGGTGGTGCTCACCGAGCTTTTGGAAACCGGCATCATTGGGCCTTATGTGCCGCCGCGCGTGGCTGACCGCGTGCCCGCTGAATTCCAGTCGCCGCTGTTGGCGCAGCGCCTTTCCACCAAGGTGCTGATGTACAATGAAGAAGCCAATCCGGACGGTGCGCCGGTTTCCAACCTCTGGGAGTTGACGACGGATGAGTGGACCGGTCGCGTGGTCATGGTCGATCCGCTGCAACGTGGTGACTATCTTGATCTGATGACGGAGATCGTTCTGCAATCCGATGCCATGGCAGCGACCTATGAGGACCTTTTCGGCGAGGCTATCGACCTGGATGGCATGGCGAATGCCGGCGAGAAGTTCATCGCTGATTTGTTTGCCAACGATTTGATCCTGGTGTCGTCCACCGATGATGTGAACGCCGCGGTCGGTCGGCTTGGCCAGGACAATCCGCCGGTGGGTTTCACGAGCTATTCCGATCGCCGTGACAATGAAGACGAAGGGTGGGCGTTGCAGGTGGCAAACGATGTTGCGCCGTCTCCTGGCATCATCTTCCCGGCAATCGTTGCCTTGGCTGCCGAGCCAAACAATCCCGCGGCTGCGCGCCTCGTCATCGATTTTTTGATGGGTGATGAGAGCGAAACCGGTGGCCCCGGTCTCGCGCCGTTCTATGTGGCTGGCGACTATGTGACCCGCACCGATATCCCACCGCATCCCGATGCTGTGCCGCTGGAAGACTTCAATGCTTGGCGCATCCAGCCGGCTGAGACCGCCACGATCCGCGCGGATGTTGGCGACCTGGTGTTGACCCTACAATAAGCCTTCCTCGCAAGATGACCGGTCGGGGATCCAACGCTCCGGCCGGTCCATGCTACGCTTTCCACGCCGAACATAAGAAGACGAGACCAGCTATGGCCGATGCCGCCATGAGCGGACCGGGACGACGCGTCTATTTTCGCCAGGGCACCGTGCTCAAAGTCACGGTTCTGGCCATCCTGATCGCGCTCATCGTGCTGCCTTTGTTGCGCACGGTCCTGTTCACGCTCCAGCCTGAAACGATCACCGCCTGGTCTGATGTTCTAACCGGACGGCTTTCGGAGAACCTCTTCTACAAGCCGCTGACCAACACGCTGATAATCGGTGTCGTGGTCTCCAGCGCCTGTGTCCTGATTGGTGGGTTCCTGGCGTGGCTGGTCGTGATGACCAATGTGCCGTTCCGCAAAACTATTGGCGTTATGGCAACGCTGCCCTTTATGATCCCGTCATTTGCAGCGGCTTTGGCCTGGGGCTCGCTGTTCCGCAATGACCGCGTCGGCGGTCAGGTTGGCTGGCTGCAGGGCTTGGGTCTCGACATTCCCAACTGGCTTTCCTGGGGGATGGGGCCGACACTCATCGTCTTGACGCTGCATTATTTCTCGCTCGCCTTCACCATTATCGCCGCCTCGTTGGCGACCGTGAACTCCGATCTTGTGGAGGCCGCGCAGATCGCGGGCGCCAAAGGCGGCAAGATTCTGATGGGCATTATTCTGCCCGTGACCACACCAGCTTTGGTCGCGGCGGGATCGCTCTGTTTTGCCGGGGCCGTTTCCAACTTTGCGACGCCAGCGCTGCTTGGCCTGCCTGTTCGTATGCAGACGCTCTCCACCCGCCTGTTCGGGATGATCGAAGTGGGGCAAGTGAGCCGCGGCTATGTCATTGGCATTCTCCTGGTGTTGATCTCCGGGGCGTTTCTCTGGGCCGGTAACCGCATCGTGTCGGGCCGCCGCTCTTACGCCACCATCACTGGCAAGGGCGGTCGCGCCAAACGGTTCGATCTGCGCGCCAGCCGCTGGCCGCTTTTCGCCGTGGCTTTCGTGATCCTGATGGCTGCCACGGTTGTGCCGGTGATTGTGCTGATCGCCTCCAGCTTCGCGCCGTCCTCGGCCGACCTTTTTGCCAACTGGACGCTGCATTACTGGATTGGCGAGTCGAGCCCTGATTTCGCGCAGGGCATTCCTGGCATCATCCACAACAACGACATTGTGCGGGCCTTGCTTGTGACATTAGCTCTGGGGTGTGCCGTCGCCGTGACCGGCATGTGCGTTGGATTGCTGACTTCTTACACCGTGGCGCGGTATCGTGAGGGGTTGATGTCGGCAGCGATCACGCAGATCAGCTTCTTGCCCTTGCTCGTGCCTGGCATTGCGTTTGGCGCGGCCTACATTGCCTATCTCGGTGCGCCCATCGGCCCGTTCCCGGCGCTTTATGGCACGTTCGCGCTGCTGGTGATCGCGGGCACGGCCTATCTGTTGCCCTTCTCGGTTCAGACGGGCCGCGCTGTTATCCAACAAGTCGGCGGCGAGTTGGAAGAAAGCGCACGCATCACCGGTGCCAGCTTCTTCCGGAGACTTGCCTCGATCACCGTTCCCTTGGCGGTGCGCGGTCTGGCAGCGGGCGGCATTCTGGTGTTCGTGAAGATCATCCGCGATCTCTCGCTGGTGGTGCTTCTCTTCACGCCGACGATGCCGGTGCTATCGGTCGTCGCCTATCGCTACGCATCGGAAGGCTTTGCGCAGTTCGCTAACGCGATCACGGTCATCATTTTGATGATCTCTATCGCCGCGACACTGATCGCCAATGCCTTGCAAACCAAATCCCAGCCCTGGCTGAAAAATTAGAGGGCACACGCATGCTTGAGATCAAAAACATCACGAAGCGTTTTGGCGACGTTGAAGCCGTCAAAGACGTGTCGATCACAGTGCCGGACGGTTCGTTTTTGGTGCTGCTTGGCCCATCAGGCTGTGGCAAGACCACACTGCTGCGTATGCTGGCAGGATTGGAGCACCCGAGCGAAGGTCAATTGATCTTTGCCGGGCAGACCGTGTCAGACGGAGACAAGAACTGGACGGTGGACCCTGCCAAGCGCAATTCCGGCCTGGTTTTCCAGTCTTACGCGCTGTGGCCTCACATGTCGGTGCGCGGCAATGTGGAATGGCCGCTGAAGGTGGGCCAGATGAGCAAGGCTGAGCGCACCGCGCGGGTTGATGAGGTGCTGGAGCTGCTCGACATCCACCAGCTTGCCGAGCGCTACCCCAATGAGATTTCTGGGGGCCAGCAGCAGCGCGTGGCCATCGCGCGCACGATTGCCCCCAAGCCCGGTGTGCTGCTCTTTGATGAGCCATTGTCGAACCTGGATGCCAAACTGCGTGTTGAAATGCGCACCGAGCTGATGCGCTTGCACAGGGCAACAGGCGCGACCACCGTTTATGTGACGCATGATCAGATCGAAGCGATGACCATGGCGACCCATGTTGCCGTGATGAACCATGGCCGGCTGCAGCAGTTCGGGACACCCAATGATCTCTTGGAGAACCCCGCGACATCCTTCGTGGCGACCTTTGTCGGTACGCCGCCAAACAATATGATCCCGGTCGTGAAAAACGGCTCTGGCTACAAGGTCGGTCCCAAGCACATGCCATATGAGCCACCAAAGGGTTCGCCGGAGGCGCTCGCGATGTTCCGGGCTGAAGCCCTGCATGTTCGCAGCGAGGAAAACACCACGAGCCTGCCGATGGAACTGGTGGAGATGAGCGCCATTGCCGGGCGCACCATGGTGACGGCACTGCGCGATGGCTTACGGCTCACCGCCATTGTCGATGATGCGCCTAAGGCCGAGATCGGCGAAACGGTGTATATGGAGCTGCCGCCAGAACCCGCCTGTTGGTTCGGCCAGAATGGCCAGAGGTTGCATTGATGCGGCTGCTTCTGGTCCGCCACGGACAGTCAGAGTGGAACGCATCGCACCGTCTTCAAGGGCAGGCTGACATCAGCCTCTCCGATCATGGTCGTCATCAGGCTGACACGCTGCGGCCAGTGATTGAGGCAGCGAAACCCTGTCGGGCGATCTCCTCCGACCTTGCGCGAGTGCGTGAAACGGCTGAGCGGATTGGCGCGCAGAACCCGCGTTTCTCCGCCCGCCTGCGGGAGATCGATGTGGGGGATTGGACGGGTCGCTCTATCGAAGACATCCAGGCCGACGATCCAGACGGGTATTTGGGCTGGCGCGCCGGCACACAGACACCGCCAGGCGGCGAAAGCTGGGACGTCTTCGCGACACGGGTCTCCAATGTCATTGAAGCTGAAGAAGAGGACCCTTGCGAAAATCTGCTGGTTGTCTGCCATGGCGGGGTGATCCGCGCGATCCTGCAGCGCTTTCTTGGGCTGCAGCCGGCCAACATCATCCCGGTTGGGCCCGCGAGCCTGACGGCCATGCGCCTTGCCAATGGAACCGGAAAGCCCGCCCGGCTGGAGCTCTTCAATTACCGACCCGACACGCTGGAGTTCGAAGCGCCGGACTGATGGTGACGCCCTTAACCAGCTCTCTCAACCCTCTCGCCAGTCATGCATGGCAGCCTGTGAGAAAGCCTTCTACCGAGTGTGCATCACCGACTTTTTGGTTGATTGCGGCGCTTCTCATCACGGCATTTTTGGTCGATGGTGTTCAGATCGTCCCTTGAGCGTTGGGACTTGAAAAGCGCTCAATCCCAAAGGGCCTGCCTTGCTTTACGACAAACGCCATCCCGACTTCGGTGCTGTGCTTCAACCCAATGCCGAGCTCAAGCAGTTGGCGACTGGCTTTGAGTTCGTCGAGGGACCGGCCTGGCATCCAGACGAGCAGCATCTCACCTTCAGCGATATCGCCGGTAACAAGATGTACCGGTGGGCCTATGGAGCCGAGGCGCCAAGCGTGTTTCGCACGCCGAGCAACAAGGCCAACGGCAATACCTATGATGCCGATGGGAGGTTGTTAACTTGCGAACACGCAACAAGCCGCGTTGTGCGGATGGAATTGGACGGCCGGGTCGATGTACTCGTCAGCCACCATGGTGAGAAAGAACTGAACAGCCCGAACGACATCATCGTCACTCGTGACGGAACGATCTGGTTCACTGATCCGCTGCCGGGTAGGAAACCGTTTTTTGGTGTGCCACGTGACCAGGAGCTTGATTTTCAAGGTGTCTGGCGATTGCGACCCGGCGAAGAAATTGCCGAGCCCATGCTGACAGACTTCACGCTGCCTAACGGTCTCTGTACCGATCCCGACGAGAGGGTTCTTTATGTCAACGATACGTCAGCCGGCCACATCCGGCGGTTCGCGTTGGCCAGTGATGGGTCGCTGACCGGCGGCGAGGTTTTTGCGCGCTTGGAAGGCGAGGGTGAAGGTGTGCCAGATGGCATGAAGACCGATCTGGATGGCCGCGTCTGGTGCACAGGCCCTGGCGGCGTTCATGTGTTTGCCATCGATGGGACGCCACTTGGCGTGATCAGGGTACCTGAGAAGACCGCCAACTTCACCTGGATAGGACCAGAACGGAGGACGCTTGTGACGACATCATTCACATCGCTTTACACGCTACCCGTAGCGGTCACCGGCCACCATCTATTCTGACAGCCAGCGCGCGAAGATCATTTCTTCATCATGCTCTACCGGCATGGCTGCGACGCGTTCGACGGCGCTAGGCTTCCAATGCTGCACATCTTTGGGTCGCCTTCGGAACAGGGAGAGGTTGCAGACGCCATCGTTTACATGGCAAGCCCGCGTGCGAGCTACGTCACCAGCGAATGTCTGTTCCTCGATGGTGGCAGGCTGCAACTGAACTTCAACGTGCCTGTCGATGATGCGGCCCTTACACCGCACGACGATGAGAGCCGATCTTAGATCGCCCAACTGGAGATTTTATCAATGCTACACGGCCACCATTTGATTGCGGGTTCTTGGACGGATTCTGAAGAGACGTTTGAGAACATGCCGGTGTCGGGCGGGGCGGATCGGTTTGCGGTTGGCACGCCGGAGCTGGTGGGCCGGGCGGTTGAGGCGGCTGAGGAGGCGTTCGCGTCCTACAGTGCATTGAGCCGTGGTGAGCGGGCTGCGTTCCTGCGCACGATTGCCTTTGAGATCGACGCGCGTGGTGATGCGATTACCGCGATGGTCGTGAAGGAGACGGGCCTGCCGGAAGCCCGATTGGTGGGCGAGCGTGGCCGCACAGTCGGTCAGCTGCGGCTGTTCGCCGATCATATCGAACAGGGCGATTACCTTGATCGCCGCCATGATGAAGCGCTGCCTGATCGTCAGCCTTTGCCGCGGCCCGATCTGCGCCTGATGCAGGTGCCGACCGGCCCGGTGGCGGTGTTTGGGGCGTCGAACTTTCCGCTTGCCTTCTCTGTAGCTGGTGGGGACACGGCCTCGGCGCTGGCGGCCGGATGCCCGGTGGTGGTGAAGGGCCATTCCGCACATCCAGGCACCGGTGAGATCGTCGCTCAGGCCATCGAGGCTGCCATCAAGGCCAGCAATCTCCATCCTGGTGTGTTCTCACTGATCCAGGGCGGCAATCGCTCGGTGGGTGAAGCACTGGTGCAGCATCCGCTCATTCGTGCTGTCGGCTTCACCGGCTCGCTAGGTGGGGGAAGGGCGCTGTTCAATCTCTGCGCGGCCCGTCCCGATCCGATCCCGTTCTTCGGTGAGCTGGGCTCGGTGAACCCGATGTTCGTACTGCCGAGCGCCATCGCAAATCGCACCGAGCAGATCGCATCTGGCTGGGCAGGATCGCTCACCATGGGGGCAGGGCAGTTCTGCACCAATCCAGGAATTGCCATTCTGCTCGATGGTCCGGATGCCGATGCCTTCATCGCCGCCACCCGCGCCGCGTTGGAACCGCTGCAAGCGCAGACCATGCTCACCGATGGGATGGCGCAGGCCTATGTCGAGGGTCGCGACGCCATCGCCAAAGCCGATGGTGTCACCGAGATCCTCTCCAAGAGCTGCCCGGGCCGGCAGGCGAGCGCCGATCTTTATGTGGTCTCAGGGGATGATTGGCTGGCCAACCATGCGCTGGCCGAGGAAGTGTTCGGTCCGCTGGGCCTTATTGTCCGAGCCAAGGACAGCGAGCAGATGATCGCCATCGCCACGGCGCTCAAGGGCCAACTGACCGCAACGCTGCACATGGATGATGCCGATAGCGATCTTGCCCAAGCCCTGATGCCGATCCTCACCCGCAAGGCCGGGCGTATCCTCGCCAACGGCTACCCGACCGGCGTCGAAGTCGCTGATGCGATGGTCCATGGCGGGCCGTACCCAGCCTCGACCAATTTCGGCGCCACCTCTGTGGGCACGCTCTCCATCCGTCGGTGGCTGCGACCTATCTGCTTCCAGGCCATGCCGACGAACTTGCTGCCAAGCGATCTGAGGTAGGGGACGCGTTTTGCGCAGCGCCAATCGGGGAAACACTAGTCCCTAAGGGCGCTGCGATGCGGCCATTGCCTCGTCCAACAGGGGATCGTTGGTCTCGCGCATGATCGCGATCATACGGGCGTGCAGTTCGGCCGATGTATCTCGGGCTTCCGGCTTGGCTGCAAGATTGCGGGTCTCAAAGGGGTCGCTGGCAAGATCGAAAAGCTCCGGCTCGTCGCCCATATGCCAGATGTACTTTTTCAGCCTGTGTTCGATCATGCGCCATGGCTGCGTTCCCATCCATTCGCCAAGCGGGCGATGGAGCGCAAAAAGCGCGCGATCGGATAGATCGACAGAGTCACCCGCCAGTACATCGCTCATATCGCGTCCACGCCAATCGTCATGAGCTGGTAAGTCGCATAGTCCGGAAAGCGTCGGGGCGATGTCGATGAGGCTGAAAGACGTATCGCTGCGGACGTTCTTTGCCACCTTGCCGGGCAGGCGAAAGATCATAGGCACGCGGATCGATTCCTCATACGCCACCATCTTGTGCCAGAGCCCGTGGGCGCCGAGGTTTTCTCCATGGTCGGACAGGAAAATAATGATCGTGTCCTCCATCACGCCTTCGGCTTCCAGCGCAGAGAGCACGCGCCCCAGCTGGTCGTCGATCAGCGAGGTGAAACCCCAGTAGACGGCGTAGCTTTTTCGCCAAGCCGCGAAATCCTCGCCGTGATCGAGAAAGAGCTGTCGATAATAGCTGGTGCGGTTGACCTCCGGCTCTCCAGGCTGGGGCCCGAAGTTCGCCGGTTTTTCGACCTGTCTCGGATCATACATCGAAAAATAGGGTTCCGGGATCATGAAGGGCGGATGCGGCCCATTGAACGAGCAGACCTGAAAGAAGGGGCGAGACCGGTCGCGCGTGCGCAAATGATCGATGGCGATGTCGGCGATGTACGCATCGTTAGTGGTCTCCGGCGGCATCTCCAGCGGCAGTGCGATCGGCGTCGACATGGACGGCGTGCGGTGCGTTCGCACCCTTGGATCATTGAACGTCCAGCCATCGACCAATCCCTGGTCTACGCACCAGGCGGAATAGTCGGCTGTGCTGTCGCCGCCGTCGCGGTCGGTGAAGCGGCCGATATTATCGTGGCCGAGATGCCATTTGCCGGCATAGCTGACTTGGTAACCGCCATCGCGAAACGTATCGAGAAGCTGGCAGGCCTCAAGAGAACTTGTGGCGTTGTCGAGCATGTCGTTTTCATGCGGATAAAGCCCGGTGAAAACCGCCGCACGCGACGGCAGGCAGAGCGGGCAAGGCGTCATGGCGCGTTCAAAACTTGTGCCTTCGCGCGCCAACCAGTCCATGTTGGGCGTCCGGCAGGGCGTTTGCCCGCGATAGCCTAGCGTATCGGGACGCTGCTGATCGGACATGATGAGCAGCACGTTGGGTCGCTTATCGGCCATCGTGACCTTCCTCTATGAATTCGGGGATATTGCGGCGTGCTGCGCCACGAATGCGGGATACCTCTTCGGCGGTGGCGCCCTCATAGGGCCAAAGGAGTCGAGGCGAGATGTCGGTCCAGCCACCAGCCGCTGCCATCGCCTTATCACAAGCAAAGCCTGGCAGTCCGCGCGCGAGCAGCGGTGCGATGGCGTCATCGAGGAAGCGTCCGACGCGAACCTCGAGCGAGGCTGCGTTCGCGGGTGGCATGTATTTCCAGGCAACAGCGGCCTTGGGCGAAAGGCAGGCCATGTTGGAGTAGCTGCCGTGCGCACCCTGTGCTGTGCCAGACGCATAATGGTGGCCGGGTATGAACACCGAGAGGCGGTCGAACACCGGCGCCATAGCCTGATACCAGTCAGCCTCGCCACCACCGCATTTCAGGCCAACCAGCGCTGGGTGTGCCATCGCTAAAGACAGCAAGTCGTCAGGCGATAGAACGGTCTTAGCGTGGGGCGGGTTGTAAAGGACGAGCGGGAGGCCAGTTGCCAGGTGCACGGCCCGTTCCAAAAACCTATGGGCCGTCGGCAGATCAATCGCCGTCCAATCGGGCAGGGTGACCTGAATAGCGTCAGGCTTGAGCTCAGCCGCGATGGCGATACGCGTCAGGCTTCCCGGTGCCAGGGCATGTGCTGCGCTGATCTGGAACGGAAGTCCGTGGGCTCGCGCGGATGAGGCCAGGCGCTCCGACATCGCCTGAAAGTCGGCATCGCTTTGCGAATGAAACTCTGATGCCGTTCCGCCGGTGTAAACGCCGTCACACTTGGCGGCGGCGTAGGCGGCCACCTGATCGTCAATCGCGCCGAGATCCACATGACCGCTTGCATCGACACGACACAGGACCGTTGCCCAGACACCATGGATGGAAGATGTGTCTGAGCGTGTCTGCATCTGCTAGTTCGGCTGTGGCGCGTCTTTGCGCGTCAAAAGATGGGTGCGCATCGCCTCGGCGGCTGCCGGCGCGTTGCTGTCGCGTACGGCTTCAAAGATCGCTTCATGCTGGGCGATGACGCGTGCATGGATGCTTTCGATGCCTGGACCGTGCTCTGGATTGTAGAGACCCCATTCAATGAGCGCGCCGTGCAGCGCCTTAGCGACGGAGTTTTGCTGGGTGGCCATCACGCAATGGTGGAAGGCCTGGTCGGCATCGCGAAAAGCTTTGGCCTGTCCCTTGGCAGCGCGGCAGGCATCGAGCGCTTCTTGCAGAGCTTCGATATCGTCTTGGTCGTGGGTGCGCGCGGCCTCCATGGCCGCAAAGGTTTCAAGCATCACGCGCAAATCGTAAAACTCGGACCGGCGGGAGGAATCGGCGAGCATCGCCTGCACCATGTCGCCGATCGCCTCCATGGCGCCGCGTGGTGTCGGCTCAAGCACGATAGGGGCGACGCCGCGTTTCAGCCGGACAAAACCTTTGCGTTCGAGCATCAGCAGAGCTTCTTTCACCGAGGGACGGCCGACATTGAACATTTCCATCAGCGTGCGCTCGGAGGGCAATTTGCTGCCAGGAGCGTATTCGCCCTTTCGGATGGCATTGAGGATCGCCTCCTCAATTTGCTCGCTCAACCGCATGCGTCCCAGTGTCGTGTCCATCGTGCATCCTCATTCAGGCCAATGCTGCAGACTGTCTGCGAGCCTGTGATAGGCCTGAACCGGGGACAAGGTCCATTGCCGTATCGAGTATGGCGCGTTGCTGCGATGTCAGTGGCTGAAAAGGTGGTCGGCAGGCGCCCATGGCGATGCCGGTCTGCTCAAGCATGTATTTGAGAGCCGGCAGCACACCGACCTGGACCAGAGCGTCGATCAGTGTGTTCGACTGGGCCTGAAGGGCGCGGGCCTCATCCATGTCGCCGTTCTTGAGGGCCTCGGCAAACGCCAGAATGCGGTTTGCCTGCACATTGTAGGTTGAGCCTATGCCGCCATCTGCGCCGGTTGCGAGTCCCGACAACAACGTTTCATCAAAGCCGTGCAGAAGTGTCGCGTGCGGCTGGCGCCGGCGCAGCTGCTCGAACGCATAAAGGTCTGCGCAGGTGTTTTTGACGCCAACGACTTGGGGGATTTCGAGCAGGCGGGCAAGCTCGTCCACAGACCAACGCACGCCGGAAAGCGCGGGAAAGTTGTAGATCAGAAATGGCAGGTCGGTTTGCGTTGCCAACCAACGGTAATGCGCTTCGACCTCGGCAATTGAATACTGATAGTAGAAGGGCGGAACGGCCGAAATCGCGTGGTATCCAGCCTTTGCCGCCACCTTGGCAAGGTGGGCTGAAACCGTGGGGTTAGGATCGCCAACCTGCGCAATCATCACGCCCTTGCCGGCACTTGCTTCGACCGAAAGACGCAAAAGCTGTTCTCGTTCGTCAATCGTCATCAGAAACGCTTCGCCGGTGCTGCCGCCGACGTAGAGACCGGTCAGGCCGTCGGCCAAGTTCCGCTCCACCAAGTCGCCCAAGGGTGTGGGGGCAAGCGCGGTCCCATCGCTGGTGAATGGCGTGGGCAGAGCAGCGAAAAAGCCAGTCAGGTTTGTCATCATGCTTCCCGTGTCGAAGACGTGTTCAAGAAATGCCACGCCAATCAAAGTGGCATGCTATGTTGACAGTATGCTAGGATGATACCTAAGATACGTCAACAATAACGTCCAGTTTGCGCTTCAATGGGAGGAAGACATGACACTGAAGAAGACCGTAACGGCTTTGGCAGCTCTATCGATTGGGTTGGCAGCGACGTCAGCGCTTGCACAGGAGCTGCGGTTCTCAACCACCGGCAGCGGTTCTGACCCGGATGTGGTCGCGATGAACGTGTGGGAAGAGTATATCGAGGCCAATTCCGACCTTGAGGTGGAAGTGTTCGACAGCGCGTCGCTGGTCGAACAAGGGCGCCAGGGACAGGCGTTGGCGCGTGGAACCGTGGATGCCGCCTACATGTCGCCAGCTTGGTTCTCAGAAGCTGCCCCGCAATGGGAGATCTTTGCCACGCCTTATTTGCTAAGCGGCCCAGGGCATATTTGCGCGGTGCGGCAGAGCGACATCTGGGATCAGATGGTCGCGGATTTGCGCGAGTCGATGGACATCGTCGTTCTCGATGCGGCCTATCAGGGCACGCGCACGCTCAACCTTCGTGAGCAGATGGATGTGATGACGCCGGAAGATCTGGCCGGTCTTTCGCTTCGCGTTGTGCCGTCGCCGTCCAACATTTTGATGGGTGAAGGTATGGGCGCTGAGCCAACGCCGGTTCCGTTCTCTGAGCTTTACCTTGCCCTTCAGACGGGCACGGTCGATGCGCAGGAAAACCCACTGACCCTGATTTATTCGCGCCGCTTTTATGAGGTGACCGAGCAGATCGTCACGACCAACCACAAGGCGCTGATCCAATTTCCGACTTTCTCGGCACGCTCCTGGGCCAATTTGTCTGAAGAACAGCAACAAGTTGTTGCTGACGGGGCAGCTGTGGCCATGGAATCCTACTCCAACAGCGTGGTCGAACAGGAAGCCTCGCTGCGCGAAGCGCTGGAGGCCGAGGGAATCGTGTTCACCGATCCCGACCGCGATGCGTTCCGCACCGCCGTTCAGCAGCGGTTCCTGGAGAGTGAGCTTGCTGAAGCTTGGGAAGAGGGCATGTTCGAGCGGATCGCGAACCTGGAGATTCCAGCGTCCTGCCAATAGGCTGGGTTTAGACCCAGCTCGACCGGCGCCGTTGTTGACGGCGCCGGTTTCCCGCACGCGCCTCTCCCCTCGGCCCGTGGTTTGTTCCTATGGCAATTGCATTGAAAGACCTGCCTCGTGTCGCTGGACTCTGATGATCAAGATCGCAACAAGACTGGTCGCGTTCCAAGTGCGGGGTCTGAGCGAACCGGTCGCGTGGCGCACGTCCATCGGGTTTTTGTGCGGGTGGCAACAGCTCTTTCGGCGGCGATGTTCGCCGCGCTTTTCCTTACTTTCGTCGCCCAAATTGTCTGGCGCTACGTCCTCAACAATCCTTTGGTGTGGACGTTGGAGGTGGCGGGCCTGTTGTTCGTGACGGTCAGCCTCTTCACAGCCGCGACGCAAATGCGGTTTCGTGACCATGTCGCGCTCGATCTGTTGGTCGAAGCCGTGCCAAATGGCCTCGGTCGGCTCCTTCGAGCCCTTTCGTTGATCATCTTCGGCGTGGTCATGCTCTTATCGGTGCCTGACACGGTACGCGTCCTTGAGTGGATGTATGGCGAGCGCACATTCGCGTTGCGATTGAACCTCGGCCACCTGTTCGTGCTGATGATCGCGTTCGTTGTTATCTATGCCCTGCGCGCGTTCTGGGAGGCGTGGGGGCATCTGCGGGGCATCAAAGGGCGCGACGCCCCATGATGCTCGATCCTCTGCATTGGGCCGCGCTGTTCTTTGGCCTTCAGATCGTACTGGGCTTGCCTGTGGGCATGGTGCTGATCTCCACCGTGGTCGTGTGGGCACTGGCTGCGGGCGCAGACACCAGCGTGATGGCTGAACGGGTCATCTTCGCCTCGGTCGAAAACATCATCGTTATCGCTATCCCGCTGTTCATCTTCACCGCCAAGGTGATGGATCATGGTGGTATTTCAAAACGGTTGCTCGACTTCTGTCTGGCTTTGGTGGGACACCGACCGGGTGGTCTGGCGCAGGTCAACATCGTCTCCTCGATCATCTTTTCCGGCATGAGTGGCGATGCCACGTCCGATGCGTCGGGCATCGGCCAGGTACTGATCAAGATGATGCGTGAGGAGGGGCGCTACCCGCCGGCCTATGCGGCTGCGGTGACGGTGGCATCGTCGTCGATCGGGCCGATCATTCCGCCGTCCATTCCGATGCTGGTCTATGCCTTCTTTGCCGAGGTCTCGATTGGCGCTTTGTTTTTGGCTGGCATCATTCCCGGGCTCATTATGGGGCTGGCGATGATGGTGCTCGTTGCTGTCCAATCCCGTCGCCGTGGCTTTCCGGTTGAGCCGCGCCTGACGAGTGCTGCCATGCTGGCGGCAACGCTTGCCGCTATTGGCCCGTTGCTCATGCCGGTCATCCTTCTTGGCGGCATCTACTCAGGCGTGTTTACGCCGACAGAGGCAGCGGCGGCGGCTGGCTCCTATGCCGTTCTCCTATCGGTTTTTCTTTATCGCCAATCGTCCTGGGGTGCTCTTTACAGCGCCCTGGTTGAAAGCGCGCGTCAGTCCGGCATGGTGTTCCTGCTGATCGGCGGCGGATTCGCACTGAACTACGTGTTCACCGTGGAGCGGGTTACCGACCAGATCACGGACTTCATCCTGGCGCTTGAGATCACGCAGCTGCAGCTTTTGTTCGTGGTGCATGGCGCCTTCATTGTCATGGGCATGTTCTTGACCAAAGCACCGATGATGTACGTGGTCGTGCCGGCCTTGCTGCCAGGATTGGCCGCCGCCGGCATCGATCTGGTCCATTTCGGCGTGCTGATCGTCCTCAACATGATGATCTCGATGATCACGCCGCCAATGGGCCTGATGGTTTTCATTGTTGGTGGGTTGGCGAAGATTCCGATCGGGCCGATTTTTCGTGAAAGCGTGCCCTTTATGATCACACTCTACGTCGTCATGATCCTGATCACGGTGTTCCCGCAATTTGTGCTCTGGCTTCCGGGCATGGCGGGGTAGGTAAGATGGCAATCCGCAACGTTCTGTTGATTGGCGTGGACCAAATGCGCAGCGATGTCGCTGGTCCAGGGAAGACGGTCCCGGCGGTGACGCCTGCGCTGGATAAGCTCTACGCGCAAAGCGCGAATTTCGCCCGTGCCTATGCGTCCTGTCCGCTTTGTTCGCCGGCCCGAGCTTCGATGTTCACCGGCGACTACGCCTTCCGCCACGGGATGGGCACCAATTGCGACATGTATCATAGCTTGGCGACGGAACTGCCCGATCCGTCACGCTTGCTGCACCGCGTTTTCCAAGATGCCGGGTATCGGACGGGGTTTGTCGGCAAATGGCATGTCGGCACAACCAAAGGTCCGGCCAGCTTTGGCTTTGAGGGAATGGATCTGGCTGGCTATGGCAATGTCGCCATGTCGCCGGAATTCTTGTCCTACTTGGCGGACAACGCTCTTTCTTATTCGGTGGAGCCGACTGTTTTTCTCAATCCCGATCGACAAACCATGCTGGCCGGCAATTGGAACGGGCCTGCAGCCTCAACCCCATCCTATTACTTGACCGAACGGACCATCGATCTGCTGTCCGGCTACGCGGACGCCGACGCTCCGTTCTTTGCCACCGTTCAATATTGGGATCCCCACCAACCTCATCTCGTGGCCGATGAATTTCGCGGGATCACAGACCGAGCCGCGATCTCGGCTTGGCCGAATTTCGCTGATGATCTCAACGGCAAGCCAAGGCGCGTTGGCCGCGAGCGGGATGACTTCTATCGATTGCACACTCGATCCGAAGACGAGCTAATCGCCTATATCGGGCACTATTGCGATCATATGGCGATGTTGGACGCGCAGATCGGTCGGCTTCTGAGCTGGCTCGATGATAGCGGTCTCGCGGATGAAACGTTGGTTGTGTTCACCTCCGATCATGGCGACATGACCGGCGCCCATGGCGGCCTGATCGACAAAGGGCTGCTCTACGAAGAAGCGATCAAAATCCCGCTTCTCTTTCGTCATCGAAGCCTCGCGCCCGGCGAGCGTAATCAACTCGCCATGAACATGGACATTCTGCCGACGGCGCTCGATTTACTCGACCTCGATTTACCACCTAGGCACGGGATGAGCCTTGCGCCGCAGCTCGAGGATCCAGAGGTGAGTGGACGCAACCAGATGCTGGTCGAATATCACGGGCTGCGCTTCCTTTATTCGCAGCGCGCTTTGCTTTTTCAGGATGGCTGGAAGTTCATCTTCACGCCCGGCGATGATGATGAACTGTATAATCTCAACAGCGATCCGGGCGAGATGAACAATCTGGCTGGCGACGCCGCAACAGCCGATGTTCTCGCAAGGTGCAGGGATAGCATGATTGCCGCGACGGCACGTTTGGACGATCCATTGCGAGACTGTGTGGCCAAGTTCAACGGGCATTGGAACACGGGTTCTGGCCAATTTGATGCGACCCGGCTGTGAGCTCGATCGACCTGACTGATATGGCAATCTCTACCTGTGATGGAACAAGGATCAGTTTGCAGGTCCCTTGACAGATCGCGTGTGGTGCGAGCCAATTGGCGTGGGCCGACGATAGTGTTTGTTTGAGCTGGGCTGCCTTATGGCGAAAAAACCGATCTTCATTTCTCCCGACGCAGAGGACAACACTGGAGCCAATAAGGAAGGCAGCGATCCAGCGCCAACGCGGCTCTATCGCGACCCTGCCGAGACGACGCCACCCGACTTGCCGTCCCGTGTGGGCGATGCCACGCGCATTATTGCCTCAGAGCCGGCGAGCCCGGCTGGCGCAGGTGATCGGGTTGGTGATGCCACGCGTTTGGTTGAAACGGTTCCACCAGCACCAGAGGTGACGCGTGTTTTGGCCGTAGAGCCCGCACCGGAAGCCAATGAACCCCTGGAATACGCCCAGCCTGCGAACCCAGTCGTTGGTTGGCTCGTTGTCGTCGATGGGCCGGGGCGTGGAAAAGACCTGTCTTTTGCCGTCGGCATGAACGCCATCGGTCGCGGTGGTGACAATGACGTGGTTGTCGATTTCGGCGACGCCGAGATTGTGAGCAATGCACACGCCTACATCGTCTATGACGAAGAGGGGCGGTCTTATCATGCAACACATGCCGGGCAGAACAGCGTTGTGCGACTCAACGATGAACCCCTCCTGGAGGCCAAGGAAGTGCAAAGCGGCGACCAACTGCGTCTGGGAAGAACCACGTTGCGTTTGGTGACGCTGTGCGGTCCCGATTTTGACTGGTCGGGCGACTGAGCACCGCGACCGTGACGGCCATCCCCACCGAGTTCGACGTTGCCAGCGCCATTTGGAAGGGCATGCGCCCCTACCAAGAGGACAGTCTGTCGACTGATTTTCATGCCGGTTCACCGAACGGCTTTGCCATTGTCGCCGATGGTATGGGTGGTCACGCAGCCGGTGATGTGGCGTCGAACTTGGCGACCATTCACGGGTCCGGCGAACTGAAACTTGCCATGCAGCAGCTTGAAGGCAAGGCCGATGGCCTGCCCGAGGCATTGGGTGCTGCCATTGAAAAGGCCAATGGCGCGATTGCCGAGCGGGTTGGCGCTGACAGCCGGGTTGCCGGTATGGGCACCACTCTGTTGGCGCTCGCAATCAACGAGAACAAACTGTTTTGGGGCTCAGTTGGCGACAGCCCTTTGTATTTGGTCCGCGACGGCACCCTACGTCAGTTGAACCAGGACCACTCGATGGCACCGGTGATTGCCGCCATGGTGGAACGCGGCGAGATCACGCCTGATCAGGCCAAGCAGCACCCGGATCGCAATGCGCTGACGTCTGTTTTGATGGGCGAGCGGATCGAGAAACAAGACGTGCCGGAAACAGCGTTTGAGGTCATGCCGAAAGATGTGCTGATCGCAGCAAGTGACGGTCTGCAATTCCTGCCCGAAGAGCGAGTTTTGGAGCTGGTGACGGCCGCGCTGCCGGCGTCCAGTTCAACGCTTTGCGATAAACTGATGGGCGCATTGAAGGAACTCGACGATCCGCACCAGGATAATTGCGCGATCGTAGTCGTTCAGATGCGCGCTGAAGCGGCAGAGGAGGCTGATGTTGTTGCAGATGAACCTGCTCCACCGGCTCGCGCCGACATTTCCCAAACGCGGATCGTGCCCGATCAGCCAGACGCCGAAGCTCAGTCCGATGATGCCGTCCCACTGGTGCAGGATGCACACGAAACAGTGACGGAAGAACCACCGCAACCGGCGCCTGAACGCAAAGCGCCGTCAGAGTCCGCTGGCAGTTCGGTGATGAATTCCGGCGTCCTATTTTTGGTTGTCGGTCTTGCCGCCGTAGCGGCAGTCGCCTTGCTTCTTCGCTAACTTTGATAGGCGCGGGAACTTGGCTTTGAAGAAACAATTTGCATAGGTGTCGCTGTCGGGGCGGCGAATTGCTGGGGGAGCAGAATGGGCAAGGCGCAAATATCGATATGGCAGGCCGCTTCCGGCGCGGTTTTGCTTTCCGCCTTGGAAATGCGATTGCCGGTTGTTCTCGGCCGACATGGGCCGAGCGACGCAGGCCGGCTGACCGATGCCGACGGCAAGGAAGTGTTGTTTGGCGCCGGGCTTGCAACACTATCGCGACATCACATGGACATCACCGTTTCTGACACCGGCGGCGCCTGCGTCATTGACCGCTCGAGCAACGGCGTTCAGCGCAAGATGCCTGGCGAACCCAACAGCCTGCTCGGTAAAGACGGCGTGGACAAATTACCGGTGGGCAGCCAGCGGCAATATGAGACGGTTGGGTTGGTCATCGAGATCAATCTGCCACATGCCTCGCGGCCATTGGAAGCCGGCGCCACCGGCGAGAAGATCTATGCCGTCTATGACAGCGCCAGCGCCGGTCGACCCAAGGCGATTGATCTGACGGACGGTTATCTCTGTCTTATTCGCGATGCCAGTTCCGTGCGTATGGAACGACAGCCAGGGGCGTCGGCGGCAGAGGTTTTGCAGGGCGTGAAGGAAGCCCGCCAAGTCTGTCTGGCTGTGATCGGCGGCGATGATGACGGGCGGACCATCGTCATACCGGGGCAAAACAGAAGCGTGATCTGCAACCGCCGATCGCTGCCGGAAAACACGCCCTTTGCCTTGGCGCACATGGACACGCTTGAAGTAGGCGGGATGGATTTGCGCATCATGGAGGAGGGCGGCGAGCAGCCGATTGTGTGCGTCAATCCCGATTGCCGGCAGATGAACGCCTACGAGGTCGGCGGCAACTGCCGCTATTGCGGCACCCGCCTCGGCGATGGCCGCACCCAGAAATTGCCGCTCGGAGCCTGACGATGCTGACCTATCCCATTTTCTTTCAGGTCCAACAAATCTCCGATCTCGGTCAGCCGATCGGCGAGGCCAGAACGCTCAAATGCGAAAGCCCAGGCGAGTTCACGGTCGGCAAGTCGAAAGACTGCGATGTCCAGTTGGATGGAGCATCGGTTTCGCGCCAGCATCTGGTTCTCATCCTTGGTGAAGATGATGTGCGCGTGCGCGATGAGGACAGCACCAATGGAACGTTCCTGAACGGAACGCGCGTCGCCGATGCCGACGTGGTTCCTGGCGATCAGATTGAACTGCCGGGATGGCATCTCATTTTGATGGGAGCCGAAAGCGCCCAGGCTGACCAGACGCCGAAGAGCGATGCCGTTGTTTTGAGCCGGCTGATCACCGGTGATTCAGGCGAGGTGGCCGTCCCGCCGCCAATCGATCCTTACACAGAGCTTTTTGGCGGCAAGGATGAGGTCGATGTCGAGGCGTTGGCCGCAAGCGGGTTTCCGATCAGCGAGGTGAAATTCTGCGCCGTTGGCGGCGGTCTTGGATCGTTTGTTTGGGTCGATCATCTGCGCTGCTACGGCGTTCCAACCGACGACATCGCCGTCGTTGGCACCGAACGCAAATGCTATGAGACCTACAAGCGGTACTGCAAAAACAGCCAGATCCCCGACCATGAACGGTTGCGTTCGAACTCGCTCTCGCGACCGGACAATATCTGGGGATTCCCAGGTTACGCCTTGCGTGAGGTGTTCAAGGGGCAAGCGTCCGGCATCAAGGGCGTTTTCAAGGTCTTCGGTGAGCCGGCGCTTGCTGAAAGCTACACACCGCGCGCCGGCGATGTCTTCGACTCCCTGGATCGTGAAGCCAAACGCATCCAATGGGACGCGATGTATCGGCAAGGCCAGGTTCGCCGACTAAGAAAAACCAGCGATGGACGCTATTGCGTTGCCTATCAGCCTCGCGGTGAGGCGGCGGATGCCGGGCGTCCCAAGATGGCGCTGATCATCGCCGATGTCGTGCATCTGTCGACTGGTTATCCCGCGACGCGGTTTGTCGATGATTTCCAGGAATTTGTTGCCAACCACCCGGACAAGCGGCCTTTGGTTGCCAACGCCTATGAACCCCACGATCAGATCTACCGCACGATCGAACAACGCCAGGAGCCAATTTTCGTTGTTGTGCGTGGGCGCGGTATTGTCGCCAGCCGTATCCTGCAGCGGCTCAGCGAGGCGCGTGCCAAGAACCCACAAATCAAGATCATCCAATCCATGCGAAGCGCTCTGGGCGCACGTGACGGCGCGACTTATGGTCGGGCCAAGCGTGCGGTGATCAACAATGTTGAAATTCAGCCGTTCAATTGGCCGAAAGCGGCCTGGGGCGGCGATCTTCGGTTCGAGTATGAGAAAGCCGACGAGGCGCGCCGTGGTGAGATTCTCTCAACGCTGGGCGGAACATCCACGGCGCTGCGCTCTGATTGGGTGGCAATCGCCGAGCGCGGCACCGAAGAAGACTGGTATCGCGTTGTCTTTGGATCGATCAAAGAGCTTGATCCGGTGGAAGGCGCCGAAGACCGGATCCGGGTGTTGATCGAAACACCGGAAAAGCATCGCGAAGAACTCTTCGCTCACTACCTGATCGATTGCACCGGCTTAATCGCCGACATTCGCCGCTCGCCTTTCATGGCCGATCTTCTCGATACCTACGATCTGCCACGTAATCACGCCTATTCCGTACGTGGCGGTAAGGCTGAAAAGCGCGGACCGACAGGTTTGCAAGTCACCAATGATTTTGAGATCGGCGGATTGAAAAACGGCAAGGGCAGGGCCTATGCGGCTGGCACGATCACCACGGGCGGCCCCTATCTTGCGGTCGATAGTTTTCTAGGCCTGCAATATTCCGCGCTGCGATCAGTCGACCACCTAGTCACTGAGAAGACGCACAAAGTCCGCGATCTGACACCTCTGCGCTCGATGACCCAATGGCTCAAATGGGCCGTCGGTAGCGCACCTTAGGGAGGCCAAGAGCATGATTCCCACACTTGCTGGCCGCATTCAGACCCGGCTTTTTCTGTTTGTTTTTCTTGGACTTCCAATCACCGCGCTTTTTGCCTACGCGCACAATGGCTGGGCCTGGGACTGGGGTCAGGCGCAGATCTTCTTCTTGTTTCTGACCACGCTTCTTGGCGTCGGGCTGATCCTGGACTCGGTCTACATCTTCATCCAATCAGTGCGTTGGGACCGCGATTGGCCGTTCGCTTTTCAGTTCTTCTTTTCCATCATCGAGTTCGGCATCGTCGTCGGCCTGATGTTCAGCGATCTGATCCCTTGGCTGCCGATGGCGGGTGGAAAGGGGGCGATAGAGCTGCAGACTGTCACACTGCACTTTGCGAGCGTGTTCATCCCGTCTTTCCTGGCCCTTTTGGGTCCCCTGTCGGTGTTTTTCATCCGGTGGCGGTTCAAGGCCGGTCAGTTCGGGAAGCTCTAGGTCGTGAGCCGACTGGTCAAAACCTGGATACCCATTCACCTGGCGCTACTGGCGGCCGCCTACGCGCTGTTGTTTTGGCAGTCCTCTCTCACCCTTGATGTCCTGCTCGGCCTTTGGTTCTTCGTGCCTGTCGGCGTGATGGGTGCGATCATCGCCAATGCGACCGGTACGGGTGGCGGCGTGGTGTTTGTGCCAGTCTTTGCTGCGTTGCAAGACGGCGGCATTATGGTGCCAGACGCGCTGCTCAGCCTGTTGCCGCAAAACGCCAATGAGGGCGTCGCCGTTTCTTTCACCATCCAATGCTTTGGCATGTCGATAGGGGCGTTGACTTGGGCCCATGCCATCTTCGTCAAAGACAGTCTGGCGTGGGATGAAAAGATTGCGCCGCACACGCTGCTTGCGCTGGCCGCAACACCACTGGCGACTGGCATTCCAGCACTTCTTCTCACCCAGGCCTTCATTGAGATCGATGGCGCTCAATTGATTGTTTGGTTTAAGTTTTTCTCGCTGGCACTGGGCATAATTCTACTGATTTTCACCTGGGTACAGCGCCATCAATCCGCTTTAGAACGTAAGCTGACCATCGGACCGGGCGAGCTGTGGGTATTGCTCCTGCTCGGTGCATTGGGCGGGGCGGTCACGGCCTTATTCTCGGTCGGCATTGGCGAGTTTTTGGCGATCTATCTCATCCTGCGGCGCTTTCCGACAAAGGTTGCGATTGCGGTGGCCGTTTGGGTCTCGGTGATTTGCGTGTTCACCGGCTTTTGGGACAATTATTTTGCTGGTCTGGTTCGCCTGGAGATTGCACTGATTGCTGTGCCTGGTGCCATTCTCGGCGGCTTCCTCGCCAAGGGCATTGCTTCGCTGCTTGGATCGCTGTGGCTGAAAACGGCGGCATCCATATGGATTATCGCGTCAAGCGTCTACCTGCTCGTGACGTAGCGTTCGATGCGTTTCGCCTCAAATTCCCTGGAGCTCAAGAGTCGCTTCACAGGTTACGCCCTGGTCAAAGGTGCCTAGCCAAACATCCAACCGTCCGCCTTCGGTGCCATTGAAGGCCTCGATGTTGGGGATCATCAAGCGTGGTTGCAGCTGGCCGTTGGAGTCATCATCAAAATACCAAATCGTTGTCGGCGTGTTGACGAGCAGCGTGGTGTCGCAGCTTGCGGTCACCGAAAACTGCAGCCAGCCCGTTTCCGTTGACATCTCCGAGAGGAGCAGCGAAATGCTCGGCGCTTCGGAAACATAGCCGCGACCGGTCGTGTTGGGACAACTGGCGAGTGGCGCGCCGCCCCCAGCGTTGAGGCGATAGGTTGGTCTATTGGTTTGCAGAAAATTGCCGGTGAGCCCAACCGTGCGGGCAGCTCTGGCATCGAAGTCCGGGCACCCGACCGGCACTGCGCCACTGCCGTTGCCGGCGGCAGCTAGGTCAGCCAGCGCCTGATCGCGCTCCTGTTCGACCCTCGACACGTCACTGCGTGTTGCATCGAGATCGGTCTGCAGGGCCTCCACCGATTGGGTGAGCTCAGTGATTGTACCGTTTGCGGTATCCAATTGGTTCTGCAGAGCGCTGGCGTCGTCCGCGCTCATGCCACCAGCGGTTAAGGCGATGTAGGCTCCGGCGGCGACAGCTATGCCGCCACCGCCAGCCAGAACGCCACGCAGAAACTTGCCGGAACTGTCAGGGGAAGTCGATGACGCAGCTACTGGAGCGCTTGTTGCAAGCTCGGGCGGCAAAGCCCGCGTGACGGCGGCATCGAGCTTTTCTAGCCAGGTTTTGGCCGATTGTGGCCGCTCTTTCTGGGAAATCGCCAGCGAACGATCGATGAGCGAGAGAAGCACTTGGTTATGGTCGGCAAACCGACCTGACAGCGCCTCATAAGGATCCGGCTCTGCTGTCGCAACGCTTTGGATGCGCACGTCGGCGGCGGGCGGCGCCTCGCTTGCGATGGCGTGATACAAGGTTGCCCCGAGCGAATAGAGATCGCTGGCCGGGCTTTGCTCGGCACCCGTCGTGTAGAACTCGCTGGGCGAATATCCATCGGAGACAACGCGAAACGTCCCCATCTTGCGTGTTTCGGCGCGGATTTGCTGCCGGGCGGCGCCAAAATCGATCAGGATCGGTCGATCAAATCTGTCGATGCGAATATTGGACGGCTTGATGTCGCGGTGCAGTAGCCCGCTCTCATGCAGATAGGCGAGGGCATCCAGAATGCTCCGCGCCATTTCTACGACGGCGGCTGGCGTCAAGCTCTCGGCATCGGAGTTGATGACGGTCTGCAGATCATGGCCGTGGATGAAGTCCATCGCCATGTAGGCGGTGCCGTTTTCTTCAAACAGGGTTTGAACATGCACCACATTGGGATGGGAAAGGCCGGCGAGGAGCCGCGCTTCGCGCAAAAACAGATTGCGTGCTGTGCTAAATGAGGCCGCAGTCGACTCGCTGGCGGCACTAACCGAGCGGCTGGACGAGCGCGCCACAAGGCCAAGCGGGAAGCACTCTTTGAGCGCGACATCGCGATCGAGATTGTCCTTGGCTAGATAGGTTATCCCAAAACCGCCGGCGGCGATGTTGCGAATGATCTTGTATTGTCCGCCATTTAGCTCAGCCCCGACCGGTAACTCGCCCGGCGGGCCATCCGGCAAGGGACGCGTCAGTTGATCGTCGTCTGCCATGGAACCCCGATATCATACTCCGCCCCGAAGAATGGGAAGTATGACCAGACATGCGCGTCCTTGTAAATCCAGCCTGCCTCACCAATCCGAGAGACATGGTGAGGTTGACCGCCTGAGGGTTGGCGGTGCGCAATCAGGGTTTTGCGCTGCTGACGGTCATCGGGTTTGGCACGCCAGTCGGCGAAGGACGTCGCGACTCTCTGTGCTTACACGTATAATCAGGCCATTGACTTCAGGGTTTTCCAAGCGCTTAATCGATTAAGCAAAGCGGAGTTGCCATCCTGACCAGCATCAAGACCATCGCGGAAAGCTTGGGCGTTTCCTCGGCTACCGTATCCAATGCTTTGACGGGCAAAGGACGGGTATCTGCCGATATGGCCGAACGGGTGCGCCGACGTGCCGATGAGGTTGGGTTTCGCCCCAGCCTCGCGGCTCGCGCGCTGAAAACTGGGCGCAGTGGCATTCTTGGCTTTGTCATGCCGGACCTTGCCAATCCACTTTTTCCCAAACTTGCGCAGAGCGTTGAGGTCGCAGCCACAGAGGCTGGTTATGGCGTCTTGATCGCGGATTCGCGCGGCGATGCCGTTGAACAATCGGCGGCGATTGAGCGCTTGCGCCAGCGCGGCGTCGATGGGCTGGTGATCGTGCCGCATCGTGGCACGCGCCCGAAAATTCAATCGCTTCCGGCTGCGGTCATCCATACCCCATCTGATCCACTGAACACGGTCTCCTCCGATCATGCCGAAGGCGGCCGGCTGGCTGCGAGGGCTTTGCTTGGCCTTGGCCACCGATCCATCCTGATCATCGGTGGGGACCCGGCCTCAGAGGTGCAGCGCGACAGGATCGATGGGATGGTCAGCGTTCTCAACGGCAAAGTGCATCACCAGACGGCATGGACCACCGACGGCTTTCCACCGATTGCCGCGCATTGGCAGGCTGGTGTGTCTGCCGTGCTTACAACCTCCGATCTGATCGCGCTGCGTGTTTTGGGCGATGCCTATCAGGCCGACATCAAGGTGCCGCGCGATCTGAGCATCATTGGTTTTGATGATCTGCCGCTTTCCACAGCGGTACGGCCAACACTTTCTACTGTGTCGCAAGATGTTGGCCAGATCGCCGAAACGGCCGTTGCTTACTTGGATGCCGCGATCACCAAGGATCAACCAAGCCCTGACGAAATTGACCAATCCGTCATTCCAATGACCCTCACGCTTCGCGGCTCAACGGCCGCCGCACCCCATCATCAAACTGGAGAACCGTCATGAAACATCTATTCCTCACCGCCGGTGCAGTTGCGCTGGGCCTTTCGGCTGGCCTTTCAGGAGCGCAGGCCCAGGACCGGACCTTGACCATCTCGGTCTATTCCTTTGCGCAGGACGCCTACAAAGAAGCGCTCTACGATCCCTTTGAAGAAATCTGCGATTGCGAACTGGTCATCGAAACCGGCAACAGCGTCGAACGCATGGCTAAGATCGAAGCTAATGCCGCCGACCCGGTGATCGATATGGCGGTGATCTCCTCACATGATGCTCTGGCACTTGCTGAGCAAGGCTTGCTGGCGGAAATCGATACCGCTGCGCTTTCCAATCACGACCTTCTCTATCCATCAGCGCAGGACCCGCTCGGCAATGGGATGGCCGTTGGCTACACATTCTACGCCAGCTCGATCGTTTACCGGTCCGACCTTGTGACCATCGATAGCTGGGCCGATTTGCTTTCGCCTGAGTTGGCTGGCCAGGTAGCGTTGCCCAACATCACGGGCACCCAGGGTCCGCTGACCTTGATGATGCTGAACGCCGCGCTTGATCAGGACGCCGAAGATTTTTCCGCAACAATCGACTCCATCGGCGCAAGCGCCGACGACATCGTCACCTTCTACTCGCGCTCCTCTGAGCTCGCGCAGTTGATGCTGCAGGAAGAAGTCATTGCGGCCCCTGTTGGTCGCTTTGCCTGGAGCCGTTTCCAAGACACACCGTTTCCGTTTGCTTGGGCTGAGCCAGCTGAAGGGCAGGCCGGTGGCATGAACGTGATGATCATGACCAAGGACAATGGCAATGAAGAATTGGCCCTTGAGTTCATGGACTATTGGCTTTCAACGGAAGTCCAGACACGCATCGCCAATGCGCGCATCGACAACCCGGCCAACAGCGAAGTGGAAGTGAGCGAGGAGGTTGCCGAAGCGCTGACCTATGGTGCTGATCTCATCAACTCGCTGACCATTCTGCCGCCTGAAGACATCATCGCCAATCGCGATGCCTGGGTGGATCAGTGGAACCGCTCAGTCATTCAATAGAGATCGATGACGTTTGGTGGCGGGTGCACGCGCCCGCCACCGTTTGATGAGCACTGAGGCAGGGGCCGCATGTTTCAAAACCGTCGGGAAGGCTTGGCGCTGGCGCTGCCGGCGGCGATGTTCACGCTGCTGGTGTTCCTTGTGCCTGTGGCGATCTTTCTGTCAGTGGCCTTTCGCTTTGACGGCGGCTGGTCGCTTCAGGGCTATGTTCAGTTCTTTTCCGAGCCGCTCAACCAATCGGTTTTCTTCCGCACGCTGAAGCTTGGGTTTTTGGTTGCCGCGACCTCAGCGGTGATCGGCTACGCGGCAGCCTTTTGTATCGTCAATTTGGACGGCAAAGCGCGTGGCCAAATCTTCGGACTTGTCGTCTTGCCGCTGATGATTTCACCCGTGGCGCGAACCTATGCCTGGATAGTGATCTTGGGCCGGACCGGCATCGTCAACGACACAATTGTTGGCCTTGGCCTGTCGGAAACGCCGATCCGGCTCCTGTTCACCGAGACGGCCGTCTTTTTGGGGCTTTTGCAGCTCTTTCTGCCATTGATGATCATTTCATTGGTCAGCGCCATGGAAAATCTTCCCAAAGATGTGATCCCCGCTGCTCGCGTTCTTGGTGCGAGCTGGTTTCAAGTGTTCACGCGGATCATTTTGCCGCTGACCAAGGAGGGGCTCGTGATGGGGGGAACACTGGTCTTCACCGGGTCGCTGACGGCCTATATCACGCCGGCTATCCTAGGCGGCTCCAAGGTTCTGATGCTGGAAACGCTGCTCTATCAAAAGGTCAATGTCTCCAACGATTTCGTCAGTGCCAGTGTGATCGCCATGATCCTCATCGTGATGAGTTTCTCAGCCAACTTGCTGCTGAAACGCATTGCGACGGCGCGGCGCTAGGAGGAGACCCAGCATGACCACCCGATGGCCAACATGGATCATTCTCGGCCTAACACTGACTTTTCTGATCGGGCCGTTCCTGATCATCATCTTTGCCGGGCTGTCGGCGGGCAACTCGCTGGCGTTTCCGCCGCAGGGTCTGTCACTCAAATGGTACCTCAAGGTTTTCACCATTGAGAGCTTCCACGCCAGCTTTGCGCTTTCGATGTTTTTGGCCGTATTCGGAACCCTGGCCGCCTTGATTATCGGCATCCCGGCCGCCTATGCGCTCAACCGCTATGACATCCCAGGTGCGGAAACCATCAAGCTGGCGGTCGCTGCGCCGATCATCGTTCCGGGCATCATCGTCGGCCTTGCGCTGCTGCGGTATCTGGTGGTGCCGCTCGATGTGACGATCACCATGGCGCTGTTCGTCGCGCACACGGCGCTGGTGCTTCCCTATGCGGTGCGCGTGGTCTCCTCCAGTTTGCAGAATTTGCGCGTCGACATGGAAGAGGCAGCGATCCTGCTCGGCTGTTCGCGGTTGCAGGCTTTCATGAAAGTGGTGCTGCCCAACATTCAAGGCGGCGTGTTGGCGGCGTTTATCTTGGGGTTCGTGACGAGCTTCAACGAAGTGCCTGTTTCACTGTTCCTGTCCGGTCCGGGCGTGCGCACCATGCCGATCGACATGCTGTCCTACATGGAGATCACCTACGATCCGTCCGTGGCAGCCTTGTCAGCGTTGCTCGCTTTTCTCTGCGTGGCGATTGTTTTTACCGCCGAGCGCTTTCTAGGTTTCTCCCGCTATGTCTGATCCTAAAATGCCTGATGCCTTTGTTTCCCTGCAAAACCTCACGCTTGCCTATGGCGAAACCATCGCCGTGCCTGATCTCAATCTTGACATCCGCAAGGGCGAGCTGATTGCTCTTCTTGGCCCATCAGGCTGCGGCAAGACGACGACGATGCGGGCGATCGCCGGTTTGATGCCGGCCAAGACCGGGTCGATCCTGATCGATGGCCAGGACATGACACGGGTCGCCGCCAATAAGCGTGGCATCGGCCTGGTGTTCCAGTCCTACGCTTTGTTCCCGCACCTGTCGGCGTTCGAAAACGCAGCCTTTGGATTGCGCCTGCAACGGCGATCCGAAGCCGAGATCAAAGACCGCACCCAAGCAGCGCTTGAGCGCGTGGGTCTCACTCATCTGGCCACGCGCAAACCGGCAGAAATGTCCGGTGGCCAACAACAACGGCTTGCCCTTGCGCGCTCTCTGGTCATGGAACCCAAGGTGCTGTTGCTCGATGAGCCACTGTCCAATCTGGACGCGCGGCTGCGGCTGGAAATGCGCACCGAACTACAACGCCTGCAAAAAGAAACCGGCATCACCATGGTTTTTGTCACTCATGATCAGAGCGAAGCCTTAGCATTGGCGGACCGGGTGGTGTTGATGCGCGATGGCCTGATCGAGCAGATCGGCTCACCGGATGATCTTTACAACAAGCCGGTGACCGCCTTTGCAGCTGACTTTATGGGGTTTGAGAACATTTTCGCGATGGATGATTCTACGCTTTCCAGCTCCACCGGTGCTCTGCCGGTGAACTATCAAGCCGATGCCCCTTATCTTGGCTGGCGTCCTGGCGCAGTCCAGCTTGGAAAGGGCAATCATGAAGCGCGTGTGCGCAGCGTCGCATTTGCTGGAGAGCATCGCGAATATGTTCTTGATACGCCGATAGGACCGGTTCGCGCCGATGTTGATGTGACGGCGCCGGCATTCGCGGTCGACGAGACCGTGATGTTCGACCTGCCGCGGGAATCCGCACACAGCCTGAAGGCGTCCTGATGGGTGTTTGGGTCGATACAGATTTCGGTTTTGACGATCTATGGGCGCTCTTGCTGCTGCGCAGCTATGATATCGCAATTGACGGCGTGTCACTGGTTGCCGGCAACTCAACGCTTGAAAATGTCACCCGCAACGCGCTGGGCTCACGGCTTGCCTTTGATCTGGAATGGCCGTTTTACAGTGGCGCGGCGTCACCGCTGAAACGTCCCTTGCAGACCGCAGAACGCGTGCTGGGCCCGCGCGGCATGCAGACGCGCGGCGAGCATTTGCCCGAACCTCCTCAAGAGGTGTTGCCTCCAGGGGAGTCCGCTATGCTTGGCTGGCTGACCGCGAATGATGGACCTCGCGAGGTGCTTGCCTTGGGACCGCTGACGAACCTCGCGCATCTTGCTATCAATGCGCCGGATGCCTTTGCCCGAATAGACCGCCTAGTCTGGATGGGGGGCTCATCGGGGCAGGGCAATCAGACGCCATATGCGGAATTCAATGCCCACGCCGACGCCGATGCCGTTGACGTTGTGGCAAAGACCGGAGTGCGGCTGGCGATTGTCGATCTGGTTGCTTGCCATAAGGCAACCTATGGCGAGAAAGACATCCCAACCGGCATGCGGGCGCCGCTAGGCGATCTGATGGGCGGCTACATGGACATCGGCATCAGGCGAGGGCGCGACTGGATGCCGATCTATGATCCGCTGGCTGCTTTGGCCTTCGCCCATCCGAACGTCCTGACCTTTGAACCTCAGGCTCTGTCGGTCGATACGAGCTCGGCAGAAACCTATGGTCAAACCAGCTTCGAGCCACCTGACGAAAGCCACATTAGCCTGGCAACCGGCGTTGCCTCCGAGGCCGCATCGCTGTGCGTGGATGCCTTGGCGACGGTCACCGCATGAGGGAACCGCATAACCTCATAGATCCTGACCTGCGCCATCGCGCGGTGCTGGCAGCGCAAGGCAAAGCGCCATTCGATCTGTTGATTGAGGGTGGCACGCTTGTCGATCCAGTGGTCGGACAGCTGCGTCCGGCTGATATCGGGATCGTTGGTCCGCTGATTGCCAGTGTTCACGCGCCGAGCGAAGCCGGCGCGTTTGGTGCCGATGCTAGGATTGATGCGACTGGGTTGTTTCTCAGCCCAGGCCTGATCGATATGCACATGCATGTTGAAAGTTCGATGGTACTGCCCGCCGCCTACAGCAATGCCGTGCTGCCGCGCGGCGTGACGGCGGCTGTTTGGGACCCGCATGAGATCGCCAATGTGGCCGGTCATTCCGGCATAACGTTTGCGCTCGATGCGGCTAAGGCCGCGAGCCTGCGGTTCCTGCCCTTGGCGCCATCCTGCGTGCCGTCAGCTCCGGGATTTGAATCGACAGGCGCGGACTTTGATGTTGATGATCTGGAACGCTTGCTGGCCCGCGACGATGTGCACGGCGTTGCCGAGGTCATGTCGATGCACGCGTTGCTCAAGCGCACACCGCGCATGGCTGGCATCGTCCAGGCTGGGCTCGAATCCGGCAAACGCGTCTGTGGCCATGCTCGCGGCCTGACCGGTGCCTCGCTCAACGCGTATGTGGCCTCAGGTGTTCAGACCGACCACGAACTGACCTCGAACAACGATCTTTTGGCCAAGCTGCAAGCTGGCCTCACCATTGAGCTGCGCGGTTCGCATGATCATTTGCTGCCAGGTTTCGTTGAGACGCTGAATGCGCTTGAGACGTTCCCGCAAACGCTCACGCTCTGTACCGATGACGTGTTCCCCAATGATCTGCATCGCGCTGGTGGGCTTGATGATGTGGTGCGACGTCTTGTGCGTTACGGCTTGCCGCCAATCAAAGCGTTGCAGGCGGCCACGCTCAACGCCGCCACCCAACTCGGCCGCCGTGACCTTGGGCTGATCGCGCCGGGAAAACGTGCCGACATCGTTCTGTTCGAGAATCTGTCGGATTTTGTTGCCCACAAAGTGGTTCTGAATGGGACGATCGTTGCCGAACAAGGCGCAATGTTGAAACGGGACACCACCACAACGTCGCAACAGGCGCTGGAAAACACTGTCAAAACGCCGACCTTCCGGGCGAGCGACTTTGAGATACAAGCATCTGGCAAGATGGCGCGCATCGCGACCATCAAGCGGCCTCGGTTCACCGCATGGGGCGAGCGCGAAGTGCCAGTGCGCGACGGCCTGGTGGTCTGCCCGGATGACATGGCGTTGATGGCCGTCGTCAATCGGTACGGTGACAATGCCTCGCCACGCCTTGCTCTGCTGGAGGAGTGGGGAACATGGCATGGCGCGTTTGCCACCAGCGTTTCGCACGACAGCCATAATCTCACGCTGTTCGGCAGAGGCGCGGAGGACATGGCGCTCGCCGCGAACACTGTTTCTGCCATGCAGGGCGGCCTTGCCGTGGTAAAGGTCGGTGAGGTCATCGCAACATTGCCATTGCCTGTCGGCGGTTTGATGCGGGATGATGATCTGGCGGCTGTCGCCGAGGACTTTGACAGCATTGTCCAGGCGATGGACCAGGTGGTCGCTTGGCAACCGCCCTATCTCGTCTTTAAGGCGTGTTTCGGTGCATCGCTTGTCTGCAATGCCGGTCCGCATCTCAGCGATAAGGGCGTTGTGGACACGTTTGAAGGTATCCGACTTGAATCGGTGGTTTTGACCGATTGAACACGGACTTGGGTCATGATGATGGCAAGCAACGGACCTGTGATGGGCGTGGGTCTTGAATTCTCATTGCAAGTGGCCGATTCATAGCATCGTCCTCATGACTTGCATGCGACTGGCGCAACGCGTTTCGGCCTGTGCAAAAAATCCCTTACCGAAGGGTTGATTTCGGTCAGATTCGCGATTACTTCCAGCATTCTGGCGTGTGATCCGTTCGCACGCCCTTATTGTGTTGTGCGCGGCCCGTTGGCGGGGTGTCGCCGGAAACCCGTTACCGTAGGAAGGTATCCCTCCCGTGTCGGCTCTTGTTGGAGCGGCGGTGAAAGGGACGCGCCAACCCGGTGGCAAGGCCCAAAAGGCCGAGTGGCAAAAGGTAGATGATGGCAAAGACCAATCCCTTCACTTTCATGCAGGAAGTGCGGCAGGAAGTGTCCAAGGTTGTGTGGCCAACACGCCGTGAGACGACTGTGACGACGATCATGGTCTTCATCATGGTGTTCCTGGCTGCCATCTTCTTTTTGGCTGCCGATCAGGTTCTGAGCTTCATCGTTGGCCAGCTTCTGGCACTTGGCCGTTAAGGAGGCGCAGATTTATGGCATTGCGCTGGTACATTGTTCACGCCTACTCGAACTTCGAGAAAAAGGTCGCCGAGTCGATCCGTGAGGGTGCGCAGGCGGCTGGCCTGGATGCGTTGTTCGATCAGATTTTGGTGCCGACAGAGAAGGTCGTCGAAGTGCGTCGTGGCCGCAAGGTCGATACCGAGCGCAAGTTCTTCCCCGGCTATGTGCTGGTGCGCATGGAAATGACCGATGAGGCCTATCACCTCATCAAGAACACGCCGAAAGTGACCGGGTTTCTTGGCTCCGATATGAAGCCGATCCCAATTTCCGATGCTGAGGCCGAGCACATCCTCAACCAGGTGCAGGAAGGCGTGGAGCGTCCAAAACCATCGATCACGTTCGATGTCGGCGAGCAGGTGCGTGTTTCCGATGGTCCGTTTGCCTCCTTCAACGGTGTTGTCGAGGAAGTCGATGGCGAGCGTGCGCGTTTGAAAGTTTCAGTTTCGATCTTTGGCCGGGCTACGCCGGTCGAGCTCGAATATGGGCAGGTTGAAAAGCTCTAAGGGCCTTTTCTCCGCCTAACCTCCGCGTGGGAGAGATGGTCTGGTTTCGCCGCCAGGTTCTGATCGCACCACGCAACCCCAACCAGCCGCATCTCATGCGGCGCCATTAAAGGGATGACACATGGCGAAGAAGATCGCTGGTTACCTGAAGCTTCAGGTGCCTGCCGGTGCTGCCAACCCGTCGCCGCCCATCGGGCCGGCGCTTGGTCAGCGCGGTTTGAACATTATGGAATTCTGCAAGGCGTTTAACGCCAAGACGCAAGAAATGGAAAAAGGTGCACCGGTTCCGGTGGTCATCACCATCTTCCAGGATAAGTCGTTCACGTTCGAGATGAAGACGCCGCCGGTGTCGTTCTTCTTGAAAAAAGCAGCCAAATTGCAAAAGGGCGGTTCTGAGCCAGGTCGTAGCACGGCCGGTTCGATCACCCAGGCGCAACTGCGCGAGATCGCTGAACAGAAGATGACTGATCTCAACGCGACGTCTGTGGAAGGCGCCATGCAAATGGTTGCCGGTTCTGCCCGTTCGATGGGCCTGAAGGTGGAGGGCTAACCGATGGCACGTGTTTCCAAACGGCTAAAGGCCGCAGATGACGGCTTGAATCCTGATCAGCTCTATCCGGTGGATGAAGCTGTCGCGATGGTCAAAGAACGCGCCAAAGCAAAGTTCGATGAGACCATCGAAGTGGCGATGAACCTCGGCGTTGACCCGCGCCATGCGGACCAGATGGTGCGCGGCGTTGTGCAGCTTCCCAACGGCACCGGCAAGTCGGTGCGTGTGGGTGTGTTTGCACGCGGTGAAAAAGCTGACGAAGCGCGCGAAGCCGGTGCTGATGTGGTTGGCGCTGAGGATCTCGTTGAGATCGTTCAGGGCAGCACGATCGATTTCGATCGCTGTATCGCTACGCCTGACATGATGGGCCTGGTCGGTCGTCTCGGTAAGGTTCTTGGCCCACGCGGTCTGATGCCGAACCCACGCGTTGGCACGGTGACGATGGATGTCGCCAATGCCGTCAAAAACGCCAAGGGTGGTGAAGTGCAGTTCCGCGTTGAGAAAGCCGGCATTGTGCATGCCGGTGTCGGCAAGGCCTCGTTCACCGCTGAGCAGTTGGCCGAAAACGTCAAAGCGTTTGCCGATGCGGTTGCCAAAGCCAAGCCATCAGGCGCCAAAGGCACGTATATGCAGCGCGCGGCGGTGTCCTCGACCATGGGGCGCGGCGTCAAAATCGATGTTTCCAGCCTGAGCGCCTAAACGGCGCAAGGTTGTGGGTGGAGCTTGCTCCGCCAGAAGAAATCGCGGGTTGGGTTTTTTGATCCGGCCCCGGTAGGGCCGCCGGGCTCCAAAAGCTTCGGCGTCTCTTACCTGTCCGAGATTGCGGGTGCTCTAATCCTTCCTGGGAAGGCGAGGGGCTTAATCTGGAAATCCTCCAGGCCAGCATGAGACGCGAAGAGCTGAGTTTTGGGATCGTTTGTCGATTCCACAGGTCAGTTCGATCCGTTATCGGCCATCCTTCGGGCGGTCGGGGCAGGTTTTTGAACGGTGGGTACCGGGTTGCGGTGCGCACTACACTGAAACCGGCCTTGATCTCCTCCTTTGAGGAAGGATTGGCCAACTGGAGAGAGACAGTGGATAGAGCGGAAAAGCGCGAAATGGTCTCCACGCTGAACGACGTGTTTGCGTCGGCCGGCGTTGTGGTCGTTGCCCACTATGGTGGTCTTTCCGTTGCCAAAATGACCGATCTTCGCGCCAAAATGCGTGAAGCCGGTGGCACGGTCAAAGTCGCCAAAAACCGCCTTGCAAAGCTGGCTCTTGACGGCACGGACGCGGCGCACATTGCCGATCTGTTTGAAGGGCAAACACTGATTGCTTATTCGGACGATCCGGTGGCGGCGCCAAAGGTGGCCAGCGCATTTGCCAAGGATAACGAGCAACTCGTTCTTCTGGGCGGTGCAATGGGCGCCACACACTTGGACGCCAATGGCGTCAAAGCGCTGGCAACGATGCCGTCGCTTGATGAACTGCGTGCGAAGATCGTGGGTATGATTCAAACCCCGGCAACGCGTATCGCGCAGGTCGTCAATGCACCGGCTGGTGGGTTGGCACGTGTGGTCCAAGCCTATGCTGACAAGGGCGAAGCGGCGTAAGCGGCTTTCACAAACTGATCGAACAGACCTCGTAAGGAACTGAAACTAATGGCAAATCTTGAACAACTCGTGGACGACCTGTCCAACCTCACCGTTTTGGAAGCTGCTGAGCTTTCCAAGATGCTCGAAGAAAAGTGGGGCGTTTCCGCCGCTGCTCCAGTGGCTGTTGCCGCTGCTGGCGGTGCAGCTGGTGGTGCTGCAGAAGCTGCTGAAGAAAAGGACGAGTTCGACGTCGTCCTGACTGCAGCTGGCGATAAGAAAATCAACGTCATCAAAGAAGTGCGTGCCATCACCGGTCTTGGCCTGAAAGAAGCCAAGGATCTGGTTGAAGGCGCACCGAAGCCTGTCAAGGAAGGCGTTGCCAAAGCCGAAGCTGAAGAGCTGAAGAAGAAGCTCGAAGAAGCTGGTGCTTCGGTCGAACTGAAGTAGGGCCTCGGCCCGCCAAAGCGTGGCTGCGACTCGTGTCGCAGCCACGCCGACCAAACGCTGCGTATTTCAGGCGTTTGGTGTGTGAAGTGTGAAGATGGACCGGCCGGATTTTCCGGGTTTCGGTGCCATCTTTTTCGCGTCTCTAAAGCCCTTTGTGGCCGGCGAGGCGGATTTAAATGATCGGATGACCTGGCAAACGCTGGCTTAGCAACGGCGGCGCAGCGCTTTCCAGGTGATCTGATACCGGGCGATCCACCCCCTGAGGTCGCTTCGGTCTTGGGTCCATAAAAGGAGCGGACATGGCGACTATCGACGTGGCAAATACCTCAACGACTTCTGATCTTTCCCGCAAAATGAATACGGTACCGGTGACGAGCTTCTCTGTTCGCTCGCGCCCGCGGCGCATGTTTGGCAACATTCGCGAAGTTGCCGATATGCCCAATCTCATCGAAGTGCAGATGGCTTCCTACAATCAGTTCCTAATGGTGGATGAGCCCGAAGGCGGCCGCAACGATGATGAAGGCCTGCAGTCGGTTTTCAAATCGGTGTTCCCGATTTCTGATTTTGCCGGCACGGCGATGCTGCAGTTCGTGCGCTACGAATTCGAACCGCCGAAATACGATGTGGATGAGTGCCGCCAGCGCGGGATGACATTCTCTGCGCCGCTGAAAGTGAATCTTCAGCTGATCGTGTTCGATGTCGATGAAGAAACCGGCGCCAAATCGGTCAAAGATATCAAAGAGCAAGACGTCTATATGGGCGATATGCCGCTGATGACGACGAACGGTACGTTCATCGTCAACGGCACCGAGCGTGTGATCGTTTCTCAGATGCACCGTTCGCCAGGCGTGTTCTTCGATCATGACAAGGGCAAGAGCCACTCGTCCGGCAAGCTGCTGTTCGCGGCCCGCATCATCCCTTATCGCGGCTCCTGGCTCGACATTGAGTTCGATGCCAAGGACATCGTGCACGCACGTATCGACCGTCGCCGGAAAATTCCAGTGTCATCGCTGCTCTATGCACTGGGTCTCGATACCGAGGAAATTCTGAGCACCTATTACACGTCCTCGGTGCACACCAAGACCAAGAATGGTTGGAAGACGGCCTACGATCCGGCGAAGATGGAGGGCATGAAGGTCACCCGTGACCTGATCAACGATGCCACCGGTGAGGTTGCTGTTGAGTCCGGCAAGAAGGTCACCCCGCGTCAGGCCAAGCGCGTGGCGGACGAAGGTTTGAAAAACCTGCGGGTCGAAGCTGAAGACATGATCAGCCAGTATCTGGCTGAAGACGTCGTCAACATGGAAACCGGCGAAATCTACGCTGAAGCCGGCGAGGAAATCACCGAAGAGCTGATGGAACAGCTGCTTGAGCTTGGCTTCAAGTCGCTCACTCTGCTCGACATCGACCATGTGAACACCGGCGCCTATATCCGCAACACGCTGATGGCTGACAAGAACGAAAGCCAAGCTGAAGCGCTGTTCGATATCTACCGCGTGATGCGTCCCGGTGAGCCGCCGACCATTGAAGCGGCTGAGGCGATGTTCCAGTCGCTGTTCTTCGATCCGGAGCGCTATGACCTGTCGGCTGTTGGGCGCGTGAAAATGAATATGCGCCTTGACCTCGACGCCGAGGACACGGTGCGCACGCTGCGCAAGGAAGACATTTTGGAAGTTCTGCGCACGCTGCTCGATCTGCGTGACGGCAAGGGCGAAATCGACGATATCGACAATCTCGGCAACCGCCGTGTGAGGTCGGTCGGCGAGCTGATGGAAAACCAGTATCGCGTCGGTCTACTGCGGATGGAGCGCGCCATCAAGGAGCGCATGTCGTCGGTCGAAATCGGCACGGTGATGCCGCAGGATCTGATCAACGCCAAACCTGCGTCTGCCGCTGTGCGCGAGTTCTTTGGTTCCTCGCAGCTCTCGCAGTTCATGGACCAGACAAACCCGCTGTCGGAAATCACCCATAAGCGCCGTCTTTCGGCGCTTGGACCGGGTGGTCTGACGCGTGAACGCGCAGGCTTTGAGGTGCGCGACGTGCACCCGACACATTATGGTCGTATCTGCCCGATTGAAACGCCGGAAGGCCCGAATATCGGTCTGATCAACTCGCTGGCAACGTTCGCTCGTGTGAACAAATACGGCTTCATCGAAACGCCGTATCGCAAGGTGAACGACGGCAATGTGACCGACGATGTCGTGTTCCTGTCGGCGATGGAAGAGGCGCGCCACTACATCGCGCAGGCCAACTCGGAACTTGATGATGATGGTAACTTCATCAACGAGTTGGTCGTCTGCCGTCACCAATCGGATGTGATGCTCACCCCGCGCGAGCGCGTTGATCTGATGGACGTTTCGCCGAAGCAGCTCGTTTCGGTCGCTGCCTCGCTGATTCCGTTCCTTGAGAACGATGACGCCAACCGCGCGCTAATGGGCTCGAACATGCAGCGTCAGGCTGTGCCGTTGGTGCGCGCTGAAGCACCGCTGGTCGGTACCGGCATGGAGCGGATCGTGGCGCAGGATTCTGGCGCTGCCATTGGTGCACGCCGCACTGGTATCGTGGAACAGGTGGACGCGACGCGTATCGTGATCCGTGCCACCGAAGACCTCGATCCAGGTCGTCCGGGCGTTGATATCTACCGCTTGATGAAGTTCCAGCGGTCGAACCAGAACACCTGCATCAACCAGCGTCCGCTTGTGACGATTGGTGATGAGGTGAAGAAGGGCGAGATCATCGCTGACGGTCCGTCGACCGAGATGGGTGAGCTGGCGCTCGGCAAAAACGTGCTCGTCGCGTTCATGCCGTGGAACGGTTACAACTTCGAGGATTCCATTCTGATGTCGGAGCGCATCGTGAAAGACGATGTGTTCACCTCCATCCACCTTGAAGAGTTCGAGGTGATGGCGCGCGACACCAAGTTGGGCCCTGAAGAGATTACTCGCGATATTCCGAACGTGTCGGAAGAGGCGCTGAAGAACCTTGATGAGGCCGGCATGGTCTATATCGGGGCTGAGGTCGAAGCTGGCGACATTCTTGTCGGCAAGATCACGCCGAAGGGCGAAAGCCCGATGACGCCGGAAGAAAAGCTTCTGCGCGCCATCTTCGGTGAAAAAGCCTCCGATGTGCGCGACACGTCTTTGCGTGTGCCACCAGGTGTGAAGGGGACCATTGTTGAGGTCCGCGTCTTCAACCGTCACGGCATCGATAAGGATGAGCGCGCGATCGCCATCGAGCGTGAGGAAATCGAACGCCTCGGCAAAGACCGCGATGACGAGCAGGCGATCCTCGATCGCAACGTCTACGGTCGCCTCGCCGACATGCTGTCCGGTAAGGACGGCATTGCCGGACCGAAGGGTTACAAGAAAGGCACGAAGATCACGACTGACGTGCTCAACGAGTACCCGCGGTCGCAGTGGTGGACGTTCGCGCTCGACGACGACACGCTGATGGGTGAGATCGAAGCGCTGCGCGCGCAGTACGATGAATCCAAGGAACAGCTGGAACAGCGGTTCATGGACAAGGTCGAAAAACTGCAGCGTGGTGATGAGCTTCCCCCAGGTGTGATGAAGATGGTCAAAGTCTTCATCGCCGTGAAGCGCAAGATCCAGCCGGGCGATAAAATGGCCGGCCGCCACGGCAACAAAGGCGTGGTGTCAAAGATCGTGCCGCAGGAAGACATGCCCTTCCTCGATGACGGAACGCCGGTCGATGTGGTGTTGAACCCGCTCGGTGTGCCATCGCGTATGAACGTGGGACAGATCCTGGAAACCCATATGGGTTGGGCCTGTTCCGGTCTTGGCAAGTCGATCCAGAAGGCGGTCGATGCTTACAAGGCTGAGGCCAATGTGGCGCAGCTGGAAGAGCGGATCAGCACGATCTATGGCGATGCCGTTGAGGTCGACAAGCTTTCGGAAGGCGAGATTGTCGGTCTTGGCAAGCAGCTTTCCAAGGGTGTGCCGATTGGTACGCCGGTCTTTGATGGTGCCCGTGAGCCGGATGTGGCCGAGATGCTGGAAAAGGCAGGTCTCGATCGTTCCGGTCAGGTGACCCTCTATGATGGCCGCACTGGCGATCAGTTCGACCGCAAGGTGACGGTTGGGTACAAATATGTGCTCAAGCTGCATCACTTGGTGGACGATAAGATCCACGCCCGTTCGATCGGACCGTACTCGCTTGTTACCCAGCAGCCGCTGGGCGGTAAGGCGCAGTTCGGTGGTCAGCGCTTCGGTGAGATGGAAGTGTGGGCGCTTGAGGCGTATGGCGCGGCCTACACGCTTCAGGAGATGCTCACCGTCAAGTCCGATGACGTGGCCGGTCGTACCAAGGTGTACGAGGCGATTGTCCGCGGCGAGGACGCGTTTGAAGCTGGCATTCCCGAAAGCTTCAATGTGCTCGTCAAAGAGATGCGGTCTCTTGGCCTCAATGTGGAGTTGGCGCAGAGCGAGGAAGACGAAGATGATGAGGGCATCATCGACGTTGAAATCCCAACGCAGGACGCTGCCGAGTAACGAACAAAGATACCAAGGGGCAGGGCGCTTTGCGTCCCGTCCCTTGGAGCGCGTGAACGATTGAATTGCCCGGGTCTGACGACAAGCCGATAGCGCAAGGCTTGAAGTAGACCCCTTAGGAGACACGCTTTGAACCAGGAAATCCAAAACGTCTTTGGCCGTGACGTTCAGTCCACGATGCCAAGTTTTGACCAGATCCGCATTTCACTTGCGAGCCCGGAGAAAATTCTCTCCTGGTCGTATGGCGAGATCAAAAAGCCTGAAACGATCAACTACCGTACGTTCAAGCCCGAGCGGGACGGCCTTTTCTGTGCGCGTATTTTTGGCCCGATCAAGGACTATGAGTGCTTGTGCGGCAAATACAAGCGCATGAAATATAAAGGTATTATCTGCGAGAAGTGCGGCGTTGAAGTCACGCTGACCAAGGTGCGCCGCGAGCGCATGGGCCATATTGAGTTGGCCGCGCCGGTTGCGCACATCTGGTTCCTGAAATCGCTGCCGTCGCGCATTGCAACGCTGCTCGACATGGCGCTCAAAGATGTGGAGCGGGTGCTCTACTTTGAGAACTATGTCGTCACCGAGCAGGGCCTGACGCCGCTCGCTCCCTATCAGCTGATGTCGGAAGAAGAGTATCTTCAGGCGCAGGATGAGTATGGCGCGGACTCGTTCACCGCCATGATTGGCGCCGAAGCAATCCGCAAGCTTTTGGGCGACCTTGATCTGCCGGTGCTGCGCGAGCAGCTTCGCGTGGAGATGGTGGAAGCCACCGGCGAGCTGAAGCCGAAAAAGCTTGCCAAGCGCATCAAGCTGATCGACGCGTTTCTCAATTCTGGCAACAAGCCGGAATGGATGATCATGACCGTAGTGCCGGTCATTCCTCCCGATTTGCGCCCGCTGGTGCCGCTGGATGGCGGACGTTTTGCGACGTCTGACCTCAACGACCTGTATCGCCGTGTGATCAACCGGAACAACCGCTTGAAGCGGCTGATCGAGCTACGCGCGCCGGACATCATCATCCGCAACGAGAAGCGCATGCTTCAGGAAGCGGTTGATGCGCTGTTTGACAATGGTCGCCGAGGCCGCGTCATCACCGGTGCCAACAAGCGTCCGCTGAAATCGCTTGCCGATATGCTCAAAGGCAAGCAGGGCCGGTTCCGTCAGAACCTGCTCGGCAAGCGTGTTGACTATTCGGGTCGCTCGGTGATCGTGACCGGTCCTGAACTGAAACTGCACCAGTGCGGCCTGCCGAAGAAGATGGCGTTGGAGCTGTTCAAGCCGTTCATTTATGCGCGCCTTGATGCCAAGGGCTATTCCAACACAGTCAAGCAAGCCAAGAAGCTGGTCGAGAAAGAGCGTCCGGAAGTTTGGGATATCCTCGATGAGGTGATCCGCGAGCATCCGGTGATGCTCAACCGTGCGCCGACGCTGCACCGTTTGGGCATCCAGGCGTTTGAGCCGGTGCTCATCGAAGGCAAGGCCATTCAGCTTCATCCGCTGGTTTGTACCGCCTTTAACGCGGACTTTGACGGCGATCAGATGGCTGTGCACGTTCCGCTGTCGCTGGAGGCGCAGCTGGAAGCGCGCGTCCTGATGATGTCGACCAACAATATTCTGCACCCGGCCAATGGTCAGCCGATCATCGTGCCGTCGCAGGATATGGTTCTTGGCCTCTACTACCTGACCATCGAAGCCGACAATGAGCCTGGCGAAGGCATGGTGTTCGGTTCGACCGGTGAGGTGCAGGCTGCGCTGGATGCGAAGATCATCACGCTGCACACCAAGATCAAAGGCCGCTACAAAACGGTCGACGAAGCCGGCAACATGATTTCGGAGATCCACGATACGACCGCCGGTCGCTATCTGCTCGCCGACCTGCTGCCGAAGAACGTCAAGGTGCCGTTCGATGCCGCCAACCGTCTGATGACCAAAAAGGAAATCAGCCGGATGATCGACGCCGTCTATCGTGCGTGTGGGCAGAAAGAGACGGTTATCTTCGCCGATCAGGTGATGGGCTTTGGTTTCCGCCAGGCCTGTAAGGCTGGCATTTCGTTCGGTAAGGACGACATGGTGATCCCCGACACCAAGAAGGGCCTCGTTGATGAGACCCGGACCATGGTTGAGGAGTTCGAGCAGCAGTACAATGACGGTCTGATCACCCAGGGTGAGAAGTACAACAAGGTTGTTGATGCTTGGGCCAAGTGCTCCGACAAAGTGGCCGATGAAATGATGGGCCGCATCTCCGCTGTTGAGATCGACGAGGAAACCAACCGTCAGAAGCCTATCAACTCGGTTTACATGATGGCGCACTCCGGTGCCCGTGGTTCGCCGGCACAGATGAAACAGCTTGCCGGTATGCGTGGCCTGATGGCCAAGCCCGATGGCTCGATCATCGAGACGCCGATCACGTCGAACTTTAAAGAAGGTTTGACCGTGATGGAGTATTTCAACTCCACACACGGTGCCCGCAAGGGTCTGGCCGATACGGCGCTGAAGACGGCCAACTCCGGCTATCTGACTCGCCGCCTTGTCGATGTGGCGCAGGATTCGATCATCAGTCAGGTGGATTGCGGCAGCGAAAACGGCATTCGCGTTCAAGCGATTGTCGATGCCGGGCAGGTTGTCGCCTCGCTGGGTCAGCGCGTCCTTGGACGTACGGCTGCTGATGACGTCATCCACCCCGAAACGCTGGAAGTGGTTGTTGCCAAAGGATCGCTCATCGATGAGAAGATGGTGACGGCCATCGAAGAGAGCGGCGTGCAGGGCGTGAAAATCCGTTCGGTGCTCACCTGTGAGACCCGTCACGGCGTTTGCGGCACCTGTTATGGCCGTGACCTTGCACGTGGTACGCCGGTGAACATGGGTGAAGCTGTCGGCGTTATCGCCGCGCAGTCGATTGGTGAGCCGGGCACCCAGCTGACGATGCGTACGTTCCATATCGGTGGTACGGCGCAGGTGGTGGATAGCTCGTTCATCGAGTCAGGCCATGAAGGCAAGATCACGCTGCGCAATCGTTCGATCTCCCGCAACACGGAAGGTCATTTGATTGCAACGGGTCGCAACATGTTCATCGTTGTCACCGACGATCAGGGCAATGAAGCTGCCGTACACCGCGTGACCTATGGTTCGCGTTTGTTGATCGAGGAGGGCGACATCGTCCGCCGTGGTCAGCGCATGGCCGAGTGGGATCCTTACACCCGTCCAATCCTTGCCGATGTTGACGGTCTGGTTGAGTTCGAAGATTTGGTCGATGGCGTGTCCATGTCCGAGCAGGTCGATGAAGTCACCGGTATCGCCAAGCGTCTGATCATCGACTGGCGTTCAACGCCGCGCGGCGCTGACCTGCGTCCAGCGATGGTGATCAAGGACAAGAAGGGCGAGATCCTCAAGACCGCACGCGGTGGCGATGCTCGTGCCCTGTTGCCTGCCGATGCCGTGCTTTCGGTGTCGCCTGGCGACAAGGTGAAAGCCGGTGACGTGTTGGCGCGTATCGCGCTTGAAAGTGCGAAGACGCGTGACATCACCGGTGGTCTGCCGCGTGTTGCCGAACTGTTCGAAGCGCGTCGTCCGAAAGATGCGGCCATCATGGCCGACATTGACGGCGTGGTGCGTTTTGGCCGCGATTACAAGAACAAGCGTCGGATTTCGATCCAGCCGCACGAAGAAGGTATGGAGCCAGCTGAATATCTGATCCCGAAATCCAAGCACATGCAGCTTCAGGATGGGGATGAGGTTCAGAAGGGTGACTTCCTGATCGATGGTCTGCCCGCACCGCACGACATTCTTGCGGTCAAGGGCGTGGAAGAGTTGGCGGCCTATCTCGTCAACGAAATCCAAGAGGTCTATCGCCTCCAGGGTGTGCTTATCAACGATAAGCATATTGAGGTGATCGTGCGTCAGATGCTGCAGAAGGTGGATATCACCGATCCAGGTGACAGTGAGTTTCTGGCCGGTGAGCAGGTTGATCGCATCGAGCTTGAAGAGCTCAATGAACAGCTGACCGCCGATGGCAAGAAACCAGCGTCCGGTACGCCGGTCCTGCTGGGCATCACCAAAGCCTCGCTGCAGACACGTTCGTTCTTCTCAGCGGCATCGTTCCAGGAGACCACGCGTGTGCTCACCGAGGCGGCCGTCAACGGTAAGGTCGATACGCTTGAAGGCTTGAAGGAAAACATCATTGTGGGTCGTCTGATCCCCGCCGGTACTGGCCGAATGATGAACAAGATCAAGCAGGTTGCGCAGAAGCGCGATGATCTCATCCTCGATGCTCGCGAAGCCGAACCCGTTGTGGACGTCGAAGCGGTTCTGGAAGATCTGTCCGAGCAGACGCCGGCCGAGTAGGTCGAAGTCTTCTCCAACAAGAATCAAGGCCGCTGGAATCAGGTGTGATTCCAGCGGCCTTTTACCCTCTAGGGTGCCCATTGATGCGACGAACTTTTGTTGCGTCTCAGCCGTCGCAAACGCACAGTTTGCAAAGGGTGGATGAGGGCGGAACACGAAGGCTGGCCTTATGATTGCCGCAGCGGGCGTTTCTGGCCGGAAATTGCCGCAGGGGGCTTGACCAACACCCCTCTGCATCGTATCTCCCGCTCACTTTTGCGGCAGGCCGTGGTTCGCAAAGCCGATTAGCTTGTGCCAATTCGCAAGTGGGCTTCGTACCAAACGCTGCTTTGACTGGCTGCAAATTGAAGCATGTCACGATCCGGAGTTCGCTCCTGGTCCTCTGATTGCAAAGCGCCCGGGGGTTTCCCCAAGGGGCGCTTTGTTTGTTGTCGTTAAGGTACGCGTCTTTTGGCTTTGACCTGGGCGCAATCGATGAGGCGAAAAGCTGTTGGCCAATTGGGCCAGCGCGTTCGACCAAAAAGGAAGAGGCTTAGATGCCAACAATTAATCAGCTGATCCGCAAGCCGCGCCAGGCTCCGGTCAAGCGTAACAAAGTTCCGGCTCTGGAGCAGAACCCGCAAAAGCGCGGCGTTTGCACCCGTGTCTACACCACCACCCCGAAGAAGCCGAACTCGGCCCTTCGTAAGGTTGCCAAGGTGCGCCTTGTGAATGGCTTTGAAGTGATCGGTTACATCCCGGGCGTCGGCCACAACCTGCAGGAGCACTCGGTTGTGATGCTTCGCGGTGGCCGCGTGAAGGATTTGCCGGGCGTGCGTTATCACATTCTGCGCGGTGTTCTGGATACCCAGGGCGTTAAAGACCGTAAGCAGCGTCGTTCCAAATACGGCGCCAAGCGTCCTAAGTAAGGGTAAGAAGCGATGTCACGTCGTCACGCAGCCGAAAAGCGCGTCGTCAACCCTGATCCCAAGTTCGGTGATCTGGTTGTCTCCAAATTCATGAACGCCATCATGATTGATGGCAAAAAATCTGCCGCTGAGCGCATTGTTTATGGTGCCTTCGACACCATCGAAACACGCACCGGTCAGAACCCGTTGGAAGTGTTCCATCAGGCTCTGGGCAACGTGTCTCCATCGGTTGAGGTTCGTTCACGCCGTGTTGGTGGTGCAACCTACCAGGTGCCGGTTGAAGTGCGCACCGAGCGTCGCCAGGCACTGGCCATCCGTTGGCTGATCGCCGCCGCACGTGGACGCAATGAAAACACCATGGTCGATCGCCTGTCGGGTGAAATGCTGGACGCTTCCAGCAACCGCGGCACCGCCGTGAAAAAGCGCGAAGACACGCACCGGATGGCCGATGCCAACCGCGCGTTCTCGCACTATCGCTGGTAATTTTGAACCGTTTGGTTCGCTAAGGAGCATCCCCCCATGGCACGCGACTACGTCATTGAGGACTATCGCAATTTCGGCATCATGGCTCACATTGATGCTGGCAAGACGACGACGACCGAGCGCATCCTGTATTACACAGGCAAGTCGCACAAAATCGGCGAAGTGCATGATGGCGCTGCCACCATGGACTGGATGGAACAGGAACAAGAGCGCGGCATCACGATCACGTCCGCTGCGACCACCACGTTCTGGGAAGGCCGTGACGGCAAGAAGCGTCGCTTCAACATCATTGATACGCCAGGCCACGTTGACTTCACCATTGAAGTTGAGCGTTCGCTGCGCGTGCTCGATGGCGCGATTGCACTCCTGGACGCCAATGCCGGCGTCGAACCGCAGACCGAAACCGTGTGGCGCCAGGCTGACAAGTACCACGTGCCGCGTATGATCTTCGTCAACAAGATGGACAAGATCGGTGCTGATTTCTATCGCTCCGTCGAGATGATCGAAGAGCGCCTGGGCGCAACACCTGCCGTCGTTCAACTGCCGATCGGTTCCGAGAACGAGTTCGCCGGTGTCGTTGATCTCATCGAGATGAAGGCGTTGGTTTGGAAGTCTGAAAACCTTGGCGCTGAGTGGGATGTCGTTGACATCCCGGCTGATTTGCAAGAGCGCGCCGAAGAGTTCCGCGAGAAACTCATCGAGACCGTCGTGGAAGTCGATGATGAAGCCATGGACGCCTATCTTGAAGGCACCATGCCGGACAACGACACCATTCGTCGCTTGATCCGCAAGGGTACGTGTAACGTTGATTTCTTCCCTGTGTTCTGTGGCTCTGCTTTTAAGAACAAGGGCGTCCAGCCGCTGCTCGATGCTGTGGTTGATTATTTGCCTAGCCCGGTCGACATCCCCGCCATCAAAGGTATCGATGTGAAGACCGAAGCTGAGGCGGACCGCAAAGCATCTGATGATGAGCCGCTTTCGCTTCTGGCGTTCAAGATCATGAACGACCCGTTTGTTGGCTCGCTAACCTTCTGCCGCATCTATTCGGGCGTGCTGGAGCAGGGTTCGACGCTGCTGAACTCGGTGAAAGACAGGAAAGAGCGTGTTGGCCGTATGATGCTGATGCACTCCAACAGCCGTGAAGACATCAAGATCGCCTATGCGGGCGACATTGTTGCCATCGCTGGCCTGAAGGAAACAACAACGGGTGACACGCTGTGTGATCCGCAAAGCGCTGTTATTCTTGAGCGTATGGAATTCCCTGAGCCGGTCATCGAGATCGCAATCGAGCCTAAAACCAAGGCTGATCAGGAGAAGATGTCCATCGCTCTTAACCGTCTGGCGGCTGAAGATCCTTCTTTCCGCGTGAAGGTCGACCATGAATCAGGTCAGACCATCATTGCCGGTATGGGCGAGTTGCACCTCGACATTCTGGTTGATCGCATGAAGCGTGAGTTCAAGGTTGAGGCCAATATCGGCCAGCCGCAGGTGGCCTATCGCGAAACCATCACCAAGACCGCTGATGTGGACTACACCCACAAGAAGCAGTCGGGTGGTTCGGGTCAGTTTGCCCGCGTGAAGATCACAATCGAGCCGGGCGAGGCCAATTCCGGTTACGTGTTCACCGACACAGTGGTCGGCGGCAATGTGCCCAAGGAATACATCCCAGGCGTTGAAAAGGGCATTGGCTCGGTCATGTCTTCGGGTCCGATTGCCGGCTTTCCTATGCTCGACATCACTGCCACGCTGACCGATGGCGCCTACCACGATGTGGACTCCTCGGTTCTTGCCTTTGAGATCGCTGGTCGTGCCGCGTTCCGCGAAGCTGTTCAAAAGGCTGGCCCAAAACTGCTTGAGCCGGTGATGAAGGTCGAGGTCGTAACCCCGGATGAGTATGCCGGATCGGTGATGGGCGATCTCAACTCTCGCCGTGGTCAGATCCAGGGCACCGAGACCCGTGGTGTTGCCACGGTGATCAACGCCTTCGTGCCGCTGGCCAACATGTTTGGCTATGTGTCAGCGCTGCGATCCTCCACGCAGGGCCGCGCGCAGTACACCATGCAGTTTGATCATTATGAGCAGGTTCCGCAAGCAATCGCGGAAGAAGTTAAGTCCAAATACGCTTAACCCAAGCGTTCTTGCGACCCCCAAGATTAACACGACGTCAGTCGAGATTACGGAGAGCCTAAGATGGCGAAAGAGAAGTTTGAGCGTAACAAGCCGCATGTGAATGTTGGCACGATTGGTCATGTTGACCATGGCAAGACGACGTTGACGGCGGCGATCACGAAGTATTTTGGCGATTTCAAAGCCTATGATGAGATCGATGGTGCGCCTGAAGAGCGCGCGCGCGGTATCACCATTTCGACCGCTCACGTTGAGTATGAGACGGACAACCGTCACTACGCCCATGTCGACTGCCCAGGCCATGCTGACTATGTGAAGAACATGATCACCGGTGCTGCGCAGATGGATGGCGCGATCCTGGTGTGCTCGGCTGCCGATGGCCCGATGCCGCAGACCCGCGAGCACATTCTGCTGGCCCGTCAGGTCGGTGTGCCGGCGCTTGTCGTGTTCATGAACAAGGTTGACCAGGTCGACGATGAAGAGCTGCTTGAGCTCGTCGAAATGGAAATCCGTGAGCTGCTCTCGTCCTACGACTTCCCGGGCGATGATATCCCCATCATTGCCGGTTCGGCTCTGGCCGCTCTGGAAGGCAAGACGCCTGAGATCGGTGAGACCAAGATCCGCGAACTGATGGAGCAGGTAGACAGCTACATCCCACAACCTGAGCGTCCGGTGGACCAGCCGTTCCTGATGCCGATCGAAGATGTGTTTTCGATCTCCGGCCGCGGTACGGTTGTGACCGGTCGTGTGGAGCGCGGTGTGGTGAATGTGGGCGACGAGATCGAAATCGTCGGCATCCGCGACACCCAGAAGACGACCTGCACGGGCGTTGAGATGTTCCGTAAGCTGCTTGATCGCGGTGAAGCGGGTGACAATATCGGTGCGCTGCTGCGCGGTGTCGGCCGTGAAGATGTTGAGCGTGGCCAGATCCTCTGCAAGCCGGGTTCGGTGACGCCGCACACCAAGTTTGTGGCTGAGGCTTACATCCTGACGAAGGAAGAGGGTGGCCGTCACACGCCGTTCTTCACCAACTACCGTCCGCAGTTCTACTTCCGCACGACCGATGTGACCGGCATCGTGACGCTGAAGGAAGGCACCGAGATGGTGATGCCGGGCGACAATGTTGAGATCAATGTTGATCTGATCGTGCCGATTGCGATGGAAGAGAAGCTGCGCTTCGCTATCCGCGAAGGCGGCCGCACCGTCGGCGCAGGCGTCGTCTCAAAAATCGTCGAGTAGACAGACTTATAGCGCGCGGTGCGCCACATGGTGGCCGCGCGCTTTTTCGTTCCCTCGTGAGGCTCCAAGGGTGGGGCGTCACACAGAAGATAGGCAGAAGGTTCGGCCATGAACGGACAGAACATTCGAATTCGGTTGAAAGCGTTCGACCATCGTGTCCTCGACACGTCGACCGTTGAAATCGTTTCGACCGCCAAGCGGACGGGTGCGCAGGTGCGCGGTCCCATCCCGTTGCCGACGCGGATTGAAAAATTCACGGTCAACCGCTCGCCGCACATCGACAAGAAGAGCCGCGAGCAGTTCGAGATCCGCACGCATAAGCGGCTTTTGGACATCATCGACCCGACGCCACAAACAGTGGACGCGCTGATGAAGCTCGATTTGTCCGCTGGCGTGGATGTGGAAATCAAGCTGGGCGGCTAAAGCCGTCAGCTTTCAAGAAACAAGCGTTTGAAACGCGATTAGAAGGACGAGACCCATGCGGTCAGGACTTATCGCACAGAAGGTGGGCATGACCCGCATCTTCGCCGAGGACGGGCGTCATATCCCCGTGACGGTTTTGAAGATCGACAATTGCCAGGTGGTTGGCCACCGCACCATGGAAAAGAATGGCTACACGGCCATGCAGCTGGGTTGCGGCCTGGCGAAGGTGAAGAACACGACCAAAGCTGAGCGCGGCGCATTTGCCAAAGCAAATGTCGAGCCGAAGCGCAAAGTCGTCGAGTTCCGCGTGTCAGAAGACAATTTGGTTGATGTCGGTGCTGAGTTCACCGCCGATCATTTTGTTCCTGGCCAATATGTGGACGTGTCCGGCACGTCGATCGGTAAAGGGTTTGCCGGTGCGATGAAGCGGCACAATTTCGGCGGCCTTCGCGCATCGCACGGCGTGTCGATTTCGCACCGTGCGCATGGTTCTACCGGTCAGTGTCAGGATCCCGGCAAAGTCTTCAAAGGCAAGAAGATGGCCGGCCAGATGGGCAATGAGCGCGTGACCACGCAGAACTTGAAAGTGGTCAAGACTGACGTCGAGCGCGGCCTGATCATGGTTGAAGGCTCGGTGCCTGGCGCCAAGGGCGGCTGGATCATGGTGCGTGACGCCGTGAAAAAGTCTCTGCCTGGCGACGTGCCAACTCCAGGTGCCTTCCGCGCACCGGCTGGCGCTGCAACGGAAACTGCGCAAGTTGAGGAGGCCGTCTAATGGATATCAAGGTCACCAAACTTGACGGTAAGGCTGCCGGTAAGGTCGCAGTGTCTGATGAGGTGTTCGGTCTTGAGCCGCGTGCCGATCTGCTGCAGCGCATGGTTCGCTATCAACTCGCCAAGCGCCAGACCGGCAACCACAAGACCAAGCAGCGTGCCGAGATCAATCGCACGGGCGCAAAATTCGGCAAGCAGAAGGGTGGCGGGCGTGCTCGTCACGGTTCGCGCCGCGTTGGTTCGTTCGTTGGTGGTGGTAAGGCGCACGGTCCCGTCGTTCGCTCGCACGCCCATGATCTCCCCAAGAAGGTTCGCGCTTTGGCCCTTCGTCATGCGCTTTCGTCGAAAGCTCAGACTGAGAACCTGATCGTGGTTGAAAGCTTTGCCGATGTGGAAGCCAAGACCAAAGTGGTCGCTGGCGTTCTCGGTGAGCGCGGCCTGACCAATGCGCTGTTCATTGATGGTGCTTCGGTGAATGACAATTTCGCCAAAGCTGCCCGCAACCTTCCCAATGTGGATGTGCTGCCGGTGCAGGGCATCAACGTCTACGATATTCTGCGTCGTAACACGCTGGTCCTTTCCAAGGATGCGGTCGATGCGCTGGAGGCGCGCTTCAAATGAGCTCGAACCCAAAACTCTATGACGTGATCGTCTCACCGGTGATCACTGAGAAATCGACCATGGCGTCGGAAAACGGTCAGGTGATGTTCAATGTGTCGCCGACCGCCACCAAACCTCAGATCAAACAGGCTGTGGAAGCTCTGTTTTCGGTCAAAGTGAAGGCTGTGAACACGCTGGTCCGCAAGGGCAAGGAAAAGCGCTTTCGCGGCATGATTGGTCGCCAGTCCGACGTCAAAAAGGCGATCGTGACGCTCGAAGATGGCCAGTCCATCGACGTGACGACCGGTCTTTAAGGCGAAGTAAGGATTTAGAACAATGGCATTGAAGACATTCAATCCGACATCGCCGGGACGCCGCCAGTTGGTTGCCGTCGACCGTTCGGCCCTGCACAAGGGCAAGCCGGTCAAGCAGCTTACCGAAGGTCTGTCGTCGAAGGGCGGTCGCAACAACACCGGTCGCATCACGGTGCGTCGTCGTGGTGGCGGCGTGAAGCGCACCTACCGCATCATCGATTTCAAGCGTCGCGAGAAGCTGGGTGTTTTCGGTACGGTCGAACGTCTTGAGTACGATCCCAACCGCACGGCGTTTATTGCACTGGTTACCTACGATGATGGCGATCAGGCCTACATCCTGGCGCCGCAGCGTTTGGCCGAAGGCGACAAGGTCGTTTCCGACACCAAGGCCGATGTTAAGCCGGGCAACGCCATGCCGCTTGCGTCTATGCCGGTCGGTACGATCATCCACAATGTGGAGCTGAAGATCGGAAAGGGCGGTCAGATCGCACGCTCAGCTGGCGCCTATGCTCAGCTGGTTGGTCGCGACGGCGCCTATGCCATTGTGCGTCTGCAATCAGGTGAACAGCGTCTCATTCATGGCCAGTGCTTTGCATCGGTCGGTGCGGTTTCCAATCCCGACCATATGAACACCAATCTCGGCAAAGCCGGTCGCGCCCGTTGGCTCGGTCGTCGCCCGTCGGTTCGTGGTGTGGTTATGAACCCGGTCGATCACCCCCATGGTGGTGGTGAAGGTCGGACTTCAGGTGGCCGTCACCCTGTGACGCCGTGGGGTAAGCCAACCAAAGGTAAGCGGACCCGCTCGAACAAAGCGACCGACAAATTCATCATTCGCTCGCGCCATCAGCGCAAGAAGAAGTAACGGAGCTCCCATGTCACGTTCGGTATGGAAAGGCCCGTTTATCGACGGGTACATTTTAAAGAAGGCCGATAAGGCGCGCGAAAGCGGTCGCAACGATGTGATCAAGATCTGGTCGCGCCGCTCGACCATCTTGCCGCAGTTCGTCGGTCTGACCTTTGGCGTCTACAACGGCCAGAAGCACATTCCGGTTTCGATCTCGGAAGACATGATCGGCCACAAGTTCGGCGAGTTCGCGCCCACGCGCACCTATTACGGCCACGCCGCCGACAAGAAGGCAAAGAGGAAGTAAGATGGGCAAAGCATCGCGTGAACGCTCGCTTGCTGACAATGAAGCACAGGCGGTTGTCCGTCGTCTTCGCATCAGCCCGCAGAAGCTGAACTTGGTCGCTGCGATGATCCGCGGCAAGAAGGTCGATAAGGCGCTGGCCGATCTGACCTTCTCGCGCAAGCGCATCGCTGTGGACGTGAAAAAGGCGCTGGAATCGGCCATCGCCAATGCGGAAAACAATCATGATCTGGACGTCGACAATCTTGTCGTTGCCCAGGCGTTCGTCGGCAAGGCGCTGGTGATGAAACGCTGGCAGCCGCGTGCGCGCGGTCGCGTCGGTCGGATTCAGAAGCCGTTTTCGAACCTGACGATCGTTGTTCGCGAAGTTGAGGAGGCCGCTTAATGGGCCAGAAAGTCATCCCCACAGGCTTGCGCCTGGGCATCAACCAGACGTGGAACTCGCGTTGGTTTGCTGACAACGATTACGCCAAGCTGCTGCATGAAGATCTGAAGATCCGCAAGTTCATCACTGAGAAGCTGCCGACCTTCGTGAAAAGCGACGGTGGCCGCAACAAGGGTGGTGCTGATCCGGCGATCTCAAAGATTGTCATCGAGCGTCCTTTGAAGAAATGCCGGATTTCGATCCACACGGCCCGTCCAGGTTTCATCATCGGGCCAAAAGGCGACAACATCGAGAAATTGCGCCGCGCAATTTCGAAGATGACCGACAGCGAAGTGCATCTCAACATTGTTGAAGTGCGCAAGCCTGACACTGACGCAACACTGGTTGCTCAGTCTATTGCTTCGCAGCTGGAGCGTCGCGTTGCTTTCCGCCGTGCCATGAAGCGCGCCGTGCAGAACGCCATGAAAGCTGGCGCTCTTGGTATCCGGATCAACTCCGGTGGTCGTCTTGGTGGCGCTGAGATTGCGCGTGTCGAGTGGTACCGCGAAGGCCAGGTGCCGCTGCACACGCTGCGCGCCGATGTCGATTATGGCACCGCTGAAGCCAAGACCGCTTACGGGATCATTGGCATCAAGGTTTGGATCTACAAAGGCGAGATCATGGAACATGATCCGCTTGCGTCAGAACGCCGTGCTTTGGAAGCCTCCGGTGGTGGTGGCGGGCGTCGCCGCGACTAGGGCGCAAAGAGTTCGCTCGGCCGACCGAACTTGGCGGCTGAGCTTGCATGACCAGAAATTTGAGGATGTGCCTTGCGTCCGTGGCTTCCACGGAGACCGGGCATGAGAAACAGGAACGAAGACGATGCTTCAGCCGAAACGTACCAAGTTTCGCAAACAGCATAAGGGCCGCATCAAGGGCGCGGCGAAGGGCGGCACGACGCTGACCTTCGGTGCCTTTGGCCTGAAAGCTCAAGAGCCTGAGCGTGTGACTGCACGCCAGATCGAGGCCGCTCGCCGTGCCATGACGCGTCACATGAAGCGTGCTGGACGTGTTTGGATTCGCATCTTCCCCGATGTGCCGGTGACCAAGAAGCCGACCGAAGTGCGTATGGGTAAGGGTAAAGGCTCTGTGGAATACTGGGCCGCAAAAGTGAAGCCTGGCCGGATCATGTTCGAGATTGATGGTGTGTCGGAAGATGTGGCGCGCGAGGCTCTTCGCCTTGCTGCGATGAAGCTTCCGGTGAAAACCCGTTTCGTTCAGCGTATCGGCGAATAGCGGCAGGAGACCAGAGAGATGAAAGCGCAAGACGCAGCCCTCATGACCCCTGACCAGCTTGTAGACGAGTTGGTGAAGCTGAAGAAAGAGCAGTTCAATCTGCGCTTCCAGCGCGCCACGGGTCAGCTTGAAAACACCGCGCGGTTTCGGCAGGTTCGCCGGTCCATCGCGCGTATCAACACTGTGCTGAACGCCAAGCGGCGCGAAGCGGCGAGCGCCTAAGCGTTCGTCACGAGGAGAGACACTATGCCAAAACGCGTTCTGCAAGGCACCGTGGTGAGCGATAAGACAGACAAGACGGTCACCGTGCTTGTCGAGCGTCGCTTCACACACCCGCTGCTGAAGAAGACCGTGCGTCGGACTAAGAAGTACCACGCGCACGATGCTGACAATGCCTTCAAGACCGGCGACATCGTTCTTATCGAAGAATGCCGTCCGCTCTCGAAGTCGAAGAATTTCATGGTTCTGGCCGATGAGTCGCGCGCGCTGATGGCGTCGCACGGTTAATCGCTCAGCTCTATTTGTAAGAAAGGCATACGGCCATGATTCAGATGCAAACAAACCTCGACGTCGCCGATAATTCCGGCGCTCGCCGTGTTATGTGCATCAAGGTCCTGGGCGGCTCCAAGCGTAAGTACGCTGGCGTGGGCGACATCATTGTCGTCTCCGTGAAGGAAGCCATCCCCCGGGGTCGGGTAAAAAAGGGTGATGTGATGAAGGCGGTCGTTGTACGCACCGCCAAGGACATCCGTCGTCCCGACGGTTCGGTTATCCGTTTTGATCGCAACGCTGCTGTTCTGGTGAACAACAACAAAGAGCCGATCGGTACACGTATCTTTGGCCCGGTGCCGCGCGAGCTGCGCGCCAAGAGCCACATGAAGATCATCTCGCTTGCACCGGAGGTGCTGTAACCATGGCTGCTAAGATCAAAAAAGGCGACACCGTTGTTGTGCTCGCTGGCCGCGACAAGGGTCGCTCGGGCCAGGTCATGCAGGTGATGCCGCGCGAGAACCGCGCTTTGGTGCAGGGTGTGAACCTGGTGAAACGTCACCAGCGCCAGACCCCGAACTCCGAAGGTGGCATCATCACCAAGGAAGCGCCGATCCAGCTTTCGAACGTCGCTCTGCGCGACCCGAAAGATGGCAAGCCGACGCGCGTCCGTTTCCAGATTCAAGACGACGGCACCAAGGTGCGCGTCGCCAGCCGCTCGGGAGAAGCGATCGATGGCTGATTACACACCCCGCATGAAGTCGCTCTATGAGAGCGAGATCAAGGGCAAGCTGAAGGAAGAGTTTTCCTACGCGAACCCGATGCAGATCCCTGCGCTGGATAAGATCGTGCTGAACATGGGCGTCGGCGAAGCTGTCGGTGATTCCAAGAAGGTGCGCACCGCTGCTGAGGACCTCACAGCGATCGCCGGTCAAAAGGCTGTCGTCACGCATGCTCGCAAGTCGATTGCCGGCTTCAAAGTGCGTGAAGAGATGCCGCTCGGCGTGAAGGTGACGTTGCGCAAGACGCGCATGTACGAGTTTCTGGATCGCCTGGTGACGATCGCGCTTCCGCGCGTGCGTGACTTCCGCGGCCTGAACCCGAAAAGCTTCGATGGCAACGGCAATTACGCCATGGGCATCAAAGAGCACATCGTGTTCCCCGAGATCGACTATGACAAGGTTGATCAGGTTTGGGGTTTCGACGTGATCGTTTGCACCACGGCGGACAATGACGATGAAGCGCGAGCCCTGCTCAAGCACTTCAATTTCCCGTTCCGTACGAACTGACGCGTTTTTCAAAGGATAGATGACAGATGGCTAAGAAAAGCGCCGTTGAAAAGAACAACCGCCGCCGCAAATTGGTCGACCAGTATGCTGCTCGGCGCGCTGAATTGAACGCAATCGTTCACGACAAGAGTGCAAGCCCGGAAGAGCGCTTCAATGCGACGATGAAGCTGGCGCAGTTGCCGCGTTCATCGTCGAAGACGCGCATTCGCAACCGCTGCAACGTAACCGGCCGCCCGCGCGCTTACTATCGTAAGCTGGGTATGTCGCGTATCGCGCTGCGTGAGTTGGGCCTTCGGGGCGATGTCCCCGGCCTCGTGAAATCAAGCTGGTAGGAGGATCTTCAACGATGGCGATGACAGATCCGATTGGTGATATGCTGACGCGCATTCGTAATGCGCAGATGCGGAACAAAACAAGCGTTATTGCGCCAGCTTCCAAGCTGCGCGAGCGCGTTCTGCAGGTTTTGGCGGACGAAGGTTACATTCGCGGCTATTCGCGGACAGAGCTTGGTGACGGCAAATCCGAAATCAGCATTGAGCTGAAATATTTCGATGGTGCGCCGGTGATCCGCCGCATCGAGCGCGTGTCCAAGCCGGGCCGCCGCGTTTACGCTTCTGTGCGCAACATTCCGACCGTTAACAACGGGCTGGGTGTTTCGATCCTGTCGACGCCGAAGGGCGTGATGGCGGATCATCAGGCACGCGAAGAAAATGTTGGTGGCGAGGTTTTGTGCCAGGTCTTCTAAGCAGGTCCATCAAGGATTTGGCTTAGGGAAACCGGCCCAAGAAAAGGAAGAGATTGATGTCTCGTATCGGTAAGAAACCGGTCGCGCTGCCAAGTGGCGTCACGGCCAACATCGACGGTCAGACCGTCTCGGTCAAAGGCCCGAAAGGCGAGTTGGCTGTCACGGTGGTTTCGGAGTGCGACGTTGCTCTGGGCGACGACGGTATCGAAGTCAGCCCGCGCGGCCAGGACAAGCGTTCACGCTCCATGTGGGGCATGTCGCGCACGCTGGTGAACAACATCGTGGTCGGCGTCTCGGAAGGCTTTGAGAAGAAGCTGGAACTGAACGGCGTTGGTTACCGCGCCCAGGCGCAGGGATCGAAACTGACCCTGGCGCTCGGCTATTCCAACGATGTGATCTACGATTTGCCGGACGGCGTGTCCGTGGCTGTGCCAAAACCGACTGAGATCGTGCTGTCGGGTATCGACAAGCAGCGCGTCGGCCAGGCGGCAGCGGAAATCCGCAAGTTCCGTCCGCCCGAGCCCTACAAAGGCAAAGGCATAAAATATGCGGAGGAGTACATTTTCCGCAAAGAAGGCAAGAACAAGTAAGGCATTTGGGTTGCCGCTTTTGGCCGTCCCAAACTGCTTGGGAGACGTCCGTGCGGTGCTCCACTTCTAAAAGGCAGAAACAATGGCACACAAAACATCCACCGAGCGACGCCGCGAGCGCGTGCGTCGACAGGTTCGCAAAGTTGCAAACGGTCGTCCGCGTCTTTCGGTGTACCGTTCCGGTCGTCACATCTATGCGCAGATCATCGATGATTTGGCTGGCCGCACCGTGGCTGCCGCCTCGTCTTTGGAAAAAGACATGCGTTCCAGCCTGAAAACCGGTGCTGACACCAATGCCGCGGCCGAGGTTGGCAAACTGGTTGCATCGCGCGCCAAAGAAGCTGGCGTTGAAAATGTCGTCTTCGATCGTGGCGCCTATCGCTATCATGGCCGGGTGAAGGCACTTGCCGATGCGGCCCGCGAAGGCGGCCTGAACTTCTAACGTTAAGCGAGGGCGTTTAAGCGCCCGAAACTCTCAGTGGCTCTGTGCCTTTGGCACAACCGCAATTTCCTCCCGATCAGTTTAGTCGCTGATCGCACTTAGCAGCTGGCTCCATCTTGGGGTCCCTGCAAGACAAACACTAGGATAGACACATGGCACAGCGCCCATCTCGTGATCGTCACAATCGCGACGAAGAAAAAAGCGAATTCGTCGACAAGCTGGTTCACATCAACCGCGTTTCAAAAACGGTGAAGGGCGGTAAACGCTTTGGTTTCGCCGCTCTCGTTGTTGTCGGAGACCAGAAGGGCCGTGTCGGCTTTGGCCACGGCAAGGCGCGCGAAGTGCCTGAGGCGATCCGCAAGGCAACCGAATCGGCCAAGCGTGGCATGATCCGTGTGCCGCTGCGCGAAGGCCGCACGCTGCACCACGACGTTAAAGGCCGCCACGGCGCCGGCAAAGTTCTGCTGCGCGCAGCACCGGCAGGTACCGGCATCATTGCCGGTGGCCCGATGCGTGCCGTTTTTGAGACGCTTGGCATCCAGGATATCGTTGCCAAGTCGCAAGGCACGTCGAACCCTTACAATATGGTCCGCGCAACCTTCGACGCTCTGCGCGAAGAAGACAGCCCCCGTTCAGTGGCGGCACGCCGCGGCCTGAAAGTCTCGGTCCTCCAGGCACGACGTGGCGATGTCGCTGCGGTTGACGCCTAAGCGATCGATCAAGAGCAAGGAAAAGAACGATGGCACAGTCCAAGACCATCACGGTTGAGCAGATCGGAAGCCCGATTGGCCGTCAGCCTGACCAACGCGCCACGCTTGTCGGCCTTGGTCTCAACAAGATGCGCCGCCAGCGCACGCTGGAAGATACCCCAGCGGTGCGCGGCATGATCGACAAGGTGCGCCATCTGGTGCGCGTCGTCGACGACAAGTAACACGCCAAGGTCGCCAAGAAGGCGGCCTTTGCTTCGTCTAAAAGCGAGCGGCGCGGGCAGGGCAGATTGCCAAAAATCCCCGTCGCGCAAGTGGAGACAGACCCATGAAACTCAATGAACTTTCCCCCAAGCCAGGCTCTGCAAAAACGAAAAAACGCGTTGGTCGCGGTATCGGTTCGGGCAAGGGCAAGACGTCTGGTCGCGGTGTCAAAGGCCAGAAGGCGCGTTCCGGCGTTGCCATTAAGGGCTTTGAAGGCGGCCAGATGCCGATGTATCGCCGCCTGCCCAAGCGCGGCTTTAACAACATCTTCTCCAAGGCCTATTCGGAAGTGAATGTCGGCCGGATTCAGCAGGCCGTTGATGCCGGCAAGATCGACGCCAAAGCCAAGCTCGATGCTGCTGCTCTCGTTGATGCTGGTGTTATCACCAAGCTTGAAAAAGATGGTGTGCGGCTGCTTGGTAACGGAGAGTTGAAAGCTGCCATCGAGATCAGCGTTGCCGGTGCCTCAAAAGGGGCCATCGCAGCGGTTGAAAAGGCTGGCGGCAAGGTCCACATCGAAGAAACCAAAGAAGCGTCCGGCAAAGCCGGGGCGAGCAAAGCCGCCGCAGAGTAAACACCAGCCGTCGTGGCCCGTCAGAGGCGGGCCACCGTCGCGTTGGTAGCCGCGGTTTGGCCAAAGGAATTGAAGACGCATGGCATCAGCAGCTGAGCAGCTAGCTTCAAACTTCTCCCTCAAAGCGTTCGGTAAGGCCGAAGAGCTCAAAAAGCGCATCTGGTTCACGCTGGGTGCGCTTTTGGTCTATCGGTTGGGAACCTACATCCCGATGCCTGGTATCGAGCCGGATGCTTTTGCTGCGGCTTTCAACCAGGCAGCGCAGGGCGTTGTTGGCTTGTTCAACATGTTCACTGGCGGTGCCGTGGAGCGCATGGCGGTGTTTGCGTTGGGCATCATGCCCTACATCACCGCCTCGATTATCATTCAGCTGATGACGACGGTGTCGCCGAAGCTTGAAGCCTTGAAGAAAGAAGGCGAGGCGGGCCGCAAGGTCATCAACCAGTACACGCGCTACGGCACGGTGTTTCTGGCCGCGATCCAGGCCTACGGCATTTCGGTTGGTCTGGAATCCTCCGGCACGATCGTCACCGATCCGGGCTGGTTCTTCCGTCTGACGACCGTCATCACGTTGGTTGGCGGCACGATGTTCCTGATGTGGCTCGGTGAGCAGATCACGGCGCGCGGCGTCGGTAATGGTATCTCGCTGATTATCTTTGCTGGCATTGTTGCCGAGCTGCCCCGTGCGTTGGCACAGACGCTTGAACTGGGTCGTCAGGGCGCCATTGGCACCGGAATCATTCTGACCATCATCGTTCTGGCAATCGTCGTGATTGCGTTCATCGTGTTCGTTGAGCGTGCCCAGCGCCGGCTTCTCATTCAGTATCCCAAGCGCCAGGTCGGCAACCGGATGACGCAGGGCGAAAGCTCACACCTGCCGCTGAAGCTGAACACCGCTGGTGTTATCCCACCGATCTTTGCGTCCTCGTTGCTGCTCTTGCCGGCGACGCTGGCGGGCTTCTCTGATGGCACAGAAGCGACCGGGTGGATCACCACGCTCACGGCCCTACTTGGCCACGGGCAGCCGGCCTACATGCTGCTTTATGCGGCTGGTATCATCTTCTTCGCGTTCTTCTACACGGCTATCGTGTTCAACCCGGCTGATACCGCCGACAATCTGCGCAAGCATGGCGGGTTCATCCCCGGCATTCGTCCCGGTGAACGCACGGCGAACTATATCGATTTTGTGTTGACGCGGATCACGGTGGCCGGTGCGGCGTATCTGACCATCGTATGTCTCATACCCGAATTCCTCATTTCCTATTCGGGCGTTCCCTTCTATTTCGGAGGCACATCGCTTCTCATCGTGGTCTCGGTGACCATGGATACCGTTCAACAGGTGCAAGGGCATTTGCTTGCGCACCAGTATGAGGGGCTGGTGAAGAAGTCGAAACTCCGGGGGAAACGTAGATGAGATTGATCCTTCTTGGACCGCCAGGTGCGGGCAAGGGAACCCAGGCCGCGCGCCTTGTTGAGACCTATAACATTCCGCAGCTTTCCACCGGCGATATGCTGCGTGCGGCTGTGGCAGCCGGCACCGAAACGGGCCTGAAGGCGAAGGCGGTCATGGAAGCCGGTGATCTGGTGTCCGATGAGATCGTCAATCAGATCGTTTCGGATCGTATCTCTGAGCCCGATTGCGCGCGCGGTTTCATCTTGGATGGCTATCCGCGGACGCTTCAGCAGGCGGATGCGGTTGAAGAGATCCTGAAGAAGAAGGGCCGCCGTCTGGATGCCGTTCTTGAACTGGTCGTTGATGACCGGGCCTTGGTGGGACGGATTGTCAAACGCGCCGAAGATGCCAAGGCGGCCGGTCAACCGGTGCGCAAAGATGATACGCCCGAAGTGTTCGATGAGCGCTTGCGGGCCTATTACAAAAGCACCGCGCCGCTGACCGGCTACTATTACGCCAAAGGCAATCTGAAGACGGTGAACGGCATGGCCTCGATCGACGAGGTCACCGCTGAGATCAACTCGGTCTTGAAGGCGCTTTAGGGCGCAAAAATTGGACCAAAAGTGCGAATTTCCGAGGCGCTGCGCTGGTGGCGCCTCTTTCGCGTAGGAATGCAAGTTCGACCTGTTGACAAATCGTCAATCAGGCAATAACCGCATGTCTCTTCCCGACAAAAAGTCTGGCGGCGTCTTTGTGGCGAACCAGTTGTCCTATGAAGAACCCGCACGGGCCGGCCTCCACCGGACGCGGTTGAGCCTCGTTGTGAGGCACCCTCGCTGAGGGCAGGTTTTTTGGCGTGACGCATGTCGTGCCCTGTTAGATGGAGAAGTGATATGGCCCGCATTGCAGGCGTCAATATTCCTACGAACAAACGCGCGATCATCGCGCTTCAGTACATTCATGGCATCGGCGCGGCAAAAGCTGCTGAGATCATCGAAAAAGCTGGCATCGATCCGAGCAAACGGGTCAACGAGCTGGCGGATTCTGACGTGATCCAGGTGCGCGAGATCATCGACCGCGACTACATGGTCGAAGGGGATCTGCGTCGCCAGACGAGCATGAACATCAAACGCTTGATGGATTTGGGCTGCTATCGCGGTCTGCGCCATCGTCGTGGCTTGCCGGTGCGCGGTCAACGTACCCATACCAATGCCCGCACCCGCAAGGGTCCGGCTAAGGCGATTGCCGGCAAGAAGAAGTAACAGGTAGGCGCGGGCCAATCCGCGCTTTGCCTTCGGTGGAGCCAACCGGGCTTTCACGGGTGCCATGTGGGCTCCGGGCAACGGTTGGCGGTGAGATCGACAAAGGACCAAAATGGCTAAAGAAGCTGGACGCGTTCGCCGCCGCGAACGCAAAAACATTACGTCGGGCGTGGCGCATGTGCGCTCGTCCTTCAACAACACCATGATCACCATCACGGACGTGCAGGGCAATGCGATCTCCTGGTCGTCTTGCGGCACGATGGGTTTCAAGGGCTCGCGTAAATCGACCCCTTATGCGGCACAGGTTGCCGCGGAAGACGCTGCCAAGAAAGCTTCCGAACACGGCGTGAAAACGCTGGAAGTTGAAGTCTCCGGTCCAGGTTCGGGCCGTGAGTCGGCACTGCGCGCGCTCCAAGCTGCTGGGTTCACGATCACATCGATCCGCGATGTGACGCCGATCCCGCACAATGGATGTCGTCCGCCGAAACGGCGCCGGGTGTAAGGGGCAGACGCCTCAACATCATCATCGGCTTGGACAAACGGGTGGCGGCATCCACGGTCCAAGCTTTCCCTTCAGGCGCATGGCTGGCCCCCCAATTCCAGCCGTTGGATGCGCAAGACCCAAAGGGGTGCACCCATGATTCATAAGAACTGGCAGAACCTGATTAAACCGAGCAAACTTGAAGTGAAGACCAGCGAAGACGGTCGGATCGCTCAAGTTATTGCTGAACCGCTTGAGCGTGGCTATGGCCTGACGCTTGGTAACGCACTGCGCCGTATCCTGCTCTCGTCCATCCAGGGCGCGTCGGTGACCGGCATGCAGATTGATGGCGTGTTGCACGAGTTTTCGTCCATTCCGGGCGTGCGTGAAGACGTCACCGACATCGTGCTCAACGTCAAAGAGATCGCGCTGCGCATGGAAGGCGAGGGCCCCAAGCGCATGATCGTGCGCAAGCAGGGCCCAGGCATCGTGACCGCCGGTGATATCCAGACGGTGGGCGATGTTGAAATTCTGAACCCTGATCACGTGCTTTGCACGCTTGATGAAGACTCTGAAGTCCGCATCGAGTTCACCGTCAACACCGGCAAGGGCTATGTGGAAGCCGAGCGTAACCGCCCAGACGATGCACCGATTGGCCTGGTGCCGGTCGATGCGCTGTTCTCGCCGGTCAAGCGCGTGGCCTACAAGGTGGAAAACACCCGCGAAGGTCAGATTCTCGACTATGACAAGCTGACGCTCGACATTGAGACCAACGGCGCTGTCACGGCCGAAGATGCAATTGCTTATGCGGCGCGTATTCTTCAGGATCAGTTGCAGATCTTCGTGAACTTCGAAGAGCCTGAAAAAGAGCAGGTCGAAGAAGAGCTGCCCGATTTCCCATTCTCGCCGGAGCTTCTGAAGAAGGTCGACGAGTTGGAGCTTTCGGTGCGTTCGGCGAACTGCCTGAAGAACGACAACATCGTTTACATTGGTGACCTGATCCAAAAGACGGAAGCAGAAATGCTGCGCACGCCGAACTTCGGTCGCAAGTCGCTGAACGAGATCAAAGAAGTGCTTGCCTCGATGGGTCTGCATTTGGGCATGGACGTGCCCAACTGGCCGCCTGAAAACATCGACGAGCTTTCCAAGCGCTACGAGGAACACCAGGTCTAAGGACCTCGGTCAGAGAAGGAGACGAGCCATGCGTCACGCCAAACAAGGCCGCAAGCTCAACCGCACATCGAGCCACCGCAAAGCGATGTTCGCCAATATGGCAGCTTCGCTGATCACCCATGAGCAGATCAAAACGACGTTGCCGAAAGCCAAAGAGCTGAAGCCGATCGTCGATAAGCTCGTGACCCTCGCCAAGCGTGGCGATTTGCATGCGCGCCGTCAGGCGCTTAGCCAAGTTCGCGACGAAGCGGCCGTGCGCAAACTGTTCGGCGTTCTGGGCGAGCGTTATGCCGAGCGTTCGGGTGGCTACACCCGCGTTTTGAAAGCCGGGTTCCGCTTTGGCGACAACGCGCCGGTCGCGATCATTGAATTGGTTGATCGCGACGTGGACGCCAAGGGCGCTGAAGACCGCGCGCGCGTCGAGGCCGAGGAAGCTGAAGAAACCGTCGCAGCGTAACGACGGTTCTTTATTGGAATGCAGAGGGGCGGCCTTGGAGCCGCCCTTCTTTTTGCCTAGATTTGGCCGACAGGGCATCACGACTCGCGACGTCCAAGGAGACCAATATGGGTGCGATCCGCACATTCACCATCGCCGTGATGGCCGCATGGTTTGGCTTTGTTTTACAAGCTCAGGCCCAGAACGATTTGCCCGAACGGCTGCTTGATCTGTTCATCAACAACGCGCCCATCCTGCTTGAGGAACTCAACGAGGATCAGGCTGGCGAGCCAACGCAATTGACCCGCGAGGCGCCACAGAACTTGGCACAGGTGCAACTTTCCTTTGCGCCTGTGGTGCAACTGGCCGCGCCGGCGGTGGTCAATGTCTACGCCACGCGTACCGAGCAAGTGCGCGATCCCTTCGCCAACATGGATCCGTTCTTTCGTCGGTTCTTTGGCGATCAGATGCGCCCGCGTCCGCGAGAGCGTATGGCGTCCTCGCTTGGTTCCGGTGTGATCGTCGATGCCAGCGGGCTGATCGTCACCAACAATCACGTGATCGAACAGGCAACCGATGTTCGGGTGTCCTTGTCGGATCGCCGTGAGTTTGCCGCCGATATTCTCATCCGCGATGAACGCACTGATTTGGCGGTGCTGCAGGTGCGCGATCTGGACGAGCCATTGCCAGCCTTGTCGATTGGTGCCTCGGACGACCTAGACGTCGGCGATGTGGTCCTTGCAATCGGCAACCCGTTCGGCGTTGGCCAGACGGTGACGCAAGGCATCGTTTCCGCGCTTGCTCGCACGCAGGTCGGCGTGACGGATTTTCAGTTCTTCATTCAAACCGACGCGGCGATTAATCCAGGCAATTCCGGCGGTGCCCTTGTTGATCTTTCTGGCCGTCTGGTGGGCATCAACACAGCGATCTTTTCCCGCTCCGGCGGCTCGAACGGCATTGGCTTTGCGATCCCAACCGAGATGGTCAATGTCGTGCTTGGTGAGGCGGCCAGTGGCGCATCGTTTGTGGCACGCCCCTATCTCGGGGCCGAAGTCCAGGCTGTTACGCCTGCCATCGCCCAGAGCCTTGGCATGCGGCGCCCGCGCGGTGTTTTGGTGGCTGATCTGGTGCGCGGTGGTCCGGCGGATCAGGCCGGGCTTCGGCGCGGCGATGTGGTGGTGTCGATTGACGGCGTTCAAATCGAAGATCCCGATGCGTTCGCTTATCGCTTTGCCACCAAGGGCATCGGCGGCACCACCAGCGTACGCGTCATCCGCGATGGCCGGCGGCGCGATCTGACGATCTTTCTCGTTGGTCCACCAGAGACCGTGCCGCGTGATCTGCGGCTTATCGAAGGGCGCTCGCCGTTTGCGGGCGTGGAGGTCATCAATCTTTCGCCCGCTGTGGCGCAAGAGTTCGGTTTCGATCAGACCGAAGGCGTGATGATCGTTTCGGTTCAACCTGGATCGGTGGCCAATCAGGTCGGCTTTCGCGAGGGCGATATGATCATGCAGGTCAATGATCGCCGTGTCGGCAACACGTTTGACCTTGAGCAAATCGCCAATCTACGCAGCCGTTCCTGGCAGATCGTGTTTGAGCGCAATGGCCGCATTCGGTCCGCTATGCTGCGGTTCTGATGGCCGATCTGTTTGGCGCACCGGAGGAGACAGCGCCCGCCCGCGTTCCGTTGCCAGAGCGCCTTCGTCCGGCCACGCTTGACGAGGTTGTCGGCCAAGAAGCGCTGCTGGGCGCAGACGGCAAGCTGACACGCCTGCTGGCCAGTGTAGAGCAGGGCGGCGCTCTTCCGTCGCTTGTTCTTTGGGGACCTCCAGGAACGGGCAAGACGACGCTGGCCCGCCTCATCGCCTCTTACCTTGGTGACGCGACGCAGTTCGTTCAGCTTTCGGCGCTGACCAGTGGCGTGAAAGACCTGAAGGCGGCTTTTGACGCCGCGCGGATGGCGCGTGGCCAGGGGCAGGGCACGGTTTTGTTCGTCGACGAAATTCACCGTTTCAACAAGGCGCAATTGGATAGCTTTCTTCCCGTCATGGAAGACGGGACAATCACATTGATCGGGGCCACGACGGAAAACCCGTCCTTTGAACTCAATCCAGCGCTGCTCTCACGCTGCGATGTTCTCATCCTTCAACCGCTGGAAGCAGAGACCCTCGCGATATTGGTTGGCCGCGCTTTGGACGCTCTAGGTAAGGCCGAACTGGTTGATGAAGATGCTCGGCGGGTAATTGCCGAACGAGCCGACGGCGATGGGCGCCGCGCGATTGCGCTGACCGAATTGGTGATTGCTGGCCAAGGTGATGATCAGAAGGCCTACACGGCGACGTCCATTGCCGAACGGCTTGGCATGGCGCTAGCCCGTTATGACAAGGATCGCGACGGCCATTACGACCTGATATCGGCGTTGCACAAAGCGGTCCGTGGTTCCGACCCTGATGCGGCGCTCTATTGGTTTGCGCGCATGTTGGAAGGCGGCGAAGACCCGCTGTTTCTTGCCCGCCGGATTATTCGCATGGCGAGCGAAGATATTGGCATGGCCGATCCTACGGCGTTGCAAACCGCTCTGGCGGCCCGCGAGGCTTATCACGTGCTTGGCAGCCCGGAAGGCGAACTTGCCATTGCTCAAGCGGTTGTCCATGTCGCGACCGCGCCGAAGTCGAACGCCGTCTACACCGCCTACAAAGGCGCGCGGAAGCTTGCCAAAGAAGGCGGCTCCCTGGCACCGCCATCGGAGATCCTCAACGCGCCGACAAAGCTGATGAAGGATATTGGGCGTGGTGCGGGCTACATCTATGACCACGACACGCCTGAGGCTTTTTCCGGCCAGGACTATTTCCCAGAACAGCTCGGTCGCCACACGCTTTACGATCCGCCGGAGCGCGGTTTTGAGCGCGAGCTTGTCAAGCGCTTGCGATACTGGCAGGGCTTACGCCAACTGAAGCAAGATGAGGAATAGAGGCGTTGGCGTTCAGCGCAGCAGCCTTGGTGTTTGTCGGCGGCGGGTGCGGTGCGCTCGCCCGCTACGGGCTTGTGCGCGCGTCTGAAAGCGCGCTAGGCACATCGTTTCCCTATGGGGTTTTTGCCGCAAACGTCCTTGGTTCGTTTCTAATGGGGTTGCTTGCCGGGTGGTTGGTAGCGCGTGGCGGCGGCTTTGGGCCGTTTCTCGACATGTCGGGCCATGATGCCGCCAGAGCGGCGCTGGCAACCGGGCTACTTGGCGGCTTCACCACGTTCTCTGCGTTCTCCTTGGATGCTGTTCGACTTTGGGAGACAGGATCGCATGGCGCCGCGCTTGCCTATGTGGCCTTAAGTGTTGTGCTCGCGGTGGCAGCGTTGGTTGCCGGTTTGATGGTCGCACGGGGTGTGCTCGCATGAGCGGTGTCCAAACCCGAGAGGTTGCAGGCGAAGAAGATGGCATGCGCCTCGATCGATGGTTCAAGGAGCATTATCCGGGTCTCGCCTTCGGAGCGCTGAACAAGCTGCTGCGCAAAGGTTCGATCCGTGTCGATGGTGGGCGGGCGAAGTCCAATGCCCGCCTGGAAGCCGGCCAGATGATCCGTGTGCCGCCGATGGAAGCGGAGGCGCAGATGGCCGCGCCGGCGCGAGCCGATGACGAGACCGTTCAAGCGCTCAAAGACATGACGCTGTTTGAGGACGACATGGTGCTCGTTCTCAACAAGCCGTTTGGCTTGGCCGTGCAAGGTGGCCCGGGCCTATCCAAGCATGTCGATGGCATGTTGGAGGCGCTGCGCGACAAGCAAGGACGCAAGCCACGGCTGGTTCATCGGTTGGATAAGGACACGTCCGGCGTCTTGATCGTTGCCAAGACCAAGGGCGCTGCCTCTTCGCTGGCGGCGGCGTTTCGGGCCCGTACGACGAAAAAGGTCTATTGGGCCTTGGTGCGCGGCGTTCCGAAACCCAAGCAGGGGCGGATTTCGAGTTATCTGGCCAAGGGCGATGAAGAGGCGGGCCCCGACCTCAAAGAACGCATGCGCATCGCCAAGCATGGCGATAGCGGCGCTGACCACGCGCTAACCCTTTACAATGTGCTGGAAACGGCGGGCAGGGGGCTAACCTGGGTGACGCTGCGCCCGGTAACGGGTCGAACGCACCAGCTGCGCGCCCATTGCAATCATATCGGCCATCCAATCATAGGCGACCCGAAATATTTCGATGTGGAGAATTGGGAGCTGCCTGGTGGCATTCAGAACCGGCTGCACCTGCATGCGCGCCGCCTGTTGATCCCCCATCCGAAAGGCGGGCAGATCGACGTGACCGCGCCGCTGCCACCCCACATGCAGCAAAGCTGGAACTTGCTCGGTTTCTCAACCGACGGCATGGGCCGTGACGAAGATGATGACTGGGAAACCCAGGCCATGCGCGGGTCCAAAAAGTGATCAATGAGTTGATCCTTTGGGGTGCATTGGCTGTGCTCATTGCGCTTATGGTGCTTGCCGTTTGGGCAGGGCGCCGCGGGCTGCATGCGCTCGGCGTTGTGGGTCCAGGCGGCAAATCGGTGGCGCAGGACAAGCAAATGGCGGAACTGATTGTTGAGCTTCGCCGCCTCAACACGAATTTGGAGCGCCTGGTGGATGAGCCGGGCAGAAGCCAGGCCAATGAGTGACAAACTCTCGCCTTTTGATGCGATCTTCACCGAGACCGGCCTCGACCCGAACGAGGCCGCGCAACGCACCATGCGGCCAGATTTGCCCAGACGCTTCTGGGAAGAGGTCACGCTGGACGAACGCGAGGGTGCCTTCCATATCCTGCTCGATGGTCGATCGGCGAAGACACCGGGGCGATCGGCGCTGGCGTCGCGCCATAAGGCGGTGGCCGAGCGCATGGTGGCGGAATGGGATGCCGTTGGCGAGCGCCTCGACCCAGCCAATCTGCCGCTGACAAAGCTCGTCAATGTAGCTCTGGATGGCGGCGACATTCACCGCGAGGCCTTGTTGGATGAAGTTCGGTCTTATGCTGGCAGCGACCTGCTGTGTTACCGCGCGGATCATCCGCACGGGCTCGTCGAGCGCCAGAACACAGTCTGGAATCCTTATTTGGACCGGCTGAAGACCCATCACGGCATTACAATGAAACAGGCCGCGGGCGTCATGCCGGTTTCGCAAGATGAAGTTGTCCTGGACGCGATCCGGTCTTTGGCCGACAAGCGCGCCGCCGATGCCGAATCCGCAGCCGCCTTGACGCTGGCCACAACGCTCACCGGTTCGGCAATTCTGGCGCTGGCGCTCACCGAACCGGGTGTCGATGAGGGGCGCGCGAAAACAGTCTGGCAAGCGGCGCATGTCGATGAGGACTGGAACCGCAAGCTTTGGGGCGAAGATGCCGAAGCGGCGGCCTTGCGCCAGTCCCGATGGCGCGATTTCGAGGCGGCTGCCTTCGTTCTTTCAGTGACACGGTCTTAAGCCGACCGGCGGATCACGTGGAAAGGTTGCGCCCTTCGGATGGCTGGACATGTTGCGGTGCACTGGTAAGCGGTAGAGCCGTAGTGTTCTTACCGGAGGCAGGGCTGTTTCATGAGTGTGCTTGATGAGTTGGAAGCGCGGCGCGACCAGGCCCGGCAAGGCGGCGGTGCACGGCGTATCGAAAACCAGCACAAAAAAGGCAAGCTGACCGCGCGCGAGCGTCTGTCGGTTCTCCTGGATGAAGGTTCGTTCGAAGAATACGACATGTTCGTTAAGCACCGTTGCGTCGATTTCGGCATGGCGGACAGTAAGGTTTCCGGCGATGGCGTTGTCACCGGCTGGGGCACAATCAATGGCCGCGTGGTCTATGTTTTCGCCAAGGATTTCACGGTTCTGGGTGGTTCAACCTCCGAGGCGCACGCTGAGAAAATTCACAAAGTTCAGGACATGGCGCTGCGCAATCGTGCACCGATCATTGGCCTGTTTGACGCTGGCGGCGCCCGCATTCAAGAGGGCGTGGCGTCCCTGGCCGGTTATGGTGGCGTGTTCCACCGCAATGTGCAGGCCTCAGGTGTCATTCCGCAGATTTCGGTGATCATGGGGCCATGTGCTGGTGGCGATGTGTACTCGCCGGCGATGACGGACTTTATCTTCATGGTCCGCGACACCAGCTATATGTTCGTCACCGGTCCAGATGTCGTGAAAACCGTCACCAATGAAAATGTGACCGCTGAGGAGTTGGGCGGGGCAAGTGTGCACGCCACGAAATCGTCCATCGCCGACGGCGCATTCGACAATGATATGGACGCGCTGTTTGAAGTGCGGCGGTTGGTGAACTTTCTGCCGGCTTCCAACACGGCCGATCTACCCGAAGTGCATTGCTATGACGATGTGAACGCGCAGGACGACAGTCTCGACACCTTGGTGCCGAGCAACCCCAATCAGCCTTACGATATGAAAGAGCTGGTGCTCAAAACGCTGGACGACGGCGATTTCTACGAACTTCAGGCGAGCTTCGCCGGCAATATCATCACCGGCTTCGGCCGGATCGAGGGTGCGCCTGTGGGCGTGGTTGCCAACCAACCGATGGTGTTGGCAGGCGTGCTGGACAGTGACGCCAGCCGCAAAGCGGCACGGTTTGTGCGGTTTTGCGACTGTTTCAACATTCCGATCGTTACCTTTGTCGATGTTCCAGGCTTTCTGCCCGGCACTGCACAAGAGTATGGCGGGCTCATCAAGCATGGCGCCAAGCTGCTTTATGCGTTCGCTGAGGCGACCGTCCCCAAGATCACGGTGATCACCCGTAAGAGCTATGGCGGGGCCTATGTCGTGATGTCATCGAAACACATCGGTGGCGACATCACCTATGCCTGGCCATCGGCGGAGATTGCCGTGATGGGGTCCAAAGGGGCCGCTGAAATTCTTCATCGGCAGGACCTTGATAAGCCCGACAAACTGGCCGCTCACATTGCCGATTATGAAGAGCGGTTTGCCAACCCCTTTGTCGCGGCCGAGCGTGGGTTCATCGACGATGTGATCCTGCCGCACTCAACCCGGCGGCGCGTCGCCCGTGGTTTGAAGCTTCTGAAGTCCAAGGCTGTCGATATTCCTTGGAAGAAGCATGATAATATTCCGCTTTAAGAAAATTATGTAATCCATTGATATAGATAAATTAAACCGATTAAGATCGGCTGATGGATGAGGTAGATGATCAGGCTGCGGCGCCCCATCCAGGTGAGCGGGTCGCGGGGTCTGATTTCTGACTTTTCCGATGGTGGGCGTGACCTTAGCCAGGGGATCAGAACCTGCTTGCCGATGGCAAACCCCAGCAAGCCTGCGGCAAGCCAGGGAAATGCCGGCACCCAATCGGCGGTGACCGGTGTCTGCGTGCCGAGCCCGAGCCAGATGGTTGCTGGGTGATTAAGAACCGGTTCAGCCACATAAGCGTTGGTGATGAGCACAGCAGCGGCAACCGTCGCGGCAAGAAACGCATGATGGGATGCAACCAGCGCGATCACGACGCTTGCCAGCGCGATGTGGTGTAGAATGCCGAAATAGATCGGTGCTTGTGGCAAGACAATGAAACTGGCGGCGGACACCAAGACGGCGGCACCGGCGACGATAGCGTTGCGCTTCCAAAAGGACCGGCTCTGCAAAATTGGCTCGGATCGCGTCACGGCAGCAAGGGCTAGCGATAGACCGCTAATCGTCAGGAACGACCCGGCAATGATCTGCGCGGCAAGGCGCATCGCCGCGTCGCGCTCGGGCGTCCAGATCAAGAGGCCGAACTGAAGCCCGTCCCAAAGCCCGTGATAGATGATCATCGCGACCAGCGCCAAGCCACGCGCCTGGTCGAGCAAACCGAACCGCGCCAAAGGTGGTTGCGACGTCACGTTTTTCCTCACCTTTCGGTCAAGTTGCCCGGCGTTGTGCAACGCCGTAATGAGGTGCATCTGCCTAGCTGGGAGCTGCCTCGTGTTCAATGCCATCCTCATCGCCAATCGCGGCGAAATTGCTTGCCGCGTCATCAAGAGTGCCAGGGCCTTGGGGATCAAGACGGTTGCGGTTTACTCCGATGCGGATGCCAGCGCGCTGCACGTGAAGATGGCGGACGAGGCGGTGCATATCGGTCCACCACCGGCCGCCCAATCCTATCTGTTGGCCGATAAGATCATCGAGGCGTGTAAAGCGACCGGTGCCGACGCGGTGCATCCCGGCTATGGGTTCCTGTCGGAGCGCGCCAGCTTTGCGAAAGACCTGGCCGACGCCGGCATTACCTTCATCGGCCCGAACCCTGGCGCCATCGAAGCGATGGGTGACAAGATCACCTCCAAGAAGGTGGCGGCCGAAGCGGGTGTTTCCACGGTGCCTGGCTATCTTGGCATTCTCGACACACCCGAAGACGCCATTCGCATCGCCAATGACATCGGCTACCCGGTGATGATCAAGGCTTCCGCCGGGGGCGGGGGCAAGGGCATGCGCATTGCCTATTCGCAAGACGAGGTGCGCGAAGGGTTTGAGCGCTCGCGGTCCGAGGCGGCGTCTTCCTTCGGCGATGACAGGCTGTTCGTCGAGAAATTTATCGAGAACCCGCGCCATATCGAGATCCAGGTGCTCGGCGACAAGCATGGTAGCTGCATCTATCTGGGTGAGCGTGAATGTTCGATCCAGCGGCGCAATCAGAAGGTGATCGAAGAGGCACCATCGCCGCTGCTGGACCCTGAAACCCGCCAGCGGATGGGTGAGCAGGCGGTCGCGCTCGCCAAGGCGGTCGATTATGATTCGGCTGGCACGGTTGAGTTCGTCGTCGGCCAGGACAAGAGCTTCTATTTCTTGGAAATGAACACCCGCCTTCAGGTGGAACACCCGGTGACGGAGCTCATCACCGGCGTAGACCTGGTTGAGCAGATGATCCGTTCGGCCGCTGGTGAGCCGCTCGCCTTGACGCAGGATGATGTGACCTTGACCGGCTGGTCGGTGGAATCGCGGGTTTACGCCGAGGATCCGGTTCGCGGGTTTTTGCCTTCCATCGGCCGGCTGACGCGGTATGCGCCGCCACAGGAAACATCCGATCCAGAACAAACGGTGCGCGTCGATACCGGTGTGGTCGAGGGCTCGGAAATCTCGATGTTTTACGATCCGATGATCGCAAAGCTGGTGACCTATGCGCCCGATCGCGATTCGGCGATCACCGCTATGGAAGAGGCGCTCGACCGGTTCCAGATCGACGGTATTCAGCACAATATGGGGTTCTTGTCGGCGTTAATGACCCATCCGCGCTGGAAGTCCGGCGCGTTGACGACCAATTTCATTTCCGAGGAGTTTCCCGATGGCTTCGCGCCTGTGGAACCGAACCGCGAAGAAGCGCTGGTGCTGGCCAGTGTCGCGCTTGCCATCGAAGTGGTAGAACGCAAGCGGCTTGATCATCTCACAGGGCGGCTGCGGCCCCATCAGGGTGGGATGCGCGACAGCTGGACGGTGTTCCTGAACGGCACGCGCTTCGATGCCGACGGTTTGGCTGGGAAGACCAAGCCGCCGGTTGATCTCAGTGTGAAGCTCGACGGCGCCGACATGCAGATCACCTCGGACTGGACGCCGAGCGAGAGCCTGTGGCTTGGCACGGTGAACGGTGCGCCGGTCGCCGTCCGTTTGAAGCGTAATGGTCACAGCTGGACGCTGGAACGGCGTGGCGCCGTGGTTCAGGTGCAGACCATGCCAAGGGCCAACGCAGAGCTTGCCGAATTGATGCCGGAGAAAGTCGCGCCGGACACATCGAAATATCTGCTCTGCCCGATGCCGGGCCTGGTTGTTTCTGTTCACGTGTCAGAGGGGGAGAGCGTGCAAGTTGGTCAGCAGCTCGCCATCGTCGAAGCGATGAAGATGGAGAACATTCTGCGCGCAGAACGCGAAGCCACCGTGAAGAGCATCAAAGTGGAAGCCGGGCAGAGCCTGGCTGTTGATCAAGTTATGATCGAGTTCGCCTAGGTCTAGCTGGCCGTTTGTCCGCGCTCGACCATGGTAGCAAGGACTTCGTCCGCATCGCGTTTCCACCAGTTTTCGGCGGAAAAAATCTCTACTTCATTGAGACCCAAAAATCCCGCTGCCTCAACTTGCTGTCGGATGCCTTTGATGTCGATGATGCCGTCGCCCATCATGCCGCGATCGAGCAGCAGATCGTTTGTTGGCACCAGCCAATCGCAGATGTGAAAGGCGAGCAATCGCTCTTTTCCGGCGCGCTTGATTTGAGCGGCGAGGTTCGGGTCCCACCAGACATGGTAGACATCGCACGCGACCCCGATTGCTCCGGTTCTTTCCGGGTCGAGTTGATCGCAAATGTCGAGCGCTTGGCCCATCGTGTTCACGCAGGCGCGGTCTGCGGCATACATCGGGTGCAGTGGCTCGATCGCAACTGGCATCGCCACGGTGCGCGCATAGTCCAGCGTTTTGGAAAGGCCCTCGGTCACGGTCGCGCGCGCGCCGACAAGGTCTTTTGAGCCCTCGGCCAACCCGCCGACGACCATGACAAGGCAATCAGCGTCAATTGCGACGGCCTCGTCGACAGCGCGGCGATTGTCGTCGATCACAGCTTGGCTGAGTGCGCCATCGACGGTGAACATGCCGCCGCGACAGAGGCCTGAAACGGCCAGCCCGGCATCTTTAATCATGCGCGCGCCCTCATCGACGCCAACATCGTGAAGCTTGTCGCGCCAGGGGGCAATGCCGCCTATGCCATGGCGCACGCATCCCTCCACGCATTGACGCAAATCCCATTGCACACGGACCGTGGCGGTGTTCAGTGAGAGCTGCTCAGCATTTGGCACGGCTCAGATCTCCACGCCGCGTGCAGCAAAGACTGGGCGGGCCCGCGCCACAGTTCGCTCCGGATCGGTGAAGAGTTTGGCATTATTGGCAAGGCGGATGATGTCGGCAAGATGGATGGTTGAACGCGTGGATTCCTGTCCGCCGATCATCGTGAAATGGTCCTGATGGCCATTCAGATAGGCCATGAAGACTACCCCGGTTTTGTAGAATCTGGTTGGCGCTTTGAAGATGTGGCGCGAAAGGGGAACCGTCGGGTCGAAGACGGCGTGATAGGCGGCTTGATCATCGGTGCTCAGCGCTCCGAGAGCCTGCGCCGCTGCGCCCGCAATTGGATCAAAGATGCCGAGCAGCGCATGGGAAAAGCCTTTATCATCGCCGGCGATCAGGTCCGGGTAGTTGAAATCATCGCCAGTGTACATGTTGACGCCGTCCGGCAAGCGCCGGCGCATGGCAACTTCTTTTTCGGCTGAGAGAAGTGAAATCTTGATCCCGTCGGTTTTTGCCGCGTTGGCGGCGATCACATCAAGGCATGTGTCCATCGCCTGCCAATGGTCCTTTGATCCCCAATAGCCTTCAAGCGCCGGATCGAACACTTCGCCCAGCCAGTGGAGGATGGCCGGCTGCTGAAGTCCGCCCAAAACGCGCGTGTAGACGCGGGCATAATCGTCCGGCGATTTGGCCACTTTCGCCAAAGCCCGGGAGGCCATGAGGATCACGCGGCCACCTGTGGCCTCAACTGCATCGCACTGCATCTCATAGGCCGCGATAACATCGTCGATCGTCACTTTGGGGCTGGGTGTCAGGTGATCGGTGCCCGCACCGCAGGCGATCAGATGCCCACCGGATTTGGCGGCGGCAACGGACCGTTGAATCAGTTCAAGCGACTGTGCCCAGTTCAGCCCCATGCCGCGTTGTGCCGTGTCCATGGCTTCAGCAACGCCAAAGCCAAGGGACCAGAGATGGTCACGAAAGGCGAGTGTGCGGTCCCAATCGATGGCGGCTTCAAGCCACGGATCGTTGTCGGCCAGAGGGTCGGCGACTACGTGAGCGGCCGCATAAGCGATCCGGTTCCAGCCCTGTGGCGACCGAGTTAGTTGCGGACCGGCGACAAGTTTGACCGGTTCGAGATTTCCGGTCGAAGTGGGCAGGTTGAGTGTTGTCACCGGCTACACCTCAAGCGCCGGAACATCGAGCCATCGCCGCTCTTTCCAGCTTTGCACGCCCAGTTCGGCTAGTTGCACGCCTTTTGCGCCTTCAAGCAGCGTATAGCTCCAGGACGCGTCATCGGCGATGTGGCGCAAGAACTCTTCCCACTGAACCTTGAAACCATTGTCAAAGATCGTGTTGTCCGGGACTTCTTCCCAATCATCGAAAAAGTTCATGGTCTGTGGCTGATCGGGGTTCCAGACCGGCTTTGGCGTGTTTACCCGATGCTGCGAATAGCAGGAATGCAGGCCTGCGACGGCCGAGCCATGGGTGCCGTCGACTTGGAACGTGACCAGATCATCGCGGCGCACACGCACGCACCAACTTGAGTTGATGTGGGCAATGATCCCGCCTTCAAGCTCAAAGGTTGCATAGGCCGCATCGTCGGCATCTGCCTTGTAGGCGTTGCCGTTTTCGTCCCACCGTTCGGGAATGTGGGTCGCACCGAGGCACGAGACCGCTTTGACCGGCGCAACAACATTGTCGAGTACGTAACGCCAATGGCAGAGCATATCGGAGATGATGCCGCCGCCATCGGCCGCGCGGTAGTTCCAGGAGGGGCGCTGGGCGGGCATCCAATCGCCTTCAAACACCCAGTAACCGAACTCGCCGCGCACAGAGAGAATGCGCCCGAAAAATCCAGAATCGCGCAGGCGTTGTAGCTTTTTCAGGCCCGGTAGATCGAGTTTGTCATGGACGATGCCGTTCTTGACGCCCTTGGATTTGGCGTAGGCGGCGATGTCGAGGGCTTCGGCCAAACTCTCAGACACCGGTTTTTCGCAATAGATGTCTTTGCCGGCGTCGATAGCCTTTTTCAGTAAGGCCGGGCGCAGCTTTGTCGAAGCGGCGTCAAAAAACAGTGTGTCTTCACGGTTGGCCAGCGCGGCGTCGAGGTCAGTGGTCCAGCGCTCGACATTGTGCGCCTTGGCGATCGCTTCGACCTTGTCGGCGCTGCGGCCGACCAGAATGGGATCAGGAACCAGAAATGAACCATCGGCGAGTTGCATGCCGCCTTGATCACGAATGGCAAGAACCGAGCGGATGAGATGCTGGTTCATCCCCATGCGGCCGGTAATGCCGTGCATGATGATGCCGATACGCTGCGTTCTCATTGGGGGCTCCTCTTGAAAGGCGTTGGGTTGTCTCGGGGGGAAGGGTCTAGGTGACTGGATCGGGGCGCAAAAAACGGATCACCATCTCGCCGATGTCAGCGCTGCGCTGCGTCAGCCAATCCTCGTCAATTGGCGCGTTAAAAACGGCACGTAGCGTGTGCATGTTGGAAATCGGGAAATAGCAAAGCGATGCAATGGTGATGTAGAGGTCGGTTGGCGCTATGCCGGGTCGAAAAACGCCCATGGCCACGCCGCGGTCGAGCAGGCTACCCAGCTCATCCATCAAATGGGACTGAATATCGCCGACGTCCTTGATCTGGCGGATGGTTTCACCGCCACGCAGGTTCTCGGTGTTCAACATGGAGATGAACCAGGGCTTCTGCTGGAAGTGGCGTAGGGTGAAATCCACCAAATCACGAATGGCGGTTTCCGGGTCCTTATGGTCGAGGTGAAGGTCACGCTCGCCCTGACGGATTTGCACATAGGCTTCGCGTAGGGCGGCGGCGTAAAGTTGGTCCTTGTCGCCGAAATAGCTGTAGATCAGCGGTTTGGAGACGCCAGCGCGCTCAGCGATCATGTCGATGCGCGCCCCGGCGTGGCCATAGGTGGAAAACTCGATGAGCGAGGCATCAAGGATGGCGCGTTTCGAGCGGGCCGCATCGCGCTTGGGCGTCGGCTCGGTTTTGCGTGCGGTCCGCGCGAGTGTCTTGCGGTGCGCTGCGGTGCGGGTCTGTCGCTCGCTGAGCGGTAGGTTTCTAGCCATCGGTTGACCTCTCAGCTTCACGCTTCAGGAGCCGGTCAAGGCTGCGGCTGATGGCGTTGCGCACCGCCGGAATGCCGACCGCGATGCTGACGACGATGATCACGACAAACACCGCCGAGATGGGCCGCGTGAAAAAGGGCGTGAGATCGCCATCGCTGAGCGTCAGGCCACGGCGTAGGCTTTTATCGAGTAGGGCACCAAGAATGATCCCGAGAACCAGCGGCGCCATCGGATAGTTCATTTGCCGCAGCAAAAAGCCGACCAGGCCGAAGACCACCATCACCCAGATTTCGAAGGTACGCTGCGTGAGGGCGTAGGGTCCGATGACGCAAAGGGTGAACACCAGCGGCATCAATATTTCGCGTGGCACTTTGAGTACGAGGACGAAAACACGCGTCAGAAACAGGCCAAACACGGCGATGGCGATGGTTGCAAAGATGAGCATCACGGCGACCGAGTAAATGAAATCAGGCTGCTCGATCATGATCATCGGGCCGGGGCGCACGCCGTGGATGAAAAGCGCCGCAATGAGGACCGCCGCAGGCGCCGAGCCAGGAACGGCCAGAGTGAGGGCTGGGATGAGCGCACCTGGCACCACCGCGCTGTTGCCGGTTTCGGCTGCGGTCAAGCCTTCATAGGAGCCTTTGCCAAAGTCTGCCCGCTCTTTGCTCGTGCGTCTTGCTGCCGCGTAGGAGGCCCAGGCGCCGATGTCTTCGCCGACGCCAGGAATAATCCCCACAAGCGTGCCGATGACGCCGGACCTAGCAATGGTGAATTTGTAGCGCCAGAGATCGACGAGCTTTGGCAAGATCCGGTCGCGCTCGCCTGTGGCGTTGACCACCTTGGCCTTCGCCCTCCACATGACGGTGAGCACCTCGGCAAACCCGAACGCCCCGACCATGGCGGGGATCAGCCCAATGCCGCCATTGAGTTCCGGCATGCCGAAATTGAAGCGGATATGGGCGTGGATGCCTTCGGAACCAATCATTGCCACCATCAGCCCGATCAAGCCGGCGATGTAGCCTTTGAGCGGGCTGATGCCGCCGGTAAGTTGACCCGAGATCACGATGCCGAAGACGGCGAGCCAGAAAAATTCAAACGAACCGAAATTGAGCGCGGCTTCTGCTAAGGGAGGGGCGAGCATGACGAGCAGTAAGATGCCGACCATGGTGCCGATGGCCGATCCAGCCGTGGCAAGCGCCATCGCGTAACCAGCGCGCCCGGCGCGAGCAAGCGGATAGCCATCAAGCGCGGTCGCGGCGCTGGCCGGCGTACCGGGAATGTTCAGCAGGATAGCGCTGCGAGAGCCGCCATAGATCGCGCCGACATACATGCAGATGAGAACCGTGATCGCAGCGTCGCGGTCGAGCGTGTAGGTGAGGGTCGTCAGCAGCGCCACGCCCATGGTCGCCGTCAGACCGGGTAGGCTGCCGACAAAAATGCCAAGCAACGTCGCCCAGACAACGTGAAACAGCATCTGGCCTGTGGCCATTTGCTGGAAGGCTTGGGAAAGGGCGAGGAGGCCATCCATCTAGGGAAGCCGCACCAGGAATCCGTATTGGAAGAGGCTGGCGATGGCGTAGGCGCCGATGACGCCGAAAGCGATCGCGATCGCAATGCGCTTCAGATGCTCGCCTGTTGTCGCGGACCGTTGCCAAGTGAAATGGGTGTAAAACAACGCGATGTAGATGGCGGTGGCCTGCGCAAAGGGCAGCGAGCCGACCAGCGCTAAGGCATAGAGCACGCTGTAAGCGGCAGCGAAAAAGAGATCGCGGTTGGATGTGGTCGCCTGTTGAGTTTCGCCAAGCGCATCGTCCGATTGGGCAGCCGTGGATGGGCCTGCGAGGTTGGCTAGCTCGGCGTTGCGCGCAATGTGTGCAGCGCGCGCGGCCAGGAACAACAAGACGGCGCAGAGCATCATCGCTGCTCCCAAGATCATCGGAACCAAGCCAGGGATCGAAGCGGGATGGATCTGACGAATTTCAAGCCGATCCATCGTGTAGCCACCGACAAGCATCGCGAGCCCAATGGCGAATAGGGCAAGGCTGGTCCAGCGGTCGGCCGTTGCACTGTCTAGGGTCATTTCAGTCAGGTCTTTGTTTTGAATGCGCGGTGTCTGGGGGAAGACGCGGGCAGGATGTTTCTAGGCTGAACACGCAGTCGTCATATTGACCCGCGCTCATGTTTAAAGATCGCAGGCCGCGCCCCGTTCGAGCGCGACCTGATTGCATTTTTACTCGGCAGGGCAGTCGATGCCGATCTCGGACGGATCGACAACGGCTTCGCCGCGGGTCACCCGCGCGCAGGCTTCAGCGATCACCACCGGCATCGCGGCGGCCATCGCATCTTCGCCATAGCTTGGCGCGAACACAGCGCCACGATCGGAGGCATAGGCTTGGAGTTCTGGTGAACTCATGATCACATCACGCCAAACCTGATCGACCGTGTCGTAAACTTCCTGCGGGGCACCGGCAGGAATGAAGACGCCGAAATAGTCCGCAGCGATCGGCATATCCGGCAGATAGTTGGTGATCGGTGGGATCGGATCGATGCCCTCGACCACCAGCGGCTGATCGGAAAGTACCGCCAGACCACGCAAGCGTCCGGCGCGGATCATTTCGGTCTGTTCCACCGCAAGCTGCGTGGTCGCAATCACCTCGCCAGAAGCTGCCGCGATCACGGCCGGGTTGCCGCCGTCATAGGTGACCATGCGCGCGTTCAGCTCTTCGCCTGCTGCTTCTTGAATAGCAGCCAGCGCCATGCCGCCGGATGAATTCACGCCGGCGGTGCCGACCGTAACGCTGTCCATCTTCATGGCATCGAGAAGCTCACCAAAATCCTGGTAGGGCGAATCCACATTGACCGAAACGACCGGCACGTTGGCGACGTGCAGATAGACGACATAATCCTCAATCGAGGTGTCTTCGATCAGGCCGGTGACGGCATAGGTAGCGTTGTTGGCGATGGCGTTGGCTGTCCATGTGTAACCATCACGTGGTGCCGCAAGCGCCGCGGCGGTGCCGATTGAGCCCGACGCACCTGGCTGGTTGACGACAACGATTTCTGTGCCGAGCGCCTCTTCAAGCAAGGGCGCAACGACGCGCGTTACCTGGTCGGTGGAACCGCCAGCTGACCAGGGCACGATGATGTTGATGGGGCGATCTGGCTGCCATTGCGCCATAGCACTGGTGGCAAGACCTGTTGTCGCAAGGGCTGCGACGGACGCGAATGCGATTGTAGAGAGCTTCATATGTCTCTTTCCTCCCGTTGTTACTGACTAGTAGGTAATAAACAAAATCGCACCGTGTCAATCGCCAAACGCACTTTGCATCGATCGAAAATATCTATTGTTTTCAATGGATTTGAAGGGTGTCGCCAAAACGAGAAGGGCAATTGCGGTTCTTCGCCGGTGCAACATTGCATGCTGCAATGCAAAGGCTTTGCCCCAAAACGTCACGGGATAGCGACACAGCAAAACGCGGTGGCCAACAAAAAAGCCCGGCGCGCGTGCACCGGGCTCGAACTCTCTTAATCCTTGAAGCGGGAGCCTAATAGCGCCTGAAAAGCGCCACCAACTTGCCCTGGATTTTCACCCTGTCTGGACCAAAAATTCGCGTCTCATAGGTCGGGTTGGCCGCTTCCAGCGCGACCGATCCGCCGCGCTTGCGAAGCCGTTTCAGCGTCGCTTCTTCTTCGTCAACAAGGGCCACGACAATCTCGCCATTGTCGGCGCTGTCGGAGCGTTTGATGAGGACCGTGTCGCCGTCAAAAATGCCGGCTTCGATCATCGAGTCACCACGCACTTCCAAGGCGAAATGTTCGCCGCCAGCAATCAGTTCGGCTGGCACCGAAACCGAGTGGCTTTCTTGCTGGATGGCTGAAATCGGCGTACCGGCCGCGATCCGTCCCATCACGGGGATGGTTACAACATCTCCCAAAGCGCCGATATCAGGAGAGGTATCGGCTGGTTTGGATTTTCCGCCGGAGCCTTCAATGACGCTCGGCACGAATCCACCTTCGCGGCCACCCAAGCGCGGGTTGTGTGAATCTGGGAGGCGAACGACCTCCATGGCGCGGGCCCGGTTGGGCAGGCGACGGATGAAGCCGCGCTCTTCCAAAGCAGTGATGAGACGGTGGATGCCGGACTTAGATTTCAGGTCCAGGGCATCTTTCATTTCATCAAAGGAGGGCGGCACACCCGACTCGCGTAGGCGTTCGTGAATGAACATCAACAGTTCATGCTGCTTGGGTGTCAGCACGGCAATTCCCCCGCTTCAATGGACATGAGTGGTGGCGCGAGGCCTTTCCGACTCATCGGAACACAAGATGAACATGTTGTACCTGTTCTTGGTGTGTTCTTCAAGTGCCGTAGCGATCAACGTGGCAAGGGAAGCGTCTCGCAGGTTGATCCGGCCTCTAGGGCCGGCGCATGGGCAGATCGATAGAGCAGAACGTCCGCATTGCCGAGCAACCGCAGAAGTGAGGAATCCTGGCTAGATACAGGCCGAATGCCGTCTTCGTCATTGCTTATTGCCCGCATGAAATGGGCACGGTTGCCATTGGCGGGAACACCGACGGCCAGACGGGCTTTTTGAAGCGGCAGCAGCGGCGCTGGATTGCGCCCCGCAAGGCGATCGATGAGCGGCCGCAAAAACAGCATGGCGCTCACCATCGATGACACCGGGTTGCCGGGCAGGCCAAGCACGGTTTTGGCACCTTTGCGGCCGAACAGGGTAGGCTTGCCGGGACGCAGCGCCACTTTGGGGACATCGAGCGCATAGCCTTGGGCCTCCAGCGCCGGACGGATCAGGTCGTAGTCGCCAACCGAGGCGCCGCCGATCGTGACCAGCACATCGGCCTCGCATTGCGCGATATAGGCTTCCAGCTCCCCCTGATCGTCGCGAATGAGAGTTAGGTCATGCAGTTTCGCCCCATAGCGCTGTGCCAAGGTCGCCAAGGCAAACCCGTTGGAAGCAATGATGGCATCATCAGGGGCATCTTTGTCGGGCCAAGCCAGCTCATCGCCGTTCATCATAACAGCGACGCTTGGCTTTGGATGAACCAAAAGTTCTGCGTGATTACCTGAGGCCGCGAGCGCCAAATGCTGTGGCGTCAACTGCGTGCCTTCGGCAATCAGCGTGTCGCCCTTGGTGAAATCCCCGCCGGCGGGACGAATGTTGGCGTTACGTCCCGGATCGTCTGAAACCGTGATAATGTCGCCAGTTCGTTCCGTTTCTTCCTGGATCAACACGTGTGTCCCGCCATCTGGGATAGGCGCGCCGGTAAAGATGCGCACAGCATGGCCTACGCCGACCTTGCCGGAATACTGCGAACCGGCGGGCACTTCGCCGACGACCTCAAGTTGGTCCCCTGCTAAGGGAGCAGATGCCACGGCGTAGCCATCCATGGCCGAAACGGCAAAAGGCGGTTTGGTGCGCATGGCGATGCAGTCTTCGGCCAGGACACAATCATCGGCGTCCAACAAGGGCAGGGTGCGCGACGCAAGTGGTTCAACGGAAGTCACCACGCGCTCGAGCGCCGTTTCCAGTGGCACCATGCCCGTCATTTTTTGCCAAGGCTCCAGTCGCCTGATGCGCCGCCGGCCTTCGACGTTACCTTGATGTCAGTCATCACCATGTGGCGATCGATGGCTTTGGCCATGTCATAGAGCGTGAGAAGCGCGACACTGCAGGCGGTAAGCGCTTCCATCTCAACGCCGGTTTTGCCGCTCGTGCGCACTGATGTCGCAACGACAAAGCCATTGTCATCCTCGCGTTCGGTGATTTCCACCTGGACATCATTGAGTGCCAGCGGATGGCAGAGCGGGATGAGATCGTGGGTGCGCTTAGCGGCCATGACGCCGGCGATACGTGCCGTGGCGAGCACGTCGCCTTTTTTCAGGCGGTTGTCGCGAATGGCGGCGAGCGTATCGGTCTGCATGAGGATCGAGCCCGAGGCGCTGGCCGTGCGCGGCGTGACGGGTTTATCAGATACATCGACCATGGAGGCTTTTCCGGCCTGGTCGGTATGAGTCAAACGATCTTTGCTGCTCATGCCGCCAGCAGCTCGCGTGTTGCCGCTTCCACATCGGCTTGCCGCATCAGGCTTTCGCCGATCAGGAAGGTGGTGATGTTGGCGGCCGCCATGCGGTCCAGATCGGCGCGGGTGAAAAGCCCGGATTCGCCGACCAGAAGGCGATCATCGGGCACGCTTTTGGCCAGTTCCTCGCTGGTTTCAAGCCGGGTCTCAAAGGTGCGCAGGTTGCGGTTGTTGATGCCAAGCAGTGGCGCATCGAGGGTTAGAGCGCGGTCAAGCTCGGCCGCGTCGTGAACTTCGATCAGCGCATCCATGCCGTAGCCGGTCGCTGCCGCCAGAAGGTCAGCGGCAAGCTCATCGTCGACGGCTGCCATGATGATCAGGATGCAATCGGCGCCCCAGGCGCGGGCCTCGGCGACCTGATAGGTGTCGTAGAGAAAGTCCTTGCGCAGAACCGGCAAGGACACCGCTCCACGTGCCGCGATCATGAAATCGGGATGGCCCTGAAACGATGGACCGTCGGTCAGAACGGAGAGGCAAGCTGCGCCGCCCGCTTCATAGGCAAGTGCGTGGGCGGGTGGATCGAAGGCTTCGCGGATCAGCCCTTTGCTTGGCGAGGCTTTTTTGATCTCGGCAATCAAACCATAGAGACCTTGGGCGCGTTTGGCTTTGAGGGCTGCCAGAAAACCACGCGGCGTGCCTTGCGTCTTGATCGCCTCTTCCAGTTGGGCAAACGACACGGCCTGTTTGGCTGCAGCGATCTCTTCGCGCTTATAGGTTTCGATCTTGTCGAGGATATCAGCCATCGGTCAGCCTTTGGCGTTTGAAACGGCGATCAGCTTGTCGAGCGTTGCCATTGCTTTGCCGGACGCCAGGGCATCGCGAGCTTTGACAATGCCTTTGTCGAGCGTCGTCACGGCGCCGGCCACACAGAGCGCGGCACCCGCATTCATCAAAACAATATCGGTGTAGGCACCTTGATCGCCGTCCAATACCTTGCGCAGCGCTTTGGCGTTGTGCTCGGCGTCGCCACCAACCAGCTCGCGTTCATCCACCAGATCGATACCGTGATCGCGCGGATCGATGGCGGCAAGGCTGACCTCGCCTTCTTCAAGCTTGGCAAGATGGGTAATGCCCGTCGTGGTGATTTCATCCATGCCATCGATACCGTAGACAACCCAGGCGGCTTCGCATCCAAGCGCTTTGAGTGTCTCAGCGACAGGCACGAGCCAGCGTTCGTCGTAAACGCCGACCAGTTGGCGGGTCACGCGCGCCGGGTTGGAAAGCGGTCCGACCAAGTTGAAAACAGTGCGCTGGCCGAGTTCAGCGCGCGTCGGGCCAACATGCTTCATGGCCGCGTGGTGCATGGGCGCGAACATAAAGCCGATGCCTGCTTGCTCAATGCAGGCCGCGATCTGGTCCGGTCCGATGTCGATGTTGACGCCAAGTGCCTTCAACACATCGGCTGCACCTGACTGCGAGGAGACAGCCCGATTGCCGTGTTTGGCGACGGGAACGCCGCAGGCGGCGACGGTCAACGCCGTCGTGGTCGACACATTAAAACTGCCCTTGCCGTCGCCACCGGTACCGACAATGTCCATCGCGTTGGAAGCCAGCGGCTCGGGCAACTCGACCGGCGTCATCTTCGCGCGCATGACCGAAACGGCGCCGGCAATCTCATCGATCGTTTCGCCGCGCACCTTCAGGGCGATCAGAAACGCAGCAATCTGCGCACTGGTCAGGTCACCGGACATAATGTGCGTGAAAGCCGACTCAGACTCTTCACGGCTCAGCGCACCACCGGAACAGACTTTGGTGAGAAGCGGTTTGATTGCGTCAGACATCATGAAGCCTGCTGATCGTTGAAGCGGGTGGCTATGGCCACGAAATTGGCAAGAATGCGCTCGCCATGTTGCGAGGCTATGCTTTCGGGGTGAAACTGAACACCATGCACCGGATCGGTGCGATGCGAGAGACCCATGATTTCTCCATCATCAGTCCGCGCGGTGATTACGATATCAGGCGGCAGCGACGTCGTCTCAACGGCCAGTGAATGATAGCGCGTTGCCTCGAACGGGCCATTGATGCCGGCAAATATGGGCGCCTCGACCGATGGCGTGACAGAGGAAACCTTGCCGTGCATCAGTTTGGCCGCGCCGACGACCTTGCCGCCATAAGCCTGCCCCATAGATTGCATGCCAAGACAGACTCCAAAGATGGGCGTATTGGCGCCGAGACGCGTGATCAGGTCAAGGCAGATGCCCGCATCGTCGGGTGTGCAAGGTCCCGGTGAGAGCACAAGGCCGGCCAGTTCACCTGAGGCGCGCCGTTCGGCCACTTCGTCGACGGTGATTGCGTCGTTACGTACCACATCCATGGTAACGCTGGTCGCGCCGAGGCAATGCACCAGATTGTAGGTGAAGCTGTCATAGTTATCGATGACGAGATACGTGCCAGCCATCTTACTGGCCTCGCTGCGATGTGGCGGCGAAGCGCACGGCTTCTTCGGCAGCACGGAAGAGCGCGCGGGCCTTGTTCTCGCATTCGGCTTGTTCTGAATCTGGATCGCTGTCGGCCACGATGCCTGCCCCTGCTTGGACATACATCACGCCATCTTTGACGATGGCCGTGCGCAGCACAATGCAGGTGTCGAGCGCGCCATTGGCGTCGAAGTAACCCACACATCCGGCGTAGATGCCGCGCTTGTCCTTTTCCAGTTCGTCAATGATTTCCATGGCCCGCACTTTCGGTGCCCCGGACACCGTTCCTGCTGGAAAACCCGCGCCGAGTGCATCGAGAGCATCGAAGCGGTCGGTGTCGAGTTCACCGACCACATTGGAGACGATGTGCATGACGTGGGAATAGCGCTCGATGAAGTACTGGTCTGTGACCTTGACGGTGCCGAGCTTCGCGACGCGCCCAACATCGTTGCGACCAAGATCGAGCAGCATCAAATGCTCAGCGCGCTCCTTGGGGTCGGCAAGAAGTTCGTCGGCTAGTGCCTGGTCTTCGGCGGGCGTCGCTCCGCGTTTGCGGGTACCGGCAATTGGGCGGATGGTGACCTCGCCATCGCGCACGCGCACTAGTATTTCCGGGCTCGATCCGACCAGGGTGAAGCCATCGAAGGCAAGGTAATAGAGGAACGGCGCAGGATTGGTTCGCCGTAGCGCACGATAAAGCGCGAAGTCAGGCAGCGGGAACGGCGTCTCGAACCGCTGGGACAGGACGACCTGAAAGATATCGCCAGCGGTGATGTACTGTTTGGCACGCGCGACCATCGTCTTGTACTCGTCCGGCGAGGTGTTTGACATCATCGTTGGCATGGGAACGTCGATGGGCGCAGCGCTCTGGCCCAACGGTGTTTCCAGCTTGTCGACAGCCGATGTCAACCGATCGATGGCGCGGGCATAGGCCGTTTCGGCATTCTGATCAGATGATGGACGCACCGGCGTCACAACCGTGATCTCATCGCGCACCGCATCGAAGACCACGATAATGGTCGGACGCATCAGCAGGATATCCGGTGTGCCAAGCCGATCAGGGTTCTGGTTGGGCAGCTTCTCGATGAGCCGCACTGTGTCGTAGCCGAGATACCCGAAAACGCCCGCCGACATGGGCGGCAGGTCGTCGGGCAGATCGATGCGGCTGTCTTCGATCAATGTGCGCAGCGCGTCGAGGGCAGGGGCGTCGAACTCTTCAAACGGTGCTGTGATGCCGTCGGCGCCAACCTCAGCTTGGGCGGCGCGGTCTCCGTCGGCGCGGAACAAAAGGTCTGGCGCAAGGCCTATCATCGAATAGCGGCCACGCACGGCTCCACCTTCAACCGACTCCAGAAGGAAGGCGTTTTTTGAAGTGCCCGACAGCTTCAGCATGGCCGAAACCGGCGTTTCCAAGTCGGCCACCAAACGGGTGTAGACGACTTGGGCTTTGCCGGTGTCGTAACAGGCCGCGAAGGCGTCAGAAGACGGAAGAACCTGCATCGTTTACGCTTCCAGGCTGCTGCCTATTGGCGTGACGGGTTGCCGCCACCGGTGAGTTCGGCGACCAGTGTCTGGTTCACCTGCACGCCAAGTGAGGTTTGCAGTGCGCCGACATATTGCGTCAGCACGGTATCCTCAAGCGCTGGACCGAGTTCCTCGGCCAATTGCTGGACGTCCGCTGCTTCCTCAAAGAAGGCCGGGCGCGTCACATCGTCGACCACAAACACCAGGCGCGTGAGCGTTTCGCCCTCGGCGTTTGGCGGACCTTCGACATCGCCGAAATGGCCCTCACCACCTTCAAAGGCCGCGACAGTCGCGGGGCCACCCATCTCGTCGGGCGCTTCGCCACGTGTGAAAGGCGCGGTTGTCGTGATCGGCAAGTCGAGCGCTATGGACAGCGTGTCGATGGACCGGCCGCGCTCCAATTCACCGACAAGCTCGCCGGCGCGTTCACGTAGCATTTCATCCAGTTGTTCGGCGCGCCAATCGATGAGCACACGTTCGCGGGCTTCTTCAAAGGTCAGATCACGGGCGTCTTCAACGCCGGTGACCTCGAACCAGACAAACCCGCCATCGGCAGTGTCCAGGGTATCGTTTTCAAGACCGACATCACTTTCAAAGGTTTCAGCAATCAGCGAGTCGGTGTCCGGCAGATCGACCGGTTCACCGTCGCGGCCAAACCCATTGGCGTCCAACGCATCGACGGTCACCAGTTCCAGCTCAAAGCGTGGTGCGATCTGGTCGAGCGGATCGCCGCCGGCACGCGCATCCTCGATGGCATCGTAGAGCGAGAAGATTTCATCGCGCGCAGCCGCGTTGGCAAGTTCTTGGCGCAGACGGTCTTCAACACCTGCCAGCGGTGTGACGCTGTCATCGACAAGTTCATTGACCAGCATAATGACACTGCCAAACCGCCCGTCGATCACGTCGGTCGGGCCGGCCTGATCAAGGGCAAAGGCGGCATCGCCTGCAGCTTGATCGAGAATGGCTGAGCGCTGGACGGCACCAAGCTCTGTAATCGTGAATTCAAGCGCGTTATCCGCCAATAGATCGGAAACCGTTTCACCGGCGGCCAGACGGCCGCGTGCCGTCGATGCTTGGGCGGCGTCTTGGAAAAGCAGCTGTGTGATGTCGCGCTCACCAGCGCTGGTCAGTTCATCCAGCTCAGCTTCATAAGCGGCTTGAACCTCGGCGGCACTGACTGCACTTGGATCGGCAAGATCAGCTTCGGACAACGCCATGTAGACGATGCTGCGGAATTCTGGCGCGCGATAGTCGCCGCTGCGCTCATTGTAGAAGGCGCGCAGGTCTTCCTCGGTCGGGTCGGGACGCTCGCCAAGGGCGGCTTCATCGATGGTAAGAAAAGAGATTGTGCGCAGCTCGTTGGCATAAATGTTGGCGACTTCAAGCATGGCGTTGGCCGGCTGCATGCCGCCGACCAGGCCAAGCGCTAACTGCTGGCGTGCCGCAAAGGAGCGCGTGTCGGCAACGAACTCATCCTCGGTGATGCCGTAGGAGCGCAGAACCTGCTGGAAGAACTGGCGATTGAATCCGCCGGTCTGCAGAAAGATTGGATCACTGGCGATACGTTCGGCCAGGCGGTCGTCGGACACGCCGATGTTCAACCGTTCAGCTTCGGAGTTCAGCGCCGCTTCGGAAGCCAATTGGCTCAACAACTGGCGATCAAGGCCGAAAAGCCGCGCCTGTTCCAGCGTCAGACCCGTCCCGAGTTGTTGGCTCAATCGGTTGAGCTGGCGTTGCAGAGCGATCTGGAACGTCTCAGCGCTGATCTCAGCATCGCCGACGGCCAACACCGTGCGTTGCCCGATATTGCCGATGAAACCGCCAAAGCCGAGGCCGGCGACGACCGCAACGGAGACGATAATCAGAAAGACTTTGGCAACGGTGGTTCTTGCGCCCTGTCGTAAGGCTGTCAGCATCGTGATTAAGCTTTTGTTTTTGTTAGAAAATAACGCAAATCGCGCGGTCGGGCGGGACTATAGTCAGCCCTTTGGTGCGGTGCAAGCACAACCGAAACACCCGATTGGCTTTGATTGATCGATTGAGCCAGGGCGGCAAACCTGCTAGCAGGCCGCCATCTCCATCGAACATTTGGAACCAGTTATGCCAACCGACGGTATTCGTCCGCTTGTTGCGGGCAATTGGAAAATGAACGGGCTGCGTCGCAGCGTTGACACCATTGATGCCCTGAAAGCTCGCGCCCAGGAAGGCGTCTTGGAACGCATCGACATGCTTGTGTGTCCGCCGGCCACTTTGGTCGCGCTGGCCGTAAAAACCATCGACACGGCACCGATCCATATCGGCGGTCAAACCTGTCATCCAGCTGAGAGCGGCGCGCACACCGGCGATATAGCACCGGAAATGCTGTGCGATTTGGGGGCAGACTATGTTTTGACCGGCCATTCTGAACGCCGCACCGACCACAAGGAAAGCGATGGCGATGTGCACGCGCAGACGCTGGGCGCCTGGCGTGCGGGTCTATGTGCGATTGTCTGCGTTGGTGAAACCAAGGACGAGCGCGAAGCGGGCCAAGAGATCTCCGTTGTCGCCGGTCAGATCGCGGGATCGGTTCCCGATGGCGCAACCGCTGAAAATACTGTTATCGCTTACGAGCCAGTCTGGGCGATCGGTACCGGTTTGACGCCGACCGTCGATGATATCGCAGCTATGCATGATGCCATTCGCGCCGAACTCACCAAACGCTTTGATGATGCGGGCGCCAAGATGCGCATTCTTTATGGCGGGTCAGTGAAACCGAGCAATGCGGGCGAGGTGCTCGCGCCGAACAATGTCGATGGCGCGCTCGTCGGCGGGGCCAGCCTTTCTGCCACCGATTTCATGGATATCGCGGAGGCCGTCGCCGGCTTGGTCAAAGCCGACAGTTGATGCGTGTCAGCGTCCGATAACGATCCATGATGGGTCTTTGCAGGGCGCGTCCTCTTGGTGTAAGGGACCTGCACAGAGGTTTGACGCTTGGCGCTTCAAACGCTCCCCCTTGATCCAAGCATGGCTGGACATCATTTGAGCTGCTTCGACGGCAGCATCGTCTTGCTTATGTCCGCAAATACGGAATCACTATGGAAACCTTGGAAACAGTCCTGATCGTCGTGCACCTGTTGGTCGTGGTTGCGCTCGTCGCCGTGGTGCTTTTGCAGCGCTCAGAAGGCGGCGCGCTTGGCATTGGCGGCGGTGGCGGTGGCAACTTCATGTCGAGCCGTGGTCAGGCCAATGTGTTGACCCGTGCAACGGCGTTTTTGGCGCTTGGCTTTTTCATCACATCGATCTCGCTCACAGTGTTGGCACAAACTGGGGCCGGACCATCTTCGATTCTTGATCGGATTCCGGACGCTCAGCCATCGGGCGAGGGGACGACTTTGCTCGAGCAAATCGGTGGCGAGGTTCCGGGCGAAACACCAGCGGCTGACACACCTGCCGAGCCGCAGATCCCGACGACACAGTAGATCAAGTAAGGTCTGAAAATGCGAAAGCCGCGCGGGCATGCGATCCGCGCGGCTTTTTCGTGTGGTCATGACCGGGTCGTCTTGCACCGGTCGTCGTATCTGCGATTGGTTCTCGCTACTTCTTTCACCGACAAATGACGTGTTTCATTTCCGGTTGATGCCCGCCGACATTCGATAGGCTATTGGCCTAACAGACGGGGCGAGTCACGGGCCTCATTAAGGCCTCTGGCAGCCTGATCTGCTCACGTTTGGTGCTGGCTAGAGCCGCCTTGCGATGGGCCGTGCTCCAAGCAGCCAACATAGCAAACAAGGGCACGAAGCTCTCCCATTCGGGTCGGTCGAGGACATCATGGTTGCCGTCATTGGGCTTTGGTTGGCGGCAGAGGGCGTGGGTGCCCAGAAGGGCATAGTCGTACATCGTTTAGTTCCTTCCATTGGGGGATTGGATGAAACGAAAATAGGAGCACCGACCCGGCTGAAGTAGACGACATTCTGAAAGGGGATTTTCAAAAATGAACGATGCACTCGACTGGGAGGATTTGCGGCTGTTCTACAAGGTCGCCAGCCTTGGCAGCCTGGCGGCCGCGTCGGCCCACACGGGCATCAGTTCGCCGACGATTGGACGGCGGATGCACGACCTTGAGCGGGTGTTGCAGCGGGAGCTCTTTATCCGCCGCCAAACGGGTTATGCATTGGCTCCGGATGGAAAACAGCTGTTCGACCGCGTGTTGCTGATGCGCGATGGCGCCCAGAGCGTCGAGGATTGGCGGCTCGAAGCGGTTCCATTACCCGGGGTCGACATCTCGCTCGACCATTGGATGGCCAACTTCGTATCGGCAAACCTGGCATCGCTGTGGACGCCTGACGATCCGTTCCAAGTGTGCATTGAGGGCAATAGCGGTCTTGCCGACATCTGGCACCGACGCGTGTCGATTACGGTGAGCGACAAGCGACCGCAGAGTGGCAATGTCGCCATGCGCAGTGCCCCAACCGTGAAGTATGCGGTCTATTGCGCCAAGGACTTTGATGCCTCGACCAAGGAGCATTGGGTTTCCATCGGTCGCGGCGAGCTGGACGCGCCTTGGGCAAACTGGGCGTCAAGCAAACCTGGCATTTGGATCACCGCTTGGACTTACAGTCCGAGCATTCTTTTGGACATTGTGCGGTCTGGGGCAGGACGCACGGTCTTACCCTGTTACATCGGTGACGCCGACCCGAATCTGGTTCGTCTCGGTGACATCATCGACGAACTGACCCATGATTCTTGGATCGTGATCCATGATGATGAGCGCAAACGCCCGGAAATCCGCATGTTTGTCGATCGTTTGGTTGGACTGTTCACCCGCAATGCCGACCTTTTCGCCGGCGAACGGTCTCCGGCACGCTCGATGTCGCGCTGAATGCAAACGACACTTTTTGGGGACAAGCGAATTTAGGGCGTTCCGCATGGCTGTCATGCGCAATGCGGCGCGCATGAGCGCTTGTTCAGTCGTGAGCCTTCGGTTACAGGGTGGGTCCCATGGCGCGATATATCTTCATCACCGGCGGCGTGGTTTCCTCCCTTGGCAAAGGCATTGCAGCAGCGGCTCTCGGCGCGCTTTTGCAGGCCCGTGGCTACAAGGTACGCATCCGCAAACTCGACCCCTATTTGAATGTTGATCCGGGGACCATGTCGCCGACTCAGCACGGCGAAGTTTTCGTCACTGACGATGGCGCGGAGACCGATCTCGACCTTGGTCATTATGAGCGCTTCACGGGGCGTTCGGCCAATCAGCGCGACAACATCACCACCGGCAAGATCTACCAGGACATCATCGCGAAGGAGCGCCGCGGCGACTATCTCGGCGCAACAGTCCAGGTGATTCCGCACGTCACGGATACGATCAAAGCCTTCGTGATCGAGGGCAATGACGACTATGATTTCGTGATCTGCGAAATCGGCGGCACTGTGGGTGACATTGAAGGCTTGCCGTTCTTTGAAGCGATCCGCCAGCTCGGCAATGAGCTGCCGCGTGGCGATGCGATCTACATGCACCTGACACTGATGCCCTACATTCCAAGCGCCGGTGAATTGAAGACCAAGCCGACGCAGCACTCGGTCAAGGAACTGCGCTCGATTGGCATTCAGCCAGACATTCTGATGGTCCGTTGCGACCGACCGATTCCACCGGGCGAACGACGCAAACTCTCACTGTTCTGCAATGTGCGCGAAGAAAGCGTGATTCCCGCGCTCGACGTGCCGCACATATATGATGTGCCACTCGCCTATCATGATGAGGGCCTGGACGATGAAGTCTTGGCGGCCTTTGGCATCACCGGCGCACCAGCACCCGATTTGGAACGCTGGCAAGAGATTTCCCATCGGGTGAAGAACACCGATGGCACAGTGAAAATCGCCGTTGTCGGCAAGTACACCGACCTCAAAGATGCCTACAAATCGCTGATCGAGGCACTTACCCATGGCGGGATCGCCAACAAGGTGAAAGTGGACATCGAGTGGCTAGAAGCCGAAATCTTCGAACGCGAAGATCCAAGCCCCTATTTGGAAGGCGTACACGGCATTCTGGTGCCAGGCGGATTTGGCAAGCGCGGCGCTGAGGGCAAGATTGCCGCCGCCGGTTTCGCGCGCAACCGCAAGGTCCCGTATTTCGGGATTTGCTACGGCATGCAGATGGCCGTTCTCGACGCGGCGCGCAATCTGGCCGGCGTTGAAGACGCGCGATCCAGCGAATTTGATAACTCCGAGGGGCCGATCGTCGTCGGTCTGATGACGGAATGGCTCAAGGGCAATGCATTGGAAAAACGCGCTGCCGAAGGCGATCTTGGCGGTACAATGCGGCTCGGCGCTTACCACGCGCACCTGTCTTCCGGCACACGGATTGCCGACATCTATGGTGATACGGACATTTCAGAGCGTCACCGGCATCGCTACGAAGTGAACATCGATTATCGCGACACCTTAGAAAAGGCTGGGCTTGTTGTGTCCGGTTTATCGCCGGATGGGGTGTTGCCCGAGACGATCGAATATCCTGACCACCCCTGGTTCATCGGCGTTCAGTATCACCCAGAACTGAAGTCGCGGCCGTTTGAACCGCATCCGCTGTTTGCCTCCTTCATTGAAGCGGCTATTGAACAGAGCAGACTTGTCTAGCAGGCGACCTTAACTGTCCTGCCTGCGTGCGGTGAAGGCTCTTTTATGACCACTAAAAATGCTCTCGATCACGTCGTTGTCGGCGTTCCTGATCTGGTGTCGGCGCGTGGCCGCCTCAAAGCGCTCGGTTTTCAGGTGCAGCCGGACGCACACCACCCATTTGGTACCGGCAACTGCAACGTCTTTTTCGAGAACGGCACCTATTTCGAACCGCTGGCCGTCACTGACCGCGATGCGGAGCTGGCGGCGTTGAAGACAACCAATCCTTTCGTGAAGCGATTTCAAGCCTATCGGTTTCGGCATGGTTATGGCCCTGTCATGGCGGCCTTCACCACCGACAGCGCCGAGCGCATGAACCAGGCGTTTGCCGACAATGGCATCAGTGCCGGTGACATCCTGTCGTTTACGCGCAAGCAGGCGATGCCCGATGGATCGGAAACGACCATCGGTGTGCACCTGGCCGTTTCGGTCAATGAGCGGGCGCCGGACATCACGCTTTTCTGCTGCGAGCACCTGTCGCGCGGCGTGTTGTGGCAACCTGAGCGTGTGGTGCACCCTAATAGCGCGAAAGGCATCGCGCGGTTGATCGTGGTCGAAGCCAATCCGTCAGACTTCCAATATCTCTTCCAGACGGTCACTGGCGACCGGGATGTGCGCACCACATCATTCGGTATGGAGTTCGATTTACCCAATGCTCTGGTCAGCGTTGTCTCGCCCACCGGCTATCACGCCATGACGGATGAAGCGCTCGCGCCGCGCGGCCGGGGACCACGCATTGAGGCTGTGGAAATGCTGTTTGCCGATCTTGGTGTTCTGCGCGCCCGATTGGGCGAGGCGGGCGTTGCCTTCGAGGAGCGAGGTCAGGATTTGGTGATCCACAGGGATGAGGACTTCGCGCTGACCATCGTGGCGCGGGAGACCTAGCGATGCGGCCCAAGCACAACGTTTTTGTCGGTGATGTGGAGTTCTCAAACGATTCCTGGTTCTCGCTGATTGCTGGCCCTTGCCAAATGGAGAGCCGAGACCATGCCTTCGACATGGCAGGCGCGCTGAAGGAGATTTGCGTCAAGCTTGATATTGGGCTGATCTATAAAACCAGCTTCGACAAAGCGAACCGAACCAGCCTTACCGGCAAGCGCGGCCTTGGTCTTGACAAAGGCTTACAAGTCTTCGCCGATTTGAAGGCCGATCTTGGTCTGCCGGTCCTAACGGATGTGCATCTGCCCAACCAATGCGCACCGGTTGCCGAGGTCGTGGACGTTCTGCAGATCCCAGCGTTCCTGTGCCGGCAGACCGATCTGCTGGTGGCTGCCGCCGAAACTGGCGCGGTGATCAACATCAAGAAAGGCCAGTTTCTTGCGCCTTGGGACATGAAGAACGTGCTCGACAAGGTGACGGGCTCCGGCAACCCGAATGTGCTGCTGACCGAGCGCGGATCATCGTTTGGCTACAACACGTTGGTGGTCGACATGCGGTCGCTGCCGACCATGGCGGCGATAGGAGCTCCGGTCATCTTCGATGCGACACACGCTGTACAGCAACCAGGCGGGCAGGGCGGATCCACTGGTGGTCAGCGCGAATTCGTTGAACCGCTCGCCAAGGCCGCACTCGCCACCGGCATCGCGGGTCTGTTCATAGAAACCCATCAAGACCCTGATAACGCACCATCAGACGGGCCGAACATGATACCGCTGGACCAGATGGAGGCTATGCTCGAACGACTGATGGCCATCGATACGGCGTTTAAAATGTCGGGTTAAACAGGCGCCAAGACGGACTAGCGGTGCTGCAACTTTCAGGTTAGAAGCGCGAAAACGCCTTCAGATCCTGCCATGTGCAGATCGTCAACATCCGTTTCGGGGGAATTCCATGACAGCCATCGTCGATATTCACGCACGCCAGATTTTTGACAGCCGCGGCAATCCAACCGTTGAGGTTGATGTCGAACTGGAAAACGGCATCGTTGGCCGGGCTGCTGTTCCCTCTGGGGCCTCGACTGGCGCTCATGAGGCTGTCGAGCTGCGCGATGGCGGCGAAGCGTACAAAGGTAAGGGCGTCACCAAGGCGGTCGATCACGTCAACACAGACATTTGCGAAGAGCTTCTTGGTCTCGACGCTGAAGATCAGATCGAAATCGACACGACGATGATCGAGCTGGATGGCACGCCCAACAAAGCCCGTCTTGGCGCCAATGCCATTCTCGGTGTGTCGTTGGCGACAGCTAAAGCAGCCGCGATGGCATCAAACCTGCCGCTCTACCGCTATGTCGGCGGACCCTCGGCCCGCGTTCTGCCCGTGCCGATGATGAACATCATCAATGGCGGCGAGCACGCGGACAACCCGATCGATTTCCAAGAATTCATGATCATGCCAGTCGGCGCGGAGAGCCTGAGCCACGCCGTGCAAATGGGAACGGAAATTTTCCACACGCTGAAGAAGGCGCTTTCTGAAGCCGGCCAGAACACCAATGTCGGTGACGAAGGGGGCTTCGCGCCGAACCTAGACACCAAAGGTGCGCTGGGCTTCATCATGAAGGCTGTGGAAGACGCCGGTTACAAGCCTGGTGACGATGTCATGCTGGCGCTGGACGTCGCGTCCACCGAGTTCTTCGAGAATGGCAGCTACAACATGAAGGGCGAGGGCAAGGTGCTTTCGCCCGAAGATATGGTCGATTTCTTGGCCGAGTTAACCGCTAACTATCCCATCATCTCGATCGAAGACGGTATGGCCGAAGATGATTGGGACGGCTGGAACGCGCTCACCGCCAAGATCGGCGAAAAGGTGCAGCTTGTTGGTGATGATCTGTTCGTGACCAATCCTGAGCGCCTTGCCACCGGCATCGAAAAGAAATCAGCTAACTCGATCCTGGTGAAGGTCAACCAGATCGGCACGCTGACGGAGACACTAACCGCTGTCGATATGGCGCACCGCGCCTCGTTCACCGCCGTGATGTCGCATCGCTCCGGTGAAACGGAGGACGCAACCATTGCCGACCTGGCAGTGGCCACCAATTGCGGCCAGATCAAAACTGGCTCGTTGGCGCGCTCCGACCGGTTGGCCAAGTACAATCAGCTGATCCGTATTGAAGAGCAGCTTGGCGCTACCGCGCTCTATCGTGGCCGTGCGGTGCTGAAAGCCTAAGCGGCCTGCGAAACGCACGACAGTTTGTCGAACAATGACCCGGCCTGCTGAAAAAGAGCGGCGCCGGGTTTTTTGTGTCCGCAGAGCAAGGCAGGGTTGCTGGAAGAGCTCGTTAACCATGCCGTTTAAGCGCGCACTAACTGTGGTGTGGTGATGTGCGGACATCGCCACCAAAGCCCGTTGATATGCTCCAGCGCCATAAACCCCGCAACCGCCGTACGCTGTATGCCTTCCGCGTTGCGCTTGTTCTTTTCGGCATTTACTTCGCCTATCACGCTTTTCACGGCAATCATGGCCTGCTCGCCTATGCAAATGTGCGCGCCGAGGTTGCGCATCTGACGCAAGAGAGGCAAGCTCTCCAAACACGGCGTGATCTGTTGAAGGCACGTGTTGGGGCCTTGCGCGATGAGGCGATGGATGGTGATCTGATTGATGAGCGCGCCCGCCAGACATTGGCGCTGATTGGGCAAGGCGAGCGCATTTTGCGCGACTAGCGCCTGTTGCAAGCATCACTTCAACGGGCCGCAGAGCCAACTTAACTTGTATTGAGTTAATCAATCATACCGCGTTGATATTAAAGCGAAACATGCGCAATTTGCCGCACGAAATGTGGCCTTTTGTTTCTCAAAAAAACCAGTTACAACTTACCCTTCGTGGGGGTTGTAATTCGCGCCGCTGAATGAGCGCGGGACCGGTCTCCATTCGGTATCGAGGAAAACCAAGGAGCCCGTCTATGGCGCGTGCAGCCAGTTCCGCATCCAAATCCACCACCAAAACCGCTCGAAAGACCACAAGTCGGCGCGCTTCCAAAGCGAGCCCCAAGGTGGCTGAGTTTAGCAAGGAACAAGAGCTCGACGCCTACCGCGAAATGCTTCTTATTCGCCGCTTTGAAGAAAAAGCAGGCCAGCTTTACGGCATGGGCCTGATCGGCGGGTTTTGTCACCTTTATATTGGCCAAGAGGCTGTCGTTGTCGGCATGCAGATGGCAATGGTCGAAGGTGATCAGGTCATCACCGGCTATCGCGATCATGGCCATATGCTGGCCACCGGCATGGAAAGCCGCGGCGTGATGGCCGAGCTCACCGGACGTCAGGGTGGATACTCCCGCGGCAAGGGCGGGTCGATGCACATGTTCTCCCGCGAGAAGAACTTTTATGGCGGCCACGGCATCGTTGGCGCTCAGGTATCACTCGGCACCGGGCTCGGGTTCGCCAATCGCTACCGCGACAATGGCAATGTTTCGGTGACCTATTTCGGCGACGGCTCGGCCAACCAGGGCCAGGTCTATGAGAGCTTCAATATGGCCAAGCTCTGGAGCCTGCCGATTGTCTACATCATCGAAAACAACAAATACGCCATGGGAACGTCGATCGAGCGGTCGTCCTCGACGACTGATCTCTCGCAGCGCGGTCTTTCCTTCGGCATCCCTGGAGAGCAGGTCGATGGCATGGATGTCCGCGCCGTCTTTGCCGCCGGTGAGAAGGCGCTTGAGCATGCGCGCTCCGGCAAAGGCCCGTACATTCTCGAAATGCTGACTTACCGCTATCGCGGCCACTCCATGTCCGATCCGGCCAAATACCGCACCAAAGATGAGGTGCAGAAGATGCGTGCCGAGCACGACCCCATCGAGCAGGTCAAGGTACGCTTGCTGGATAAGAAATGGGCCAGCGAAGACGATCTGAAGGCGCTTGACAAAGATGTACGCGCAATCGTCACCGACGCCGCTGAATTTGCGCAGAGCGATCCGGAACCGGACGTCTCTGAGCTCTACACAGACATCACGCTTTAAGGGGAGGGTGTATCCATGCCGATTGATATTTTGATGCCTGCGCTCTCGCCAACGATGGAAGAGGGCAAACTGGCCAAATGGCTGAAAGCCGAGGGCGACAGCGTTACCTCAGGCGACGTGCTGGCCGAGATTGAAACCGACAAAGCGACCATGGAAGTCGAAGCCGTTGATGAAGGCGTGCTTGGCAAGATCATGATTGCCGAAGGCACGGACGCGGTGAAGGTGAACGAGGTCATCGCCGTTCTGTTGGAAGATGGCGAGGATGCCTCGGCCATTTCGTCCTCTGGCGCTTCATCGCAAGCGACAACCGCTTCAGAGGCAACGCCTTCACCGGCGCCGGCACCATCCGCACCCGCTGCACCAGTTGAAAGCGTGGCACCATCCGATCCGGACATCCCATCCGGCACCGAAATGGTGCCGACGACGGTTCGTGAAGCGCTTCGCGATGCCATGGCTGAAGAAATGCGCGCCAGCGATGATGTTTTCATCATGGGCGAAGAAGTGGCCGAGTATCAGGGTGCGTACAAGATCACACAGGGCCTGCTGCAGGAGTTCGGCGAGCGCCGTGTGATCGACACACCGATTACCGAGCATGGCTTTGCCGGCGTCGGTGTCGGTGCGGCTCTGACCGGCCTGCGGCCGATTGTTGAGTTCATGACGTTCAACTTCGCGATGCAGGCGATTGACCATATCATCAACTCGGCCGCTAAGACGCTTTACATGTCCGGCGGTCAGCTTGGCGCGCCGATTGTGTTCCGTGGTCCCAATGGTGCTGCGGCACGCGTTGCCGCGCAGCATAGCCAGGATTATGCGGCGTGGTATTCCCACGTTCCAGGTCTGAAGGTTATCCAGCCCTATTCGGCAGCAGATGCAAAAGGCCTCCTAAAGGCGGCGATCCGCGATCCAAACCCGGTCGTGTTCCTGGAGAACGAAATTCTCTACGGACAAACCTTCGATGTTCCGAAACTGGATGATTACGTTTTGCCGATTGGTAAGGCGCGCATCGCCCGTGAAGGCTCGGATGTAACGCTCGTCTCCTTCGGCATTGGCATGTCTTATGCCACCAAGGCCGCCGACGAATTGGCCGGGATGGGCATTTCGGCGGAGGTCATCGATCTGCGGACACTGCGTCCCATGGATATCGATACGGTGATCGCCTCGGTGCGCAAGACCAACCGCTGCGTAACCATCGAAGAAGGGTTCCCGGTTTGCTCGATCGGCTCGGAGATTTCCTCCCAGCTGATGGAAAAGGCGTTTGACGATCTCGATGCCCCGGTTCTGCGGATCGCCGGCAAGGACGTGCCAATGCCTTATGCGGCGAACCTTGAAAAGCTTGCCCTGCCCACGGTGGCTGAGGTGATCGAAGCCGTCAAAGTTGTGACCTACAAAGCCTAAGGAGCACGTGCGATGCCCATCAATATTCTGATGCCCGCCCTGTCTCCGACGATGGAAGAGGGCAACCTTGCCAAATGGCTGGTCAAAGAAGGCGACAGCGTCACCTCCGGTGATGTTCTGGCCGAAATCGAAACCGACAAAGCGACCATGGAAGTGGAAGCCGTTGACGAGGGCACGGTCGGCAAGATCGTCGTGCCGGACGGTACGTCTGGCGTGAAGGTCAATGAGCTGATCGCCGTTCTCTTGGAAGAAGGTGAAGACGCGTCTTCTATCGACACGTCGGCTTCTGCGCCGCCACCCGATGCAGGCGCGCAGGAACCAGCGCCCGGTGCGGCCTCTGACCCGGCGCCAGCGATCCCGGCAAATGTCAGCGTGGCACCTTCCGACCCAACGCCGCCTGCACCTCGTGCCGATGGTTCGCGGATCATTGCTTCCCCGTTGGCGCGGCGCATTGCCAAGCAAAATGGGATCGATCTGGCCGCCGTCAGCGGCTCCGGCCCGCGTGGGCGCATCATCAAAGCCGATGTGGACGCGGCCATCGCCGGTGGAACTGGAAAGGCAGCGCCATCATCGGATGCATCCGCCCCCTCGAAGGCGGCGTCTGCACCGGCCAAAGGCATGTCCGATGATGCTGTGTTGAAGCTGTTCGAGGAAGGGTCCTACGAACTGGTTCCACACGATGGTATGCGCAAGACGATTGCCGCGCGCCTGACCGAGTCCAAGCAGACCATCCCGCATTTCTACGTGTCGGTGGATTGCCAGTTGGATGCGCTTCTCAAGCTGCGCAGTGAGCTGAACAAGTCTGCACCGGTGAAAGACGAGAAGCCAGCTTACAAGCTGTCAGTGAACGACATGGTGATCAAAGCGCTGGCCTTGGGCCTGCGCGATGTGCCTGATGCCAACGTCTCTTGGACGGCCAGCGACATGGTCAAGCACAAGCATGCCGATGTCGGCGTGGCTGTGTCGATCCCAGGTGGATTGATCACGCCGATTGTGCGCCGTGCCGAAGAAAAGCCGCTGTCGGTCATCTCCAACGAGATGAAGGACCTCGGCAAACGCGCCAAGGACCGCAAACTGCAGCCGCAGGAGTATCAAGGTGGCACGACGGCCGTCTCCAACATGGGCATGATGGGCGTGTCGGACTTCGCCGCCGTGGTGAACCCGCCACATGCGACCATCTTGGCCGTCGGTGCTGGTGAGCAGCGCCCTGTGGTGAAAGATGGCGCGTTGGCCATCGCAACTGTGATGACCGTGACGCTTTCGACCGACCATCGCTGCGTCGATGGAGCGCTGGGCGCGGAACTGTTGAGCGCGTTCAAGAGCTACATTGAAAATCCGATGTCGATGTTGGTTTAGTCGGCGGCGTTTGAGCGCGATCAAAGGAGCACGGTGGGGCGCACGCTAACCCTTGAGATGAAGGCTCAGTCGGGACATGATTGAGCACCATGAAAAGGGAGAATTTTAGTGTCGCATGTGCCCCACGAATTGGCCGAGGAGTTTCCCGAGCACACCGATAAGATGCACGAACTGAAGCAAGGCAATGCCCATTTTGCCAAGCTGTTTGAGTCTTACCATGATGTGAACCGGGCTATTCACCGCGCCGAAACAAATGTTGAGCCAACCGATGATTTGCACATGGAGACCATGCGCAAGGAACGGATGCAGCTCAAAGATGAAATCTACGGGATGCTGAGCGCGGCGAGCTAATACCTCCAAGCTGCCAGTCTCCCAGCAGGACGCAAAGACGGGAGACAATCGGTGGCAGACGCTTACGACATCATTATCATTGGCGGCGGGCCAGGTGGCTATGTCGCCGCCATTCGCGCCTCCCAGCTCGGCATGAAAACAGCCGTTGTCGAGCGCGAGCATCTGGGTGGGATCTGCCTCAACTGGGGCTGCATCCCAACCAAGGCGCTTCTGCGGTCAGCCGAAATTTACCACTACATGGAGCACGCCAAAGACTACGGTCTGTCGGCGGACAAGATCGGCTTTGATGCGTCAGCCGTCGTCAAGCGCTCCCGCGGTGTGTCGGCGCAGCTGAATGGCGGTGTCGGCTTCCTGATGAAGAAGAACAAGGTGGATGTGATCTGGGGCGAGGCCACGATCACCAAACCTGGCGAGGTCAAAGTCGGCAAGCCAACCAAAGCGGCTATGGAACCGGCGCACCCTGCGCCCAAGGGCACAAAGGGCGAAGGCACCTACACCGCCAAGCACATCGTCATTTCGACGGGCGCGCGTCCGCGCGTTATCCCAGGCATTGAGCCGGACGGCAAAACGATCTGGACCTATTTTGAGGCGATGGTTCCGCCATCCATGCCCAAAAGCCTGCTGGTCATGGGCTCGGGTGCCATCGGCATAGAGTTTGCCTCGTTCTACCGGACCATGGGTGTCGATGTGACCGTTGTTGAGATGATGGACCAGGTGATGCCGGTCGAAGACGCTGAAATCTCAGCCCTGGCTGCCAAGCAGTTCAAAAAGCAGGGCATGAACATCATCACCGGTGCCAACGTCTCCAAGGTCGAAAAAGCCGGTGCTGGCATCAAGGCAACCGTTGAGACGAAGGACGGCAAATCTCAGGTCATCGAAGCTGAGAAACTGATCTCGGCTGTGGGGGTCGTCGGCAATATTGAAAACCTTGGCTTGGAAAAGCTTGGCGTGAAAACCGATCGGGGCATCATCTCCGTCGATGGCTATGGCAACACATCTGTCAAAGGCGTCTATGCCATAGGCGATGTCGCTGGACCGCCGATGCTCGCCCACAAGGCTGAGCATGAGGGCGTGATCTGCGTTGAGAAGATCGCCGGTCTTGATGCCCATCCGATGGACAAAAAGAAAATCCCTGGCTGCACCTATTGCAATCCGCAGGTGGCGTCGGTTGGTCTCACCGAGGCCAAAGCTAAGGAAGCCGGGCACGAGGTCAAGGTCGGACGCTTCCCGTTTGTTGGCAATGGCAAGGCGATTGCGCTGGGCGAGCCCGATGGTTTGGTGAAAACGGTGTTTGACAAGAAAACCGGTCAGTTGCTTGGCGCGCACATGGTCGGCGCGGAAGTAACGGAACTCATCCAAGGCTATGTTGTCGCGATGAACTTGGAGACGACCGAGGAAGATCTCATGCACACAGTCTTCCCGCATCCGACGCTTTCAGAAATGATGCATGAAAGCGTGCTGGACGCCTATGATCGGGTGATCCACACATAGGGTCAGGATCCACGAACCGGCGAGGCAAATCTATGCGCCTGATGAAACTGATACTGGCTGCAATGCTACTGGCGACGCCTGTGTCGTTCGGTTCGGCGGTCAAAGCTCATGCCGATAGCTGCTGGGACCACAATGGTTCATTGATGCGGCTGACCGATCAGGGTCAACAGCGTTGGTTTTATTATGAAAATCCGCGCCAGGCCTTGGCCAATGCTGGCGTAACGCGGGGAACGCTGCTTTTCGATGGTCGCAATGCCGGTGACTATTATGCAGGCACAGCGCGGGTGTTTTCCCGCTTCTGCCCGGGCAATCCACTGGAGTATTATGTGGAGGGGCCGGTGACGCGCAATCCGCTGCGGATCACCATGCGAGGGACGCGCGATGCCAACCAGCAATGCCGCAATACAGGCAATCTGGTTACCGACACACTTGTTTTCACCTATGTACGGGATTGTTGATCGACCTTGATCGGCAAGGGTAGGGCGCTTACCTGAAGCGCTCACACAAACCTTGGAGGGTGCCAATGGACGTTGGCCTTATTGGATTTCTAGTCATTGGTCTGTTGGCCGGTTTCATCGCGGAAAAAGTGATGAACTCCAACCACGGACTGCTCACCAACCTCATCGTCGGTATCATCGGCGCGTATCTCGGACCGTTCCTGGCTGGGCTTATCGGCATCAGCTTTGGTGGGTTCCTGGGTAGCCTTGTGATCGCCACCATTGGTGCCATCGTCTTTCTCTTCCTGCTTGGCCTCATCAAGGGCCGCAGATAGCCCTCACAGCAAGCCTGCCTGGAGACCTCATGGTCACGCTTATCGACCGCACATCACCGGATGCCTCGCCAGCCGCCAAAGCCAAGCCGCGGCATCCGGAAAAGGCGCATCGCGCCGACAGCGACGTCTTGAAGAAACCTTCTTGGATCCGTGTCAAAGCGCCGGTTTCCAAGGGGTTTCACGAGACGAACGAGATCGTGCGCGAGAACAAGCTTGTTACCGTGTGCGAAGAGGCAGGATGTCCCAACATTGGTGAGTGCTGGGACAAGAAGCATGCCACGTTCATGATCATGGGCGAGGTGTGCACGCGAGCCTGCGCCTTCTGCAATGTGGCAACCGGTGTGCCGACGGCGCTCGACTCAGATGAGCCACGGCGCATTGCCAATGCGGTTGAACAAATGGGGCTCAACCACGTGGTGATCACATCGGTGGATCGCGACGACCTGGATGATGGCGGTGCCCAGCATTTCGTCGAGGTCATCGACGCCATCCGCGAGACCTCGCCAGAGACGACGATCGAGATTCTGACGCCAGACTTTTTGCGTAAAGACGGCGCCATCGAGCAAGTGGCGCGGGCCAAACCGGACGTGTTCAATCACAATCTGGAAACTGTGCCGTCGAACTATCTCACCGTGAGGCCTGGCGCCCGGTACTTTCATTCGATCCGGTTGTTGCAACTGGTGAAGGAAGTTGATCCGACCATGTTCACCAAGTCCGGCATCATGGTTGGCTTGGGCGAAGAGCGAAACGAAGTCCTGCAGGTGATGGATGATCTGCGCGCCGCTGGCGTCGATTTCCTCACCATCGGCCAGTATCTTCAGCCGACGCGCAAGCACCATCCGGTGAAAAAATTCGTCACGCCCGAAGAGTTCAAAGCCTACGAGACGATTGCGTATGCCAAGGGGTTTCTGATGGTCTCGTCGAGTCCTTTAACACGCTCTTCGCACCACGCAGGCGACGATTTTGCCAAGCTGCGTGATGCGCGGTTGAAGACTCAAGGTTTCTAGTTGGCAAAGGCTGCGGGCAGAAGGTCCGCGTCAACCAACAGTCGTGTAGCAAACGATTGCCTGAACTCGCGTATGGAGTCCCAACTCGGACCTTCAGTATGGAGCGCGAAGATCACTGGCAGGGCGTCCTGCCGCTCTACAAAGCCAACATACCAGCCGTCGAATAGTCCGGAGAAATCTCCGGGAATGACGGCCCCGCCGCCAGTTTTCCCGTGCAACGCATACTCATCGACCTGCTGTGCCAAACTTGCTTCCGATAGCGCGGCAAGCAGCGATTCTTGCACACCCAGGTCGCCGGTCATGAGGCGGGTTAGAAAAGAAACTTGCTCTTCAACCGATATTTCCAGGCCGCCGGCCAGCCAAAAGGAATCAGAGCCGTCGGGGGCGTTGGCATTGCCGTAATCCCACGCCGTCAATTGCTCGCGGTAGGCTGGCGCTTCGACATGTTGGGCCACATCGCGGAAGTACCAGACCGCGGATCGCTGGAACGCCGTCCGAAGGCTTTGGTCCTGTCGCCAGGTTTCGGGCCACCAAAAGCTGGCAGGACGCGCCTGGCGATCCCAGGAGCGCAAGGTGTCGAGATCGGGAGTGAATCCGCTCTCTAAGGCAATGATTAGGTTAGGTATCTTGAAAGTAGACCAGGGCGCGTGCCGACTCTGCAGGTCACTGCCATCCAACACATAGCGTGTGTCTGTTTCCAGATCGTGCGCTAGAAACGAGACGCTACGTGACCCAATAGCCTGCTCGTACGGTTCGAGCACAAGGGTGGTGACGTCTGGTGTTTGTGCCTGTGCGACAGCGAGCAATGCAAAGGAGACCAGTAAGAGGGCCAAGGGAATTCTGTAGTGTTTCATTAAAGACTCATGGTGTGAGTGGGGTGCGGATGCCCCGCTATGATGAGACACTATGACCAAGGTGCGACAGTTGAACGGGCGGAGGTATCAAACGATCTATTCATGCATGGCGCATAGGATTGTTGCCGCCTAGATGCTAATTTCTATCACGTCTGTGACCCGCTCGCTGCCCTGAACGTTCGCCTTTTGGAATTCGATATGCCGCATTTCACGACTCGCCATCGCGTTGCGCACAGTGCCGAAGACATGTTTGCGCTGGTCGCTGACGTGCGGTCCTACCCGGAATTTGTGCCGCTCTGTCAAAGTTTGCGTGTCCGCGGAGAATCACCGCTGGACGGCAACAGATCCGTTGTCGTTGCCGATATGACCGTGGCGTACAAAATGTTCAAAGAGACGTTCACATCGCGTGTCGAGCTCGATCCGGACAAGCGCGAAATCCTGGTGACCTATCTCGATGGTCCGTTCAAGAAGATGGAAAACCGCTGGCGCTTCGAAGAGGTCGGCGAACGCCACTGCATTGTTGAGTTTTTCATCGACTATGAGTTCCGGTCGCGGGCTTTGGCCTCGCTGATGGGGGCTATGTTCGATCGAGCCTTCCGCAAGTTCTCGTCTGCTTTCGAAGCTCGGGCCGACCAACTCTATGGGGCCGAAAGCCCTGCCTAAAGGGTATCCTCAATCAATTTGAATGCGTGCGCGACGCTGGCCTGGCGCACCTCTGAGCGGCTCATGCCGTCAAACAGCTTGTGGCTATGAACCGTTGCACGCCCCTTGCGGGCACAGCCGAAATGGACAGTGCCGACCGGCTTGTCCTCGCTGCCACCGTCCGGGCCGGCAACGCCGGTCACCGACACTGCGATGTCGGCATTGGAACGCGTCAAAGCACCCTCTGCCATGGCACGCGCGACCAGTTCGCTGACCGCGCCATGAGTAGCGATGAGGTCCGGTGGCACACCAAGCATTTCAGTTTTGGCGTCGTTGGAATAGGTGACGAAGCCGCGATCAACGACTGCTGAAGACCCGGCAATGTCGGTCAGCGCGGCGGCGATCATCCCGCCTGTGCAGGATTCGGCGGTCGCCACCATCAGCCCGGCTGCCTTTAACGTGTCCAGCAGTGCGCTTGCTTGGAGCGAGAGGTCAGCCATCGTCTGAGTCCGGATCCGGAACCAGCACGGAAACGCTTGCCAAGGCGGCGATGCCTTCCTCGCGACCGGTGAAACCCATGCGCTCATTTGTGGTGGCTTTCACTGAAACACGGCTTGGCGCGATTTGGAGCGTCTCTGCCATTGCAGCCACCATGGCCGCGCGGTGCGGTCCGATTTTCGGTTGCTCGGTGACGATCGCTACATCGACATTGACGATCTTGCCGGCGCGAGCGCGCACCAACTCGGCGGCGTGCGCCAAAAACTGATGCGAAGCTGCGCCTTTCCATTGCGGATCGGAGGGGGGGAAATGGGTGCCGATGTCACCCTCGCCGATGGCGCCAAGCAGCGCGTCGGTCAGGGCATGAAGGCCAACATCGGCATCCGAATGGCCGTCCAAGCGACTGTGGTGCTCGATGAAATGGCCGCAAAGCCAGACGCCGTCGCCGGGCACCAGGCGATGTACATCATAGCCGATACCGGTTCGCGGCTCCAACATGCGCCTCTCCCTTTGTTCTAGGATCGCCTCCGCGCGCTGCCAATCGTCCGGCGTGGTGATCTTGATGTTGTCGATGTCACCCCGAACGGCGACGCAATTGTGCCCTGCCCATTCGGTGATGCTCGCATCGTCCGTGAACAGGATGTCGGGTTGCGCGGCGTCGACAGCCCTGTGCGCTTCGAGAATGGTGTCGCCGTGAAAGGCTTGCGGGGTCTGCACCGTCACGAGGCCGCTGCGGTCTGGTCCGCTGGCGATGACCGTTTGGTCAAGGGTTTTTAGGGTGTCAGTCACTGGCAGCGAGGGGATGGCACCCGGCGCCCGCTCAAGCCCGTCCAGCAATCGATCGATCAGAGCATGCGAGGCAAATGGCCGCGCACCATCGTGGATCAAGATGCGTGTGTCTGGTTCAAAGGCGTTCGAACGAGCCCATGCCTCCAGGCCGGCCAATGTGCTCTCCCGCCGCGTTGCCCCACCGACTGTCGTGAGCAGGTCAACATGCTGCGACACATGGTCGTGCCAGAGAGCCGTTTGGTCCTCGCCTTCGGGCAAGACCAGCACGATCATCGAGATGTTCGGGTGTGAAGAAAGGGTTTCCAAACTCCAAGCGAGCAGCGGTTTGCCGCGAAGGTTCACGAACTGTTTGGCAGCTTTATCGGGTTGGCCTGCCCGGCGCGCGCGGGTCCCTATCCCGGCCGCCAAAAGGATGGCGCAGGTGTTTGGGGAAAGGTGCGGCGTTGGCCATGTTTTGGTCATGACCGCAGCCTTATCCCGATGCCGGTCGAGCGAAAAGGGCGACCTGCGATCTAGGCTCGCACAAGGGCTGGCTTGTTAACTCTGGCGCTTTTCCAGGCGGCTTTGGCCATCAAGAGCATTGCATTATGATGAAATATTAGCCATGCATGGATTATGATCAATTTCGCGCCACAAGTTGTCGCCAACGACCCGTCCAGTGAGCCTCCGACAGCGGAAATCGGCGTGCCGTTGCCTATCGCTGAGGCATCGGCGCGCAACCGCGTCATCTTGGCGCCGATGTCCGGCGTGACGGATCTGCCGTTTCGGCGCCTGGCCAATCGTTTTGGCGCTGGCCTGGTGGTGAGCGAGATGGTCGCAAGTCAGGAACTGGTGGTCGATAATCCCGATTCCCGCTTGCGGATGGATGTCAGTGGGTTGGAGACGTCCGTGGTGCAACTGGCTGGTCGCGAGGCCAATTGGATGGGCGAAGCGGCCAAAATCGCCGAAGGGGCGGGCGCCAGTATCATCGACATCAATATGGGCTGCCCGGCCAAAAAAGTGACGTCGGGCTATTCCGGCTCGGCGCTGATGCGCGACCTTGATCACGCTCTCACTTTGGTCGAAGTAACCGTCGCGGCCTCTTCTGTACCCGTAACGCTGAAAATGCGCCTAGGGTGGGATGAAACCAGCATCAATGCGCCGGAGTTGGCGCGGCGGGCCTGCGACGCAGGTGTTCAGATGATTACCGTGCATGGACGCACTCGCTGCCAGTTCTACAAGGGTTTGGCGGATTGGCCGGCTATCGCCGCCGTCAAACAGGCCGTTCACGTCCCGGTGGTCGCCAACGGTGATGTCGTCTCTATCGCTGATGCGCGGCGCATCTTGCAAGAAAGCGGCTGCGATGCTGTGATGGCCGGGCGCGGCGCCTATGGGCGTCCCTGGCTGCCTGGTTATTTGGCGAGCGCTGATCCCGACCGGTTTTTAGCAAACCTGCCTGCGCCAGTTGATCTCATTGCAGAACACTACGCAGCGCTGGTGTCCCACCATGCCGTCCATAAGGGCGTTCCGCTCGGCGTGCGCATCGCGCGCAAACATTTCGGCTGGTATCTCGACACGACCGATTTGCAGCGTCCGCTCCCGATGGATCAACGCGATGTGCTGTTCGGCAGCGACGATCCCGGTCAGGTGAGCCGTGCCATCCAGGAGGTTTGGGCCGACGCGGTTTGGCAGCGCCCCGTGGGACGGGAGTCCGGCGCCAACATCGATCTATCCGGCGACATGTACAAGGCGCGGGCAGCATGACGGTCCAAGAGCCGGACAGTGGTCGGCAGGTTCAACTGCTTAACGCGTTGCCGCATGCGGCGCTTTTGGTCAATGAGGGTTTCAACATCCTCGAAGCGAACAATGCGGCTGAAGTCTTTTTTCGCACCTCGCTCGCGATCATGCAGCGCGAAGGCCTGAAGCATTTTGTGCCCTTCGGCAGCCCGGTGTTCGCCACTATCGATCAAGTCGTGGCCGATGGTGCTCCGCTGACTGCCTATGGGGTGGACCTTTCCAGCCCTCGCCAGCCTGATGACATGCTTGTTGATGTCTATGCCGTGCCGATTGTCGATGCGCCGGCCGACGCGCACGGCGAAGGCGGTCCGGTCTCGGCCATTGCGCTGACACTCCACCCGCAAGCGCGCACGCGCAAACTGGATCGGCAATTGACATCGCAGTCTTCGGCGCGATCGGTCAGTGGGTTGGCTGCCATGTTGGCGCACGAAATCAAAAACCCACTGTCAGGCATCCGTGGTGCCGCCCAATTGTTAGAGGGCAGTGTCGAGGATGATGATCGCGCCTTGACACAGCTCATCACGGACGAGGCGGATCGGATCGTCAAACTGGTCGATCGGATGGAAGTCTTTTCCGATGAACGTCCGGTGGAGCGCGGACCGGTCAACATTCATACGGTGCTGGAACATGTGAAGCGGCTGGCGGAAAGCGGGTTCGGCAGCCACATTCATTTCGTTGAGCGCTATGATCCGTCGCTGCCGGCGATCTTCGCCAATCGTGACCAGATGGTGCAGGTTTTTCTCAACCTGGTGAAGAACGCCTGCGAGGCCATCGGTTCCGCGTCCAATGGCGAAATTGTGCTTTCAACCGGGTTCAAGCCGGGCATCCGCCTGTCGGTGCCGGGAAGCGCCAAACGTCTTACCTTACCATTGGAATTTGCGGTTCACGACAATGGCGGCGGCATCCCGCGCGACCTGGTCCCCAATCTTTTTGATCCCTTTGTAACCACTAAATCCAATGGCAGCGGCTTGGGTCTGGCGCTGGTCGCGAAGATTATCCGTGACCATGGCGGCGTAGTGGAATGCGAGAACCACGAACGCGGCGCGACCTTCAAGGTGATGATGCCGATCTACCGGCCGACCGACGAAGCCGCACAGTACCTATCCCAAGACTTAAACGCCTGATCGACTAGGAAGCCCCAATGCCTCAAAGAAGCCAGACGGTTTTGATTGCCGACGATGATGCGGCCATCCGCACCGTCCTCAACCAGGCGCTGACTCGAGCAGGGTATTCGGTTCGCGTGACGTCCAATGCCACCTCGCTATGGCGCTGGGTGAGCGAAGGCGAGGGGGATCTGGTGATCACCGACGTGGTGATGCCCGATGAGAACGCCTTTGATCTGTTGCCGCGGATGAAAAAGGCACGGCCGGACCTGCCGATCATCGTGATGAGCGCGCAAAACACGTTCATGACCGCCGTGCGGGCCTCGGAAAAGGGTGCCTATGATTATCTGCCCAAGCCGTTTGACTTGAAAGAGCTGATCGCCATCGTCGGACGCGCCATGGCCGAGCCAAAGCGCAAGGCGATTGGTGCTCCGACGGTGGAAGAGGGCGCGGAGAACATGCCGCTGGTCGGGCGTTCGGCGGCCATGCAGGAGATTTATCGTGTCCTCGCCCGGCTGATGCAGACCGATTTGACGGTCACGATTTCTGGCGAGTCGGGCACTGGCAAGGAGCTGGTGGCGCGGGCACTGCACGAGTTTGGGCGGCGCGCCAAAGGGCCGTTTGTCGCTATCAATATGGCGGCCATTCCGCGTGATCTGATCGAAACAGAACTATTCGGCCACGAGAAGGGTGCGTTTACTGGCGCACAGACTCGGGTGGTCGGCCGTTTCGAGCAGGCCGAAGGCGGCACACTTTTTCTCGATGAGATCGGCGACATGCCCATGGACGCGCAGACCCGTCTTTTGCGCGTCTTGCAGCAAGGCGAATACACAACAGTTGGCGGACGCACGGCGATACGGTCGGATGTTCGTATCGTGGCCGCAACGAACAAAGATCTGCGCCAGTTGATCAATCAGGGGTTGTTCCGCGAAGACTTGTTCTTCCGGCTCAATGTGGTGCCGCTACGCTTGCCGCCACTTCGCGAACGCACCGAGGACGTGCCTGATCTTGTTCGGCACTTTTTTGCGCAGGCCGCCGAGGAAGGTTTGCCGGCGAAACAAATCGATGGCGCGGCGTTGGACGTGCTGCGGCAATATCGCTGGCCGGGTAACATCCGTGAGTTGGAAAACCTGGTGCGTCGCCTTGCGGCCCTCTACCCGCAGGACGTCATAACCGCGCCAATCGTCGAAGATGAGTTGCGCACTGCGGTCACAGGGCTCGCACCGACTGGCGATCAAGCCGAAGCCGATGAAGGGCTTTCGGTTTCGATTGAGCGGCATTTGGTGAAATATTTCAAAGACTTTGGCGATGATCTGCCGCCGCCAGGACTCTATCATCGCATGCTCAAAGAGCTGGAAATCCCGTTGTTTTCGGTGGCGCTGGCGGCCACACGCGGTAATCAGATCAAGGCGGCGGAACTGTTGGGTCTAAATCGCAACACGCTGCGCAAGAAAATCCGCGACCTTGATATTCAGGTGATCCGCGGTTCGCGTTAACGCTGTCCGCTAGCAAACCCCTGGAGGCTGGCCATTGATCTGGCCAGCGACCTCTTTTTTGTCATAAATATACAACACTGCTGTGACTCGCTCGCCACAGTGGCGTGATCCCATTTTCGGATGCCGGACCGGCTGCCGCAATTCCATTGGAGCGTTTCTCGCTTGGTCGATGCCGTAAGCCAAAAACCCAGCATGATGACCGAAACGCGTCGCCCGCGCTTGCGGTTTTTCGCGCCAATTTTGGTAATCTTGTCCGTCGTTTTGGCAGGCGTCACGTTCGCCATTTTGACGGGTTCGACTGCGATCATTCCGACACGCGATGTCGTGGTCCGTTTGGTCACGCTGAACGCCGGTGCCGTGCTGACGCTCATGGTGCTGATCGGGTTGGAAGTGCGCAAGATTTTGCGCGCGCGTCAGGAAAGAAGGGCAGGGGCGCGTCTTCACACGCGGATATTGGCTCTTTTCAGTCTGATTGCCGCTGTGCCCGCCGTTCTCGTGGCCATCGTCGCGACCCTGACGTTGGACCGTGGCCTTGACCGCTGGTTCTCTGAGCGCACCCAATCCATGGTGGACTTCTCGCTTGTTGTGGCCCGCGCCTATCTCGACGAGTACCGCCAGGTGCTGAATGTCGAACTCACTGCCGTCGCCAGTGAGCTCGATCGCTCCAAGGCTCTTTACGATTTCGACCCGCAGCGCTTCGCGGAACACATGTCAAACATCGCCGCGTTACGATCGATCCCCTATATGTCGATTGTCGGGGCGGACGGCGTTGAGATTTTGCGCGCCGACACGCGCTTTGCTGAAGGGTATCGGCAACCCGATCCCGGCATGATCGCGCGTGTCACAGGGGATGATCCGGTGCTCATCCCGCCGGGCACGACCAACCAGATTGCAGGGCTCATTCGCCTGCCTGAGTTCAACGACGTTTATTTGTTCATTTCACGCGCGGTCGATCCGCGTGTCGTCCAATATTTGTTGGTGACCGAACAGAACGCCAGCGAGTTCCAGGCCATGCAGGATCGCCGGTTCGGCGTGCAGCTTTCCTTTGGGTTCATGTTTCTCGGGTTAGCGCTGATCATGCTTCTGGCCGCCATGTGGATTGCCATCAATTTTGCGGATCGGCTGGTTTTGCCGGTACGTCGCCTAATGGTTGCTGCGCAGCAAATCTCATCGGGCAATCTTTACGTTCAGGTGCCGGTGAGGCGCGAGGAGGGAGACCTCGCGGTGCTCGGTCAAAGCTTCAACCGCATGACCAACGATCTGCGCACCCAGCGCAACGAACTTATTGACGCCAAGGATCAAATCGATGGCCGCCGCCGATTTACCGAGGCGGTGCTGGCCGGTGTGTCGGCCGGCGTGATCGGCATCGATCGGTCGATGCGGATTACGCTCGTTAACCGCTCGGCCTGCCGCCTTCTGGATGTGGAAGAAAGCGCGCTTCTCGGCCGATCGATCAGCCATGCCGTGCCGGAATTCTCTTCTCTGTTTTCAGGCACGATCGACGAGCAGCTCGGACGCCGTCCCGCTCGCGAAATCCGCATTGAGCGCGGTGAACATCAGCGCATCTTGACCGTCAACATAACCGTTGAAGCCAACGACGAAGGTACCATTCAAGGGGCTGTGATGACGTTTGACGACGTGTCCGATTTGGTCGCCGCACAACGGTCCAGCGCATGGGCCGACATTGCTCGGCGCATCGCCCATGAGATCAAAAATCCGCTGACTCCGATCCAGCTTTCAGCGGAGCGCTTGAAGCGGCGCTACGGCAAAAAACTCACCGAAGACACCGAGGTGTTTGAGCAGTGCACGGACACGATCATCCGCCAGGTGGGTGACATCGGCAAAATGGTTGATGAATTTTCCTCGTTTGCCCGCATGCCGAAACCTGAATTTGCGCCTGGTGACCTGGCGACTGTGATACGCGACACAGTTTTCCTGATGGACAATGGGTATCCTGACATTCGGTTTGCGGCGGAGCTGGAGCCCGGCGGCATGCCGCTTTCCCTGGATAGTCGATTGATGGGGCATGTGTTCACCAACCTCTTCAAAAACGCCGCCGAAGGCATTGCCTCGCGCGGCGAACAAGCGGGCGATGCGGCGCCCAAAGGCCATGTGCAGGTTCATGCCAAGCGGCGCGAGGATGGTTCCTATGTCATCGATGTTGCCGACGATGGCATCGGCTTCCCCAAGTCTGGGCGCAACCAACTGCTTGAGCCCTACATGACGACCCGCGAGAAGGGCACGGGGCTTGGCCTCGCCATCGTCAGGCGGATTGTCGAGGACCATGGCGGGACCCTGCGGCTGCTCGACGGCGACCAGGCGACTCCGCCTACCAGCGGTGCCCTGGTGCGGATTACGTTGCCGGGCGCCGACAAAGATACGACCAAACCCCTTGGTTCAGAACAGATCGACACTGAGATCATACAACATCCTGACACCGACGCGGATGCGACGGACCAGGCGAAGGAGCACGAGGCGTGAGTGGTGATATTCTGATCGTCGACGATGAAGCGGATATCCGCGAACTCGTTGCCGGCATTCTTGAAGATGAGGGCTACACGACGCGGCTCGCTGGAAACGCTGATGAGGCATTGCAAGCGATCGAAGAACGGCGGCCAAACCTTGTGTTTTTGGACATCTGGATGCAGGGCAGCCGCCTGGACGGCATGCAGCTTCTTGACGTTGTGCGGTCGTCCTATCCAGAGCTTCCCGTAGTGATGATCTCAGGTCACGGAACGATTGATACTGCCGTAAATGCGATCAAGACGGGCGCGTTCGATTTTATCGAAAAACCGTTCAAGTCCGACCGGCTGTTGCATGTTGCCATGCGCGCCTTGGAAACAACCGCGCTGAAACGGGAAATCACCGAGCTTCGCCAGACGTCGGGTATTGAATACACACTGGTCGGCTCGTCACCAGAGATGAACACGCTGCGGGCGCAGATCGATCGGCTGGCACCGACCAATTCGCGTGTGATGGTTCTTGGTGCGTCAGGCTGCGGCAAGGAGCTGGTTGCCCGTGCCATCCACACCAAATCGCGGCGCGCCAACGGACCGTTCGTGGTTCTCAATGCGGCGAATATCTCACCTGAAACCATGGAGCTGGAACTCTTTGGGACCGAAGCTGAACCGGGCACACCGCGCAAGGTTGGCGCGCTGGAGGAGGCGCATGGCGGCACGCTTTATCTTGATGAAGTGTCCGAAATGCCGCGTGATACCCAGTCGAAAATCATGCGGGTTCTTGTCGATCAGACCTTCACGCGCGTCGGAGGATCGACCCGGGTTCAAGTTGATGTGCGCGTTCTTTCCTCATCGTCAGTCCCGCTGGAGCCGCTGATTGAGGACGACATGTTCCGGTCCGATCTTTACCACCGATTGGCCGTGGTGCCGCTGCCCGTCCCGTCCTTGGCGGAACGGCGTTCGGACATCCCGGAGTTGGTAGAGTACTTCATGCAGCAGCTGTCCAAAGCCAGTGGCTTGCCGACGCGGCAGATTGCCGACGATGCCATGACGATCCTGCAAACTCACGATTGGCCCGGTAATGTGCGCCAGTTGCGCAACAATGTGGAACGTCTGATGATTTTGGCGCGCGGCGACAACGGCTCGCACGTGACAGCGGATCTGTTACCGCCCGATGTCTCGTCCTTGCTTCCAAAAACGGCGAGCATGGGCAGCGAACATCTGATGAGCATGCCTTTGCGCGATGCGCGTGAACTTTTCGAGCGCGACTATCTATCCTCGCAGATCAACCGGTTCAACGGCAATATCTCCAAAACCGCTGAGTTCATCGGCATGGAGCGCTCGGCGCTCCACCGCAAGCTGAAATCATTGGGCCTCAACGGGTGATTGGCACGCACACCTGAAATGTGCGACCAGAGATCATTCAAGAAGCCGCGTATACAGTGGTGATGTAAGAAACAGGGGCGCCGTCGCCGATGCGGGTAGTGATTTGCGGGGCAGGGCAGGTTGGCTTTGGTATTGCCGAACGCCTGTCGCGCGAAAACAATGATGTCTCGGTGATCGATACGTCCGCGCGGCTTGTTCAAGCTATCCGCGACACGCTGGATGTGCGCGGCGTCGTTGGCCATGGCTCGCATCCCGATGCCCTGGTTCAGGCCGGCATCGAACAAGCCGATATGATTATTGCCGTCACCTTGTACGACGAGGTGAACATGATTGCTTGCCAAGTGGCGCACTCACTGTTCAATGTGCCCACAAAGGTCGCGCGTATCCGCGCCCAGAGCTATCTGGAAAAACAGTACGCCTCGCTCTTCTCGCGCGATAATCTTCCCATTGATGTGATCATTTCTCCGGAGATCGAGGTCGGGGAAATGGTGCTGCGGCGTCTAGCCCTTCCTGGCGCATTGGACTCAGCACGCTTTGCCGACGAACGGATCTCGGTTGTTGGCGTTTATCTGCGCGATGATTGCCCGGTGATCGACACGCCCTTGCGTCAGCTTTCCGGGCTTTTTCCAGAGCTCAAAGCCACGGTGGTTGGCGTTCTTCGCAATGACAGTATGTTCGTGCCGCGGTCCGACGATGCCATGTTGGCTGGCGACGTTGCCTACTTTGCTGCCGACCGTGAGCAGGTTCGCCGGACACTTGGAATTTTCGGACGTGAAGAGGCCGAGGCAAGCCGCGTGGTCATCGCAGGTGGCGGCAATATCGGCCTTTATGTCGCCCAAGCGCTGGAGACGCGCCAGGTACGCACCAAAGTGAAGATCATCGAGCAAGATCGCGAGCGGGCGGTCGATATTGCTGACGATCTTTCACGAACGGTAATTCTGCACGGCAGCGCGCTCAGCCAGGACATTCTGAACGAAAGTGATATCGGCCAGACCGATACGATCGTTGCGCTGACCAATGACGATCAGGTCAACATTCTCTCCTGTGTGATGGCGAAGCGTCTTGGCGTGCGACAGAATTTGGCGCTCATCAATAACAGCTCCTACCCGCCGCTTGCCCAGTCGCTTGGCATTGATGCCTATGTGAACCCTCGCCAAGTGACGATTTCCCGTGTTTTGCAGCACGTTCGCAAGGGACGCATTCGTCAGGTCCACTCGCTCCAAGACGGTGTGGCAGAGGTGATTGAGGCTGAGGCACTGGACACATCACCTCTGGTTGGGGCGCACTTGCGCGATCTCGATTTGCCCGATGGTTTGCGGATCGGTGCGATATTGCGCGGGTCGAAGGTCATTATGCCGGACGGCGAAACCATGGTGAAGGCTGGCGATCGCGTGGTTATGTTCGCCCTGGCGGGCCAGGTGAAACGCGTTGAACAGCTTTTCCGTGTTTCGCTCGAGTTCTTCTAGCTGTCCCGTGGCCTGCGCCCAAGAGACAGAGCAAGCTTTCTACAGTTTGGGTCAGCGACACCCATGCTAGTCGGCTTTCGCGCCCTTGCTGCCGTCAGTCTAGTCATGGCGCTCGCGATGATTATGTGCGCTGTAATCGGGCTAGGGCAGAGCGACACCGCAGCGGTCTCCCTGTTTGCCGGGCAGGCGGGCATCCTGATCTTCTTTGCGGCGGCTGTCCGCCTAACGTTTGCGGGACGACGCGCGCCATTGACACGCGCCATCAGCTTCCGCGTTCTGATCATTGCTTGGGTCGTGACGCCCATCATCGCAGCACCACCGTTTTTGCTTCTGACGGATCTACCAATCCATTTGGCGCTGTTCGAAGCGACATCAGCAGTAACCACAAGCGGCGGGACGGCGATCGAAAATCTGGACACCGTGCCGCTGTCGATCATCGGTTGGCGCGCTTGGCTGCAATGGCTCGGCGGGTTGGCAACGCTGATGTCGATCATCGTTGTTCTGGCACCGGCAGGGGCTGGGGGTACGCCATTGTTGCGCCTTGGCGGAGATTCCCAACAGATCCTGGAAAACCGGGTGCGCGGCGTCTTTGGTGCCTATGTCGCGGTCACGCTTGCATGTTTTGCGCTTCTGCTTGCCGCCAACATCGGCGCTTTTGATGCGTTTGCCCTGTCTTTGTCGACGGTTTCGACCGGCGGGATGATGCCGCGTCCGGGAACGCTCAGCGACTATGGTGCGCCGCTGGCAGAGTGGGTTGTCGGGCTGTTCATGCTGATCGGCGCATCCAGCATCATGTGGCACAGATTGGTAGCGACCGGGCGCCTCGGTCGATCGATCACTTTGATTGAGAGCGTTTCGGTGGGCGGGCTGGCCTGCGTCCTAGGGGTCGCCTACGCCATTGCTTTTGCGCTCGCGGCGGGATCAGGCAGCGTGTTGGGACCGGTCACAGCTTTGCGCGAAGGGTTTGTTACCGCTGCATCGCTGGTTTCAACCACTGGTTTTGAGGCGCGCAATGCTGGCGCTTCAGTGTTGCCCTTGTCTCTGGTGCTCGTCGTCATTCTGATTGGCGGCGGCATGTTTTCCACAGCCGGCGGTGTTAAGCTCTATCGTGTGGCCGTGATGGCGCGGCATAGCCTCAAGGAACTCGAACACATCATTTATCCGCACGCGGTGCACACCGACCATCTCGGCCGGTTTGCCTATGATACCGACGGTATGCGAGCGATTTGGACAGCCTTCGTACTGTTTCTCGTCGTATGGGCCGGATGTGGCGTGGTTCTGGCCCTGTCCGGTCTACCGCCGGAAGCTGCGCTGGTTGCGTCTTTAAGTGCCTTGGTGAATGCCGGCCCGGTTTACACCTTTGGCTGGGCGCCACGGCAAGAGTGGCCGGGCTATTATGAGCTTGAGCCGCTGGCGAGCGGTGCCTTGAGCCTGACGATGGTGGCAGGGCGGCTTGAGATCATTGGTCTTGTGGCGGGCTTTAGTGTCTTGTTTTTTAGGCGTTAGTTGCCCAAATGCTGGTCTTTAGGAAACGCTAATTCAACGCCCAAAGCTCTTTGGCTTGCGAAAAAGCCGTGCTAGCGTGGCGCAAGGGCGCATGAGGGTGCGTTCGACATGTGCGGCCAAGAAACAACAACGACCAGGGGGTAACCATGGCAAACGAGCGAACCCAGAATCTGCAAGACGCCTTCCTCAACCATGTGCGCAAGCAGAAAGCCTCGCTGACCATTTTTTTGGTCAATGGGGTGAAACTCCAGGGCATTGTGACCTGGTTTGACAATTTTTGCATTCTCTTGCGTCGTGATGGCCATTCGCAGCTGGTCTACAAGCATGCGATTTCAACCATCATGCCGGCGCAACCGGTGCAACTGTTTGATCCGTCTGACGAAGAGCGTACAGACGGGTAAAAGGATCGTCCTTGACCGTTGAAACTGGCGATGAAGATCGCAAACCTACTGGCAAGCCGCGCTTCCAGATCGAAGATACGCGCGCCAAAGAAACTCGTACTGCTGTCATCGTACCAGTCATTTCCGGCCGTGCCGCAAGGCGGGTAGGGGATGCGGGCGGGCGCGCTGTTGGTGAGCAGCGCTCGCTAGGCGCCCGCCGGGAAGAGGCGGTTGGTCTCGCGGCCGCGATCAGTCTTGATGTTGTTTTCGTTGAACTTTTGACTCTTCAGGCGCCCCGACCCGCCACGTTGCTTGGCGTTGGCAAGGTTGAAGAGATCGCGCATCGCGTCGCCGATCAAGATGTTGAGTTGGTCGTCGTTGACCACGAACTGACGCCGATTCAACAGCGCAACCTAGAACGCGCCTTGAAGGCAAAGGTGGTGGACCGAACCGGGCTCATCCTAGAGATCTTTGGCCGCCGCGCACAAACCCGTGAGGGTACGCTGCAGGTTGATCTGGCGCATCTAAGCTACCAGAAAAGCCGTTTGGTACGGTCTTGGACCCACCTTGAACGGCAGCGCGGCGGCAAGGGGTTTCTTGGTGGACCGGGCGAAACGCAGATCGAGTCCGATCGCCGTGTGATCCAAGAAAAGATCACGCGTTTGAAGGGCCAGTTGGAAGAGGTCAGACGCACGCGGACGCTGCACCGGTCGCGCCGTCAGGACGTTCCGGCGCCGACGGTCGCCTTGGTCGGCTACACAAACGCTGGCAAATCCACCCTTTTCAATCGGATCGTCGATGAAAAGGTAATGGCGAAGGACCTGTTGTTTGCCACGCTCGATCCAACACTGCGCAAGGTAGAGTTGCCCAAGGGAACGGAGGTCATTCTCTCCGACACGGTGGGTTTTATCTCCAATCTGCCGACCTCGTTGATTGCGGCGTTTCGTGCGACGTTGGAAGAGGTTCTCGAAGCCGATCTGATCGTCCATGTCCGCGATATCACGCATCCGGAAACGGAGGCACAGCGCGCTGATGTGCTTGATGTTCTTACACAATTGGGCGTGGTCGATCGCGACGGCCAGAGTGATCGCGCGATAATCGAGGCCTGGAACAAGATTGACTTGATGGATGCCGATAGCTTAGCCGTAACGCGACGCCAAGCGGATGTGCAGGGCGAACGCGTGCTGGCCGTATCGGCTGTGGGCGGGCAGGGGCTTGATGCGCTCCTGGCACAGATTGAGGAAGAAATTACGGCCACGCGCCAGGAAGAAACCTTTCATATTCCGGTTCAGGACGGCGAGGGACGGGCTTGGGTTTTTGCCAATGCGACCGTGCTCGATGAGACGGTCTTGGACGATGGCTCAACCAAAATCCGTGTCGCTATGACACCGCGACGGATGGCGCATGCGCGAGCGCGATTTGGTGTTGCTGCAGCAGCTGAATAGGTTTTTCTGTCAGTCAGGCCTTTGTCTTGGCTTCCTGCCAGGCCGATTCCATTGCTTCCAGCGGCGCTTTGCCAACGGGCGTATCGCTTTGCGACAGGCTGTCTTCGACCCATTGAAAGCGTTTGATGAATTTCTGATTTGTCCGTTCCAAGGCAACGGTTGGATCGATATCGAGTTTGCGCGCAAGATTGGTCACAACGAACAGGACGTCACCAATCTCGTCCTCAAGGCGGCGGCGATCATGCGGCGTGGCGGAAAGCTCGTCGGCGACTTCGGCTGTTTCTTCGGCGAGCTTTTCCATCACCGCTTGCGGGGTTGGCCAATCAAAGCCGACGCGCGCTGCCTTGGCTTGGAGTTTGAAGGCTCGTTGAAGCGCGGGCAGGGTGGTCGGCACGCCCTCTATGGCGCTTGTCGGGTGATTGTTGTGCCCCTCGCCTGATGCATCGCCCTTGGCCGCCTGTCGGGCGCGTTTGGCGGCTTTTTCCTCTTCCTTAATTTCCTCCCAACGCGCCTTGACGGCCTTCGGATCATCGCGATCATTATCGCCGAAAACGTGAGGGTGACGCCGGATCATCTTGGTCGTTACGGCGGCCACAACGTCTTCAAAGGCAAACGAACCTTCTTCCTTGGCCATCTGGGCATGAAAGACGACCTGCAGGAGGAGGTCGCCCAATTCGTCACAGAGATCGTCGCGGTCATCGCGCTGGATGGCGTCTGCCACCTCATAGGCCTCTTCGATCGTATAGGGCGCGATAGACGCAAAGTCTTGCTCAACATCCCATGGGCAGCCGGTTTCGGGATCGCGAAGCTTGGCCATGATCGCAAGCAGCGTCGAGAGTTCGCCAGGTGGGCCGTCCGTCGATCCATTGGTGCTCATGCTCAGCTCCTTGCAATTGGCCGTGGGCTTCGACTGCTGCCCAGCCTATCGCAGCAACTGGCGTCGCATCGGCTCGCCAGTTCCGCCAAGGGGATAGCCCACAAGAAATATCACCATTTGTCCGATAAGATATATTATGGAACATAAATAATGCTGCAAACGCCAGAGATGCTAGGCAATGCTGACTTGCAGCCCATCAAAGGCCGGCTCTACCGTGTGCGGTGTTTCAGCGTGCACGGTCTCATAATCCAGATCATTGTGCAGATTGGTGAGAATTGCACGCTTGGGCTTCACATCGGCCACAAGCGCCAAAGCTTGCTCCAAATTCAAGTGGCTGGGATGCGGCCGTCGGCGCAAGCTATCGATAATCAGCGTGTCGAGGTCCTCGAAAAGCGCCATGCTCGCCGCCGGTATGGCACTGACATCCGGCAGATAAAGCGTGGTGCCGATACGGTAACCAAGCGCACTGATGTCGCCATGGTCGACGGGCACGGGCATCATCTCGATCGTTCCACCGGCGCCGTCGACAGTTACAGGTTTGTTGATATCGATGGAATGGCGATGGAGGATAGGCGGATAAGTTGAACCGGGCGGCGTTTCGAACACATAGCCAAAGGCAGCGTTGGCCCGCGCAAATGTGCGATCGTCCATGAACACCGGGATCCGCGCGCGCTGTATCAACGCGTAGGGCCGCATGTCGTCAATTCCGTGCAAATGATCGGCATGCTCATGGGTGTAGACAACGCCATCAAGGCGCGGGACCTCGGCCTCCAGCATCTGCGCGCGAAAATCCGGGCCGGTGTCGATGACGCAGTAGGTGGAGCCGCCAGGACCTGTCTTCGTGAGGAGCACAGAACAGCGGCGGCGATGGTTTTTGGAATTGTTTGGATCGCAGGCCCCCCACCGTTCTTCATGGGTTGTTCCCCCTACCCTGGGCACACCAGCCGACGACGCGCAGCCGAGAATGGTGAGCGTCAAAGTCATCCAAGCGCTACCTTTTTGAAAAGACGTTGAAAATTGTTTGTCGTTAGATCGGCCAGGTGAGCACGATCCATGCCGCGCACGTCGGCCAACACTTTGGCTGTGTGCGTCACAAAGGCCGGTTCGTTGCGTTTCCCGCGATACGGTACTGGCGCAAGGTAAGGTGCGTCGGTTTCGACCAGCAGCCGCTCTTCGGGGATGCTTGCTGCAATGTCGCGCAGTTCCTGCGCGGTTTTGAACGTCAATATACCGGAAAACGAGACAAAGGCGCCAAGCGCAACGCCGCGCCTGGCCAGATCAAGGCCGGACGAGAAACAATGCAGCACCATGGGAAAAGCGCCGTCCGTTGCGTGTGCTTCCTCAAGGATTGTTGCCATGTCTTCATCCGCCGAGCGGGCATGGATGACCAATGGCAGCCCCGTGATACGTGCAGCCTTGATGTGGCGTTTTAGCCCATCTGCCTGAGCGTCGCGCGGCGCATTGTCGTAGTGATAATCGAGTCCGGCCTCGCCAATGGCCACGACCTTGGGGTGATCGGCCAACGCAACCAAATCTTCGACTGTGATGTCGAGTTCTTCGTCGGCGTTGTGGGGGTGCGTGCCGACGGAACAGGTCACAATGTCATAGGCCTCGGCAACGGCTTTGATCTGGTCGAACTTTTTTACCCGTGTGCAGATCGTCACCATGTGGCCGATACCAGCCTCGCGTGCGCGCTCAATGACGGCGTCGCGTTCCGGCTCAAAGTCGGGGAAATCAAGATGGCAGTGGCTATCGACCAGCATTGGGGGTTAGGCCCCCTTCCCTGCTGCTGCTTGCCCAGAATCATCATCGATATAGCGCGGAAAAATTGGCGTCGGTTTCGGCAAATCTGCACCTGCTTGCAGACGGTTGTCCGCGCCAAGATGCGCGAACTGTCGGGCGCCATTTGGCACGCTAAGGGCGTCGAGCAGTTTGCCGGCGCTTTCAGGCATGACAGGTTGCACAAGAATGGCAATCTTGCGGATCGTCTCGGCTGTCACCCAAAGGACGGTCGCCATGCGCTCGGGATCGGTTTTTTTCAACGCCCAAGGCTCTTGGCTTGCGAAATAGCGATTGGCGTCGGCAACCACGGCCCAAATGGATGTCAGAACCGCGTGCAACTCCTGCTTGTCGATGGCCGTCCGGGCCTGATCAAGAAGGGCGTCCGCAGACGACAGCAAGGTCTCATCATCGCTGGTTAGTGTACCGGCTTCCGGAACTTTGCCGTCGCAGTTTTTTCCAATCATCGAGAGTGACCGCTGCGCTAAGTTCCCAAGATCGTTGGCCAAATCGGCATTGATACGACCAACGATAGCCTCGTGACTGTAATTGCCGTCGCGTCCAAAGGGCACTTCCCGCAGGAAAAAATAGCGCACCTGGTCACGGCCATAGTGATCGACCATCGTGAAAGGATCGATCACGTTGCCCACGGACTTCGACATCTTCTCGCCCTTGTTGAACAGAAATCCGTGCCCGAACACGCGCTTGGGCAACGGGATGCCTGCCGACATCAAAAAAGTCGGCCAATAGACGGTGTGAAACCGCACAATGTCCTTGCCAATCACATGCAAATCCGCTGGCCAATATTGCCAAAGAGGGTTCGTCTCGTCGGGAAAGCCGAGCGCGGTAATGTAATTGGTGAGCGCATCGACCCAGACATACATGACATGGGCCTCATCGCCGGGGACCTTGATCCCCCAATCGAAGGTGGTGCGTGAAATGGAGAGGTCTTTTAGCCCACCTTCAACGAATTTCATCACCTCGTTTCGGCGCTCATCCGGCCCGATGAAGGAAGGATTGTCGGTGTAGTGCTTCATCAGGCGATCCTGGAAAGCTGACAATCGGAAGAAATAGCTTTCCTCTTCGACCCATTCGACTGGCGTACCTTGCGGTCCAAGGCGCACGCCATCATCATTGAGGCGCGTCTCGTCATCGCCGTAATAGGCTTCGTCGCGCACCGAGTACCAGCCGGCATAGCTATCTTTGTAGATGTCGCCAGCATCTTGCATGCGCTGCCAGATCGCTTGGCTAGCCGCATGATGGCGAGGTTCGGTCGTGCGGATGAAATCATCGTTGGAACAGCCAAGCGCCTCGACCATCGCCTGGAACCGCGGTGCATTCTGGTCGGCCAACTGCGCCGGCGTCATGCCTGCCTCGCGTGCCGTTTTGTCCATTTTAAGCCCATGCTCATCGGTACCGGTCAGGAACCGGACATCGTACCCGTCCAAGCGTTTGAAGCGGGCCAGCGCATCGGTGGCCAGCGCTTCATAAGCGTGGCCGATATGCGGGGTGCCGTTGGGATAAGAAATGGCGGTCGTGATATAATAACGATTGGACATAGGGCGGTGGAGGGCTTTCTGGATAGCATTCGGCGCGCAGGGATTTACCCGTGGCTATAGACCTGATCCAGCCGGTCGAAAAGCACCATGATGCGTTCCGAAATATTGAGGTTGATGGCCACATGCGTTCGGACCGCCGCTGTGTGCTCGCTCCAAAGGTCAGCAAGCGCTTTCTTTGCCCGCAAATCGGACAAGGATGGCGGTGTTGGCAGGCCGGGCGGCTCTGCCTTTCCTCGTAATCGTCGCGACAACCAGTCTTCAATAAGACCGAGCAGGAGATCGCGCGATTCCGGTGCCATCGCACCTAGTGTTCCGGCCAACATGAGCCTTTCTGACAGAGTGCGGCTTTCAGGTCGTCCTCCAGCGTCGGCGGCTAGCGCACAGAAGCTCTGGTAGGCGGCCATCGCCTCGGGATCGCGAGCTAGTGTGAGCATGTGCCCTGCCCTGCCGTCCGATAGTTCCACGAGGGTTTCTGAGATGTCGGTTTCGGAGAGTGCGCGCGCCACGCTTTGCAGGTCCGAACCATCCAATGGCCCGAAGGCCAGATGGCGGCAGCGTGACCTGATGGTCGGCAAAACTTGATTGAGGGCATGGGCGACCAGCAAAAGCACTGTCTGGTGCGATGGTTCTTCCAGCGGTTTCAAAAGCGCGTTAGCGCCTTCCACATTGAGCTCGTCAACGGCATCGATCACCAATACGCGACATCCGCCGTAGGCCGCCGTCGATTGCAACTTTTGAAGCGTGGATCGGACGGCGCCGACGGGAATGGTTTTGGGCAATTTCCTGCCGTCACTGCCGGTCTTTCGATCGATCCAATGAAGGTCGGGATGTGCGCCCTGGGTCACCAATCGTGCGTCGGGGTGGGTAACATTGACCGCCAGTGTTTCGGTGCCTTGGCGCGCCTGTTCGGCAATCAGATAGGCAGCGGCCTGCGCGGCGAAACGTGCTTTTCCGACACCTTTTGGCCCGTGCAACAGCCAGCCGTGATGCATGCGTCCAGCTGAAAAAGCATCGATGAACGCTGCTTGGGGACCAGAATGACCGACAAGCGGCGCATTGAGCGGCAGACCAGCGGAGGATTCAGGTTCCTTGGTGACAGCTTTTCGGGCCATCGGTCAGATCAGGCCGCGCAGGCGGAGGCTGTCGCGGATGGTCACGGCAACCGCGTTTGCTTTTCCGTTGCCGTCGATCAGGATGCAGCGATGCCGATTGGCCTCGCACAAGCGGCGAAACCCCTCTGCGACTTTATCGTGAAAGCTCTGATCTTCTTTTTCGAAACGATCGTCAGCGTCGCCTTTCGTGGATAGGCGCGCTTGCCGTCGTGTCTTGGCCACGTCCTTGGTGACATCAAGAACATAGGTGACCTCCGGCATCAGGCCATCGGTGGCAACGGCTTCCAGCTGGTCAATGGTTTCGGTCGGTAGACCACCAACATAGCCTTGGTAGATGCGGGTGGAATCAGCAAATCGGTCACAAAGAACCACCTGATCTCGGTCCAGGGCCGGCCTGATGATGTGATCGACATGTTCGCGGCGCGCGGAGGTCAGTAAGCATGCCTCGGCAAGCGGACCTTTTTCAGCCGCGTGACCGCCTAGCAGAACTTCGCGGACAATGGCTCCGCCTGGCGAACCGCCTGGCTCCCGGGTTTCCAGGACGTCATAGCCTTCTGCTCGTAGGGTCTCTCCAAGCATGGCAGCCTGGGTCGATTTACCGGAGCCCTCGCCACCTTCAAATGAAATGAAGAAGCCACCCTTGGGCTGCTTAGGACTGGTCTTTTTTGCTGCCATCAGTTCAGAACGTTCCAGCAAAAGAGATTGGCGGAATCCAGCCAAGCACAAGTTCCAAAAACCCGTCACGGGCCCGTTGCACCATGGATCCCGTTTCCACTGTCGAAGCGGCAACCAGCGGTGTTTCTTGGATGATCGTGCCGTCGCGTTCGACCAAGAGGCGTCCCAACAGCTGGCCTTCAACAATGGGTGTTGGAATGGGGCTGTCATAGACCACGCGGGCACGCACCCGATCGACACCCTCTTGCGGCAACAAAAGCTCCAGTGCGCCGTTGTCGGCAGCGACCAGTCCGACCTCCCGAAATGATCCTCCATAGGTTCGTGCAAAGGCGATGGGTTCGCCGGGTTCGGCGACACGAACCGTGCGGAAATCCTCATATGCGTAGCGGACCAGGCGGCGTGCCTCATCCACCCTGCCCTCTGGCGTATCGACGCCGGAAAGCGCAAATACAATCCTGCGTCCGTCGCGCTCAACCGAACCGACGAGGCCATACAGCGCCTCGTCGCTGTAGCCAGCAAACAGGCCGTCGGCGCCTTCGATTTGATTGTAGATCGGATTGCGGTTGCGCTGGGTGATGTTGTTCCAGGAAAACTGATCCTCGCCGAACATGGCATAAAGATCGGGGTAGGCGTCGATCAGAGCCGTTGTGACCACCACCATATCGCGCACCGTTGTGCGCATGCCGCGTTCCGGCTGCCCTGTAGCGTTGGAGAATCGGCTGTTGGTCGCGCCAAGTTCCATCGCGAGGTCTGTCATCCGCTGGGCAAAGGCCCGTTCACTACCGGCGATGCCTTCCGATAGCGCTATAGCGGCATCATTGCCGGAAATGATTGTAAGACCGCGCAAAAGATCGGCGATCGCCACATCGCTACCCAACTCGGCGAACATTGCAGCCCGTCCGGACGGTCCGCCACCGCGGCGCCAGGCATCCTCACTGATGGTTAAAGGTGTATCGAGGCTCACCGATCCGTTCGAAATCGCCTCAAAAACGACGGCAGCGGTCAGCGTTTTGGCTATCGACGCCGGTTCAAAGGCTTCGTCGGCCAGTTGCGTGTAGAGAACTGTGCGTGAGTTTACATCATAGAGAAAGGCGCGGGGCGCGCGGCTTTCAAAGGCTTGGGCGAGTGCGCCTTCGGCAAAACTAAGACCGGCCAGAAGCATGGCCAGCGTCGCAAGGGCTGACCAACGTGCCAACGCACGAAGGCTGCGCGCTTGCGTCGCTCTTGCTTGCACCATAGACGATTGCTCCTACGCCGTGCCGACCCGGCTGCGACAGACCGGATCAACCGTTGGCGTCTGTCACATAGGCGTCGGTGTAGCCTCGGCTGGCCAGCCTGCGCAAGAGGTCGTCTTCAGCTTGGCGCGTCGGTGCAGCAGCGCGCAAGCGCACCTGCGTCAATTCACGGCCTCGCGATTGAATTGGCTGGGTAACCACCTCTCCCAGGCTCGACAATTCGCTGCGAAGGCGGGCGACATTGGCTGGATCACCAAAGATGCCAATCTGGATGAGAGCGGTTCGACCGGTCGGAGATCTTTCGGTGGGAGCGAGAGCTAAGACCGGTGCGTTCTGCGCCTCACTCAAACGGGCAATCGCTTGAGATTGCAGCGCCATGCGGCTGGCGGCATCAAGGGCATTGGCGGATGCTGCACGGTGGGCAAGCTCAATGCGCGCGGTTTGCGCCAAGGAAGATTGATTACGCTGGGTAAAACCGGTTTCCAAATCGGTCGCCATGAAGCCAATAGCGGCACTTGGGATCGGCGCATTCGGTACAAGGCTTGCTGCAGGTTGGGATTGGGCCGGTACGAAGGCAGGCGTCACGGAAGCCTGAGACCCAGCGGGCGGCGCCAGAACCATTGGAGACCCGGCAGGCGCCACGGCTGGCGTTATCGCCGGCGCGCGCTGGACCTGTGGCTGTTGAGGCTGACCGAACAACGTGTCCAAGAATGAGGTGCGCTGCGGTACGCCCTGCTGCGGAACCGGCGTTGCGTCCGAGGTCGCCACAAAGGCGGCTTGAGCAGGCGCGGCGACCGGCGTTGGTGCAGGGACCGGCGCGCGGGCAAGCATTATGTTGGGATCGCCACCATTGATCGGCCGTCCATTGATTTCAGCCGATGCCTCCAGCCAGGCTACATCCTGGCCGTGCAGCGGTGCACGGCCTTCATATTCCACGCGGACGCGCGCTATGCCGTCGCCGCGAAATGCCAGGACGTCTGCTGCACGCTTGGATAGGTCGATGATCCGATCATGGGCGAAAGGCCCGCGATCGTTGACGCGGACCATAACCGAGCGATCGTTTTCTAGGTTTGTGACACGGACATAACTCGGCAAGGGCAGCGTCGGGTGCGCTGCCGACAGGGTGTATTGGTCAAAAACCTCGCCATTCGCGGTCAGCCGGCCATGAAACCCGGGTCCGTACCAAGACGCGATGCCGGTGCGGTCGTAATTGGGGTCCTCGCGTGGCGTGTAGAGCCGACCAGCAATGCGATAGGGGCGGCCAACTTGTGCCCTGCCCCCGCCGCGCGGCAAGTTGGTTTCCTGATCGGTGACCCGTGGGCTGGCCGCCACGCCAAGCGCAGCATCATTAATGCCATCGCCGCCGCCACCATCGCTGGTCGTCACAGCGTTGCAGCCGGCAAGCGTCAACGCGCAAACGCCTGATACGGCGACCGCACGACCAAAGGGCGTTCGAACAGGGAAAGCAGCTGCGTTGCGCGCAGCCGAAAAGGCGCCTGAAAGCGCCGTTAACCATTTCATCATCACGCCATACTCGATACAAACTGGCGGCCACACCGGCAAGCACAATAAGCGGCTTGTTCGATGCGGCATACTTCACAAACAGTGAAACTCTGCTGCCAAAGTGCAGCATAAGCGTGAAGAGGATGTTAAGTCAGCGCGCTTCTACGGGCGCATTACTCGCCGTAGGGGATCCAAATGTTTTTGATTTCACACGCTTTTCGCAGCCATTCGGGGCCTTCTGCCGCAGGCGCAAACCAGTCGATCGCCCGCCCATAGTCGACAAAGGTGCGCTTCAAATTGCCAGCCGATAGCGCTTCGACCTTGGTCGATAGCTCGGGCGTACCAAAGGCCCACACCGCATCGACGTCTGCGTGGCTTGCCAGAACCTCAGCCAAGTCCAGCGAGTCGCCGGTGACGATATTGAGAACGCCACCTGGAAGATCCGACGTTTCGAGCACCGAGTAGAAATCGGTCATCGCCAGTGGATTGGCAGTGCTTGGCACCAATACCACGCGATTGCCCATGGCGATCAGGGGGGCTGCGAGGCTGATCGCGCCGAGCAAAGGCGCTTCATCGGGGCACACCACGCCGACCACGCCAACCGGTTCGTTCATTGCCAGGGCAACACCGCGCAAGGGCGGAACGTGCACTCGGCCATCATTCTTGTCGGCATAGGCCGCATAGGTGAACAGGCGATCGATGGCGGCATCAACCTCTTTTGCAGCCTTTGAGGTCGTCGTTCCAGCGACACTGGAAAAGCGCGCGGCAAACTCGTCGGCGCGCGCCGACAGGTTTTCGGCGATGTAATAGATCACTTGTGCACGGTTATGTTCAGTTGCAGCCGCCCAACCAGTTGCTTTGCGCGCCGCGGCAACGGCGTTGCGGATGTCTTTGCGATTGCCAACACCGACGTCGCCGATTACCTCCCCCTTGGGTGAAACAACGGGACGCGAATAGTTGCCATCCGGGCGCGCTTGCTTGCCGCCGATGTAGAGTTTGGCGGTGCGGTCGATGGTCGGCAGGTCAAACCCGCCCGCTTGCAGCTTGGGTTCGGGCAGACCTGTCGACGGACGCTGTTTGGCATTCTTCCAGAATTTGGGCTTCAGATATTCAAACGCCCCTTCCCGGCCCCCTTCCCGGCCAAAACCGGATTCCTTCTTGCCGCCAAAGCCGGCGGAAGCATCGAACATGTTGGTGGCGTTCACCCACACCACGCCGCTGTCGAGCTTGGCTGCCACGTTGAGCGCCAGCCCAATCGTTTCCGACCAAATGGAGGCGGCAAGGCCGTAGCGGGAATGATTGGCGAGCTGCACGGCTTCATCAGGTGTGCGGAAGGTCATCGACACGGCGACTGGGCCAAAAATTTCTTCGGTCGCAACCGTCGAGGACGTGCCGACATTGGATAGAAGCGTCGGCGGAAAATAGCTACCGGCTGTGGGAATAGAGCCAGAAGGTTGGTGCAGTGTCGCGCCTTCCTTCACGCCCTGGTCGACAAGCCTTTTGATGCGATCCAGTTGAACCGGGGCGACGATGGCGCCCATATCGATGGCTTTGTCGAGCGGGGCGCCGACCCGCAATGTCTCCATGCGACGGGTCAGCTTAGCAATGAAGGCGTCGGCAATGCCCTCATGCAGCAAGAGTCGCGATCCAGCGCAGCACACTTGGCCCTGGTTGAACCAGATGGCGTCAACGACGCCTTCCACAGCGCCATCCAAATCAGCATCGTCAAAGACAATGAACGGTGACTTGCCACCCAGCTCCAGCGTTAGCGACTTTCCGCTTCCTGCCGTTTGTTTGCGGATGATCCGGCCGACTTCCGTAGAACCGGTGAAGGCCACTTTGTCCACATCGGGATGATCAACGAGCGCCGCGCCCGTGTCGCCCTCGCCTGTGACGATGTTGAGGACACCAGCGGGAAGACCAGCGGCTTGCGCCAGTTCGGCGATAAGCAAGGCGGTAAGCGAGGTGAATTCGGCGGGTTTCAAGACCAATGTGTTGCCGAGCGCGAGCGCCGGCGCGATTTTCCAAGCCAGCATGAGAACCGGAAAATTCCACGGGATGATCTGCCCGACGACGCCGACCGGGTCATAGTCGGGGAACTCTTTGTCCTGCAGCTGCGCCCAACCAGCATGATGGTAGAAATGGCGTGCGGCGAGCGGCACATCAATGTCGCGCGTCTCGCGGATCGGCTTGCCATTATCCAGCGCCTCAATGACGGCGATCAGCCGGGCGTTGCGCTGGATCGAGCGGGCAAGCGCATAGAGGTGACGCGCGCGCGCATGGCCTGGCAGCGCCGCCCATTTTTTTTGTGCTTTGCGCGCAGCTTTGACCGCAGCATCCACATCGTCCGACGACCCTTGCGCAAGCTTGGCCAGATGCTCACCAGATGCCGGGGCGTGGCTGTCGAAGGTGGTCGAACCTTGGACGAATTTGCCATCGATGAAATGGCCGAAATTGGCGTCGTGCTTGGCGATCCAGGCGCGCGCATCACCATCAGCCTCAGGCGCGGGGCCGTAATCCATCGTGTCGAAATAGTCAGCAACGCTCATAATCGACTCATCCAATCGGGTGGCGGAGGAAGGCGGAATAGGCGCCGGTCACGTGATGTTCAAGCTGACGTTCAATGTCGGCGAGCAGACTGGAGGCACCAATGCGGAAGAGATCGGGTTCGAGCCATTCCCGGCCAAGCTCTTCTTTCATCAGGAATTGATAGTTGAGCACATCTTTGGCGGTGGAGATGCCACCGGCAGGCTTGTAGCCAACCTTCAAACCGGTGCGCTCTTCATAGGCGCGGATACAGCGCAGCATGGTCAGCGATACCGCCAAGGTTGCGTTGACGCCTTCTTTGCCGGTGGACGTCTTGATGAAATCGGCGCCGGCCATCATGCAGACCAAAGAGGCGCGCGCAACGTTGCGCAGCGTTTTGATGTCGCCGGTCGCCAGGATCGCTTTCACATGGGCATCGCCACAGGCTTCGCGGTACTCCAGCATTTCGTCGTAAAGCGCCTGCCAATTGCCGGTCAGCACATGTTCGCGTGTGATGACGATGTCGATTTCCTGTGCGCCGTCGGCCACCGACTCTTTGATTTCCTGAACTTTCAAATGGTGCGGCGAGAGCCCGGCGGGAAAGCCGGTCGAGACAGCCGCGACGGGGATGCCGGTGCCCTGTAAGGCATCAACGGCCGTGGCAACAAAGCGATGATACACGCAGACCGCGCCGGTTGTGAGGTTGCGCTCGGCCATGCCCAGCGCTTCAAGCAAATCCGGTCGGACCGGCCGTGCGGCCTTGGCGCAAAGACGGCGAACCCGTCCTCCGGTGTCATCGCCGTTGAGCGTGGTGAGATCGATGCAAGTCAACGCCTTGAGGAGCCATGCAGCCTGCGCATCTTTCTTCACCGTGCGGCGTCCGGGGAGTGTCGCGACACGCCGTTCGGTTGCCGACAGATTGACGCGAACGTCCCGCACCCAGCCAAGATCGAGCGGCATCGCCTCGTTGCGAGGATGATGCGGCGCGTTATGACCAAGGTGGGCATCTGGCGTGATGGGTGTGACATTGGATGTCATCGGTTTGACCCGCTTGTGTATGAAGCCGTGGAGGACTGGTGAGCGCCCTGCTTAGCATGCCAGATTGATGCGGGGCCAGCACTGTGAACCTCTTGGCGTAGGCTGGATTTCGATTTTTGGAAGGTTGATGAATGGAAACGCCGACATCCCTGCCGCCAGGCACTGTCTTTGCCAGTTCTGCTTGTTGCGAAGTGGGCGTCGATCCGACGGTAGGCAACGTGCCGGTTCTGACGTTTCATTGGCAAGGCAAGACGCTGGCGCCGCTGCACCGAGCGCCATGGATCAATGATCAGTCGTTTCCAGAGGACATGCCGCCGGTCGATCGCAAGCTTTCCGGCGATTTTGTTTGCGCGCCATTTGGAAAGAGCGATGTCGAGCCCTCCCCGCCACACGGGTGGAGCGCGAACAGCTCCTGGTCCTTAGATCGCAGTGATGAATCGGGACTGCATTTCACCTTGGAGCGCCCTATCATGGGTGCCAAGATAACCAAACATGTGCGCCCTGCCCCCGACGCACCGCTTCTCTATCAGGTTCATGAGGTCATTGGTGGCGCTGGCGGGCTGACCTATGCCCACCACCCGATGATGCGCATCGCGGGCGGCGCACGGTTATTCACCTCGCCCAAGCGACTTGCGGTCACACCCGATGCGCCGATTGTCGAAGGTCGTCATGCCTTGGCCAGCGGAACAGCCATCGATGACTTTACGAAGGTCCCTGCCACCGAAGGCGGGACGATCGATGTCTCTCAGCTACCGATTTCCGACGGGGATGAAGACTTTGTCGCGCTGGTCGAGGCCGAAGGCTCTGCGCTGGGATGGACGGCCGTCATTCACAACGCTTTTGACGACATCGTCTTCGTGTTGAAAGACCCATCGGTGCTACCGCTCACCATGCTTTGGCATTCCAATGGTGGGCGCGAAGACGCGCCATGGAGCGGACGCCACCGTGGCGTTTTGGGGATCGAAGACGGAATCGCGGCAGGCGCGGCCGGTCACAAGGCGGCGCTTGGCGAAACTGTCTTCTCAAAGGCCGGTGTACCAACGGTGCTCGATTTGGCCGAGGGTGTGACGCATCGCATTGCTCATGTCATAGGGGCGGTTCCGCGCCCGACGGGCTGGAAGGCGATCGAATCCATCGCCCTGGAAAGCGGGCAACTCACGATACGCGAAGCCGATGGCAGGACCGTCGACATGCCCTTTGATGCTAACTTTTTTTCTCAACGCGCATAGGCCGCACCGGCGCTGTCTGGTCGCTTTTCAATGTGGCGTCTGAAAACTGCCAGGGACCGCGAAGACCTGGCACGCCCCCCGGCGCAATCCGCATACCGCGCGCGGCGATCTGTTGGTCCTCGAGAGCATCGCCCACGCTGTTGATCGGGCCAGCTGGAACCGTGGCGGCCTCGAAGGCGGCAAGAAGATCAGCCGAGGTTTGTGTCCGTGTCGCGTCGGTCATTCGTTCGATCAGCAGGGTTCGATTGGCGACCCGGGCGGCATTGGTCGCAAATCGCGAGTCATGGGTAAGGTCGTTCAATCCGAGCACGGCGCAACATCGCGCAAACTGGCCGTCATTACCGACGGCAATGTTGACGTAGCCATCTTTGGTTTGGAACGTTTGGTAGGGCGCAATATTGGGGTGCGCATTGCCCAAGCCCGACGGACTGACGCCGCTTGCCAGATAGTTCATCGCTTGATTGGCGAGCAAGGCGACGGAGCAATCGAACAGCGACATATCGATGTGCTGGCCTCGGCCTGTGCGGTGGCGCTGTTCGACGGCGGCAAGAATGCCCATGCCGCTGTAAAGCCCGGTCACCAGGTCGGAGATTGCAACACCGGTCTTTTGGGGGCCACTGTCAGCATCGCCCGTGATCGACATAAGGCCGGACATGCCCTGAATCATGAAGTCATAGCCGGCGCGCTGCGCGTATGGTCCGGTTTGGCCAAACCCCGTGATCGAACAGTAGATCAGGCGCGGGTTTCGGGCGGCTAGTGACTCGTAATCCAGACCAAACTTCGCAAGTGTACCAACTTTGAAGTTCTCGATCAGGATGTCGGCGTCGTCGATGAGGTCAAGGACGCGCTGGCGCCCCTCTTCGGTCTTGAAGTCGGCGAAGACCGAAGTCTTGCCGCGGTTGCATGCATAATAATAGGCCGCCGAAGTGTCGCCATCGCGCTCAATGAAGGGCGGACCCCATGTGCGGGTGTCGTCGCCGCCAGGCCCCTCGACCTTGATGACATCGGCTCCAAGATCGGCGAGCGCCTGCCCTGCCCAGGGCCCGGCCAGGATGCGCGCCAGTTCGATGACTTTGAGGCCCACCAGCGGCGCGGAGTTTTGTCCCATAAGCATGCCCCTATTGGTCGTGTTCGCGGTACGACGATCGACCATTCACAAACGCAAAAAGCCCGCCGTTTCGGCGGGCTTTTGATGATGGCGGGCACGGAGGGATTCGAACCCTCGATACGGCTCAACACCGTATACTCCCTTAGCAGGGGAGCGCCTTCAGCCACTCGGCCACGTGCCCGTTCGCCGTCGCTTGTCAAACGGGAACGGGACTTTGTCAACCGCGCGATCGCGGCATCATTGGCCGGTGTTTGGCTGGTTGCCTAGATGCCACCGCAACGCTTAACGATCGCGTTGTAGTAGTAGAAATCAGGCGAGCCTGGTTCGGCGCGGACGCGCATCTCACGAGCGAACTGAAGTTCGGTCAAACGCTCTTCTTCGGCGCGGATACGCTTTTGGTTGTAATTGGCAATGGCACGTTCAACGCTGGACGTGATGGCTTTGATCATTGGCATGGCTGTTCTTCCTCAGTTTTTGAAGTGTCCGGGGGGAGTGGACAGAACCGATATAGACTCACTCGCCCCACACTTGGAGAACCAAAAAAGCACCTCTGCTATGCAAATTGTGCAGAGCAGCATTAACGCCGATTCACGTTTGCGATCCGGCCTTTTAAGCCTTGTTGCTGGCTAGGAATGTCCGTGCCGATTGCAGCGCCTGAGCCAGTTGCGATTTGGACAGCTCGGCAGCGATTTCTTCGCGATAGGTTTTGGCTGCCTGCTTGCCGCGCAGGCATGCAAGGTTGAACCATTTGTGTGCCGCGACGAGATCGACGGCAACCGAGCGACCGGTCGCGTACATCATGCCGAGATCGAAGAACAGATCGCCTTCGTCGGCGCGCTGACCGAGATAGCCAGCTTCGAACTCATTGACTGCTAAACGTGCCATTTTGTGTGCCTCCCATGTGGCTAATTGGCCGTGACGTTCCCAAAACGTCGATGAGTGGCAGTATGGCGACGCGGTTTGAATCGGTCGCTAAAATTCGAGATTAATTGAAAGCAAATCAGCTCTTTAGGCTTCGCTAACGCCGCGGCAAGCAGTAACCACGCAAGCCCAGCTTTTACGGGCTTTTGTAAAGGCGCGTGCGCCCGCGCCTTTACTTTTTCCGGTCCAGATTTTTACTGCTCGTCAAGCATGGCGAGCATTGACGAAACGTCAGTTGTCGCGACAACGCCTGGATTTTCTTCCACAATCAGTTTGGTTACGGCGCCGTTTTCGACCAACGCTGCATAACGCTTTGTGCGCATGCCAATTCCGAATGCGGTTCCGTCTAGCACCATGTCGACGGCCTTGGTGAAGGCCAGGCTTCCGTCGGCCAAAAACACGATGTCCTTTGGAGATCCGCTCTGTTGGTGCCACACCTTCATCACATGAACGTCGTTGGCAGTTAGCACAGCAATGAGATCGACACCTTTGGCTTTGAGCTCGACGGCACGCTCAATGTAACCGGGCAGATGGTCATTGTTGCAGGTTCCGGTGAATGCACCGACCATGGCCAAAAGGAGGACTTTTTTGCCGGCGAACAGATCGCCAGTTTCAATCGCTTCATCGCCATCATGAGAAACGGCATTGAGGGTGACATTTGGCATCGATTGGCCAACGGAAAGAGGCATGCGATTCTCCAGGTTCTTGTTTCAGCCATGCATCTAAGGCGCTCCCTGCCCTGGGCTAGAGGCAGAGTTGCGAAAAATCCGACGGCTCAGGGCGCGGTGGTCGGCTCGCGAGCGTAGACGCGCATCGGTCTGCCAGGTTCAATGATCGTGACGCGCGTGATTGGTGTTCGCCAGGACCATGGACCGGTCATGGTCGGAACTTCGTCAGCTTCGCTCTCGGTTCGTTGAAGAAGGCTATGGCGTCCCAAATTGTCTTCAGCAACAGCAAAGCCTGCAAGATCGTGCCAGGTTTGGGCCTGCTCGTCCTGCATCGTTCCCCCGCTGGTCAACGTGATTTGAGCGCCAGCCTGCTCCAAGATCAGCTCTGACAAGGGTCGCGTGCCCCGCGCCAGGTCACCTTGAAGGTCGAAAATCTGCGCCAAGGTCATATTCTGATCGGCGCCGGAGGATTGTGACCGGGCCGTTAGCTCAACTCTTTCAGGCAGGCAGAGCGCCGCGCACAGGCCAATCTCCAAGGACAGCCGATAGGTCATTGGCTGATCTTTGTTTTCAGGCTGCAGAACAATCGGCCAAACGGTGGGTGCGGCATACCCGATGGACGAACCGTCTCCCTCGTCGAACAAGCTTGGTGCGGGAAAATGGGCCGTCGCGGCGGCGACATTATCGCTGCGCTGCCAATCGAGATCGGGCGCCAGTCCAAAACGGCCAGGCAGACGCCAGTAAGTTTTCCAGCCCTCGTTGAGATCGATGGAGAGGAACAGGAGCTGCTCGCCCTCGCCAAGCGAGATCGCGTCAGCCAGCAGCGCCGCGGCCATAGGTGGCGCAGAAAACAGGCTGATTGTTGCGCCCTCCAGGGCGACGGAATTGCGCGTTTCGCCAAGCGCGACAACCGGAGTGGACGTCCAAGCAAAAGATGCTACCACCGCCAATACGGCCAACTTCATCGACACATCAACTTTGGGCTGGCCTTTGGCGTCAGGAGCAGCAAACATTGGCATCCAGGCGGCGCACCGGCCTTTCGCCGGCGCCCTTTCCCTTTTGCCTTCAGCGAAGCGTTTCATAATGGATGAGTTTCCAAGCCTTGCCGGTCAAGCCCTGATCGCCATGCCGTCGATCGGCGATCCGCGATTTGAGCGCACGGTCATCTATCTTTGTGTCCATGATAAGCACGGCGCCATGGGCATTGTTGTCAACCGCCCGGAGCCTGCGCAGACTGTTGGCGACGTCCTTGGTGAGCTGGGATTGATGGATAACGATGGTCGCTCCAGCGATGACGGCGCGTCGCTTGATGAGACACTGCAATCCCGGCTGGATGCACGGGTTTTGCTCGGTGGGCCGGTGGAGAAAACCCGAGGCTTCGTGCTGCATTCGCCGGACGTTCTTGAACGCGATGGCACCGTCGCCGTTACCGACGATATTCATCTGAGCACGAAGATGGATGTGCTGCGCGACATCAGCCTTGGCCAAGGCCCTGGCCAGTTCTTGCTGGCTCTTGGTTTTGCCAATTGGGGTGAAGGCCAGCTTGATCAAGAAATCTTGCAGAACGCCTGGCTGCATGCGCCGATGGGTGCAAAGGCGTTGTTCGAAACGCCCTCGGAACTGCACTATGCGGCGAGCCTTTCTAACCTCGGTGTGGACGTTACCAAGCTTTCGCCGGTCGCCGGTCGCGGCTAATCGTCTTCAACCGACCGCGACCGGCGTTTAGCAAACCTGGTTATTTGGCGCGCTGGTTGAAGAGCACCTTTTTATCATCGTCCGACATCGGTTTGCGCCATTCTGAGCCGACCGCGAAACCTTTCTCTACGGCGGGACGCGCCATCATTGTGTCGATCCAGCGACCGACATGGGGGAACTCGGCGATGTCCATCTGCTGGCGTTCCCAGCCGCGGGCCCAGCCAATGCAGGCCATGTCGGCAATCGTGTAGTCCCCGATGATATAGTCTTTACCGTCGAGTTGCTTGTTCAGTACGCCGTAAAGGCGATGGGTCTCGTCGGTGTAGCGTTTCTTGGCGTAGGGCAACTCTTCGGGCGCATATTGGTTGAAATGGTGGTTCTGGCCGAGCATTGGGCCAAAACCGCCCATCTGCCACATCAGCCATTCTTCGGTTTTCACGCGATCGCGCTCATCCGTCGGATAGAAGGCGCCGAACTTGCGGCCGAGATATTGCAGGATAGCGCCGGATTCGAATACCGATACCGGGTCACCGCCAGGACCTTCCGGGTCGATGATGGCAGGCATGCGATTGTTCGGTGAAAAGGCCAAAAATTCCGGCTTGAACTGATCGCCCTTGCCGATGTTGATCGGATGGACGTTGTAGGGAATGTCCAATTCTTCCAGATAGATGGTGACTTTGAAGCCATTGGGCGTTGGCCAAAAGTAAAGGTCGATGGGCTCGGTTTGGGTCGTCATGACGCCATCCTTCATTCATTTCGGGGAGCGGCACGGACGGCAAGCATTGCGCCCGATCCATGCCAAGAGATGGCCTCAATCTATGTCCTCAGCGATGAATGAAAAGGTCATATGCAAGCTTTGGTGCTTGTTGCTCACAAAGCTTTGATCGGCCACGCCGCGCAAGTCGGCGGATCGTAAGGATTTGCTGACCCTTTTCTTCGATTCTTGACGCCGGTTTTAAATGGGGTCCTGTCGATTGGAATTGGGTGCAGCCTTTTCTTCTCCACTCGCCTCGCCGCGCAGTCCTTCGGCTGACGCGGGGTTTGGTGCTGGGCGCGAAGCTACCGGCAACAAACCGGAGAAACCCACCCAACCCGGCGCGACGTCTTCCACCGGCGAGCCACTCTCCAAAGAGCAAGAGGCGCAGGTCCGTGAGCTGAAGAAGCGCGATGCCGAGGTCAAAGCGCACGAACAGGCGCATGCGACGGTTGGTGGAGCCTATGCCAGTGCGCCGAAATACACCTACACGCGCGGCCCTGATGGGAAGAAGTACGCCGTGGGCGGCGAGGTGCAGATCGATACCTCGCCCGAACGAACACCTGATGCCACGATCCGCAAGATGGATATCGTCATTCGCGCTGCCCTCGCTCCTGCGGAACCATCTTCTCAGGATCGCGCCGTTGCCCGGCAGGCGCAGCAGCAACGTCTGGAAGCGCAGCAACAGGTGGCGCAGCAACAAGCCAGTGAACGTAAGCCGGGCGCACCGGAAGAGGTTGAAAGCGCGGGTGCCGTAGGAATGGAGGCTGGCCTTTTGGCGCAGATCATGAGCCAGGCCGATGGGGACACATCTACGCAAGCAAACGGGTCAAGCGCAGCGAGCGCTGCCTCGGCTTATCAATCGACTGCGGGATTGGCAGCGCAGCTTTTCGGCGGCGCTAGCTAGGCGCTGCCAATGTGGCGACTGAGAACAGAACACTGAACTGTTCGCACCAGATGACCACCGAGCCAAACTGGCCGACATCGACATCGTCTGGGATCGTGTATGTCTGATCGCCGATATTGCCCTTCAACTGTCCCAGCGACACCCATTCGCTGGCAAGCACGGCGCCGGACGAAAACGGTGCATCGTCGGCAACCAGCCAGACCTCCAGGTCTGGGCCGTTGGTCACTTCAAACTCAGTGAACCGCATCAGGTGCGACCCGGTTGCCGTTTGCAGGAGCATGGCGTTGCCGGCACCCTGGTGCGCCCGGTCGGCGTCTTGGAAGGTGCCTTCACTGACGACTGAGACCATCAGTTCGTCCGGCAAGGCTTCTGAGACGACGTTGTCGATCCAAAGCGGTGAGGCCAGGTACCAGAACGCGTTGCCGGCCACGAATCCAATGAGAAAGACCGGGATAGCGATGGTGAGAAATCGTTTCATGGTCCCGGTCCTTTTTCAGAGCTGATGGCGCGAAACCTACAGCCCTAACTTCTCTCGCACAATCGCCTGAACCGCCTGCGGGTTGGCCTTGCCACCCGTCGCTTTCATCACCTGTCCGACGAACCAACCGGCAAGGTTGGGCTTGGCCTTGGCCTGTTCCACTTTGTCGGGATTGGCGGCGATGACCTCATCCACGGCGGCCTCAATTGCACCGGTGTCTGTGACCTGTTTCATCCCACGATCTTCCACGATCTGGCGCGGGTCCCCGCCTTCGGACCAGACGATCTCGAAAACGTCTTTGGCGATTTTGCCGGAAATCACCTTTTCTCCGATGAGATCGATGATCGCGCCCAATTGTTCGGCGTTCACCGGGCTGTCGGCAATGGCGACCCCTTCTTTGTTGAGTCGGCCAAACAGTTCGTTGATCGTCCAGTTGGCGGCCAGTTTCCCATCACGCCCCTCGGCGACAGCATCAAAGAAGTCGGCTGTCTCTTTTTCGGCGACGAGCACGGAAGCGTCGTAAGGCGTGATCCCATAGGCCTCGATGAAGCGGTTTTTCTTGTCGTCAGGCAGCTCTGGCAGGTCGGCGGCCAAGGCATCGACGAAAGCCTGGTCGAACTCCAGCGGCAGCAAGTCCGGGTCCGGGAAATAGCGGTAATCATGCGCTTCTTCCTTGGACCGCATGGATCGCGTTTCGCCTTTGACGGAGTCGAACAGCCGCGTTTCCTGATCGATCGTGCCGCCATCCTCCAGAATCGCGATCTGGCGGCGCGCTTCATATTCAATAGCTTGGACGGCAAACCGCATGGAGTTGACGTTCTTGATCTCGCACCGTGTGCCAAGAGGTTCGCCGGGACGGCGTACCGAGACATTGATATCGGCGCGCATGGAGCCTTCTTCCATATTGCCATCGCACGTGCCGAGATAGCGCAGGATCGAGCGCAACTTAGTAAGGTAGGCCCGCGCTTCTTCGGATGAGCGGATGTCCGGCTTGGAGACAATTTCCATCAGCGCGACGCCAGACCGGTTGAGGTCGACAAAGCTCATCGTCGGGTGCTGGTCGTGCAGCGACTTACCGGCATCTTGCTCCAAATGCAGACGCTCGACGCCGACCTGGAAGGACGAGCCGCCAACAAGATCCACCGTTACGATGCCCTCACCCACAATTGGGTCGAGGAACTGCGATATCTGGTAGCCCTGCGGCAGATCTGGATAGAAATAGTTTTTGCGGTCGAACACCGAGCGCAGATTGATTTTGGCGTTGAGACCAAGGCCCGTCCGCACTGCCTGCTTCACGCACTCCTCATTGATCACCGGCAGCATGCCGGGCATCGCGGCATCGACCAAAGAAACGTTCGAATTGGGCGCAGAGCCGAACTGCGTCGATGCGCCGGAAAACAGCTTTGAGTTGCTGGTCACCTGGGCATGAACTTCCAGGCCGATGATCAATTCCCAGTCGCCGGTGGCTCCGGGAATGAATTTAGCCGGATCAGCTTCGCGGACGACGGTGGGGGTTACATGCTCGTTCATGACGGTCTTTCTTGTGCCGAGCGTTCAGGGGTTCGTCGGCAAGGCGTGAAGTTAGTTCGGTTCAGATCGGATCGCCTTGGCCCAGCGTTTTAAGGCGTAAAACCCAGCCGCGCCAATGCCAAAACAACCGGCAACGACCAAGAGTGACGCGTTGGCATCGCCCTGCCCTCGGCTGGCATTGATGGCAACCAAAATGAGCAATAGCACCGCCGTGACGGCCATCAGAACGGCCAGAATGCCGGCGAAGACGTCCAGAAGCATGCGCGAAAGCGGCAAGGTGCTCATGCGGCTGGCTCGGGCTGAGGGCTTGCCATTTTGTCTTCTTCGCGCTCGATCGCCAAGTCGATCATGGTGCGCCACAGCGTTTCGGTTAGGTCTGGATCAAATCCCATGCCTTCAGCCTGAGCACGTGCGTTGGCCACGACCTCTTCCACCCGGTCACCGACACGCGCCGGCATCGCAAGCGCTGGCTTCAGGTCGGCGGCGCGATCGATAAACGCGAACCGCTCGGCGACCAGCGACACAAGCATCGGATCGAGCGTGTCGATACCGATGCGCACGTCGGCCATGGTTTCTGCCGCTGCGGCGTTCGGGCGGTGCAGTTGCTTGCCAAGTAGGGCCCGCGGATAGATGACACCCGGCACGCTCTCGGCGCTGCAATGCCTGTCAATGTTGAGCAGCGCATAGCCGTGCGTGCGATAAAACCGCATGGCGCCCGTCTTCTCAGCGTGGGTTGTCAGCCACGTGCAGCCAAGGCCAGAGGCCTTAACCTGAGCTTCGGCAGCTGTCAGCAACATTGCCCCGATGCCTTGGCCATGGTTGAACGGGTCGATCCAAAGGTCTTCGATTTCGCCACTGTTGGGATTGACCTTCGTCCAGCCGACGGTATCGCCAGCATGCTCGGCCAGCAAAATGCTCTCACCGGTTTCACCAACCCAGTGCGGCACAGCATCAGGCCCCGTCTCAGGCGCTTTGCCAAAACCCGGCAGGTCTTGAGCAAAGCTCAAAAACGATGCCACCCCCACTTCGATGAGGCGGGGCACATCCGCTTTGTCCGCAGGCCGTAGTGTGAGCGGGAATATTCCCATGCCCTACCACCATCGCTTCGGCGCAAAATGCCCGGCGTGCTTTTCGATCACCGACCCAACCGTGAACAATGTCTCTTCATCGAAGGGCCGACCAATGATCTGCAGGCCAAGCGGCAAGCCATCCTTACTGAGACCTGCAGGCACCGACATCCCTGGCAGGCCGGCCATGTTCACCGTGACGGTGAAAATGTCGTTCAGATACATTTCGATCGGCGAAGCCGTTGCCATCTCGTTGATCCCAAACGCCGCGCTTGGCGTGGTGGGGGTCAAGATCGCATCAACGCCATCGGCATAGACTGTTTCAAAGTCCTGCTTGATCAGCGTGCGGACCCGCTGCGCCTTCTTGTAATAAGCGTCGTAATAGCCTGCCGAAAGCACATAGGTGCCGATCATGATACGGCGCTGAACTTCCTGGCCAAACCCAGCTGCGCGCGTGTTCTCATAAAGCGCGGCGATATCCGATCCAGGTTCGCGTTTGCCATAGCGAACGCCGTCGTAGCGCGCCAAATTGGACGACGCTTCGGCGGGGGCCACGATATAGTAGGCAGGTAGCGCATATTTGGTGTGGGGCAGTGAGATATCGCGGATTTCGGCGCCTGCGTCCCGCATCCATGCGATGCCGGTCTGCCAAAGCTCTTCGATCTCATCCGGCATGCCGTCCATGCGGTATTCCTTGGGAATACCGATGACTTTGCCTTTGATCGACTCGCCGATAGCCGTCTCATAATCAGGCACAGGAAGATCAACGCTGGTCGTATCCTTGGTGTCCACCGATGCCATGCTTTTGAGCAGAATGGCTGCATCACGCACATCGCGAGTGATTGGCCCTGCTTGGTCAAGCGATGAAGCAAACGCCACGACACCCCAGCGCGAGCATCGGCCATACGTCGGTTTTACCCCGACTGTGCCGGTCAAGGCTGCCGGTTGGCGAATGGATCCGCCGGTGTCGGTGGCCGTCGCACCGGCGCAGAGCCAGGCGGCAACGGCGGCCGCTGAGCCACCGGATGATCCACCTGGGACCAGATCGGCGTTGGAGCCTGTCGATCGCCACGGGTTCACGACCGGGCCATAGGCCGATGTTTCGTTCGACGAGCCCATCGCAAACTCGTCCATGTTCAGCTTGCCGAGCATGACCGCACCATCGTCCCAAAGGTTCTGGGTGACGGTCGATTCGTAGCGCGGCTTGAAATCGTGCAGGATGCCGCTGGCAGCCTGTGTGTGAACGCCCTTGGTCGCGAACAGGTCCTTGATCCCGAGCGGAATGCCTTCCAGCGTGCCGCCCTCGCCTGCCGCGAGTTTTTCATCGCTGGCTTTGGCCATGGCGCGTGCCTGATCGGGCGTTTCAACGATGTATGCATTGAGCTTTGCGTTGGCGGTCTCAATGGCTTCCAGATAGGCATCTGTCAGCTCCAGCGCGGAAAACTGTTTCTCGCCAAGGCCTTCGCGCGCTTGTGCGATGGAAAGGGTGGTCAAATCGGACATTCTATCAGTCTTTTCAAAACACGATCGAGCACAGCACGACGCTGCTATTCGACCACACGCGGGACCATGAAGAAGCCGTCTTCGCTAGCCGGCGCATTGGCAATCACATCATCGCTTATGCCGCCATCGGTCACAACATCGGCGCGCAGACGCATTTTTGTCGCAACAACGGAGGTCATCGGCTCAACATTTTGCGTATCGACTTCGTCGAGTTGCTCGACAAAGGCCAAAATGGTGTTGAGTTCTTCACGCATCGGCTCGATGCGGTCATCCTCAAGCCGGATGCGGGCCAGATGTGCAATGCGGCGCACGGTGTCACTGTCTACGCTCAATGGAGTAAACCTTGGTTCGGCACGCGAGAGTTGGCTGCGTGCACAGACTGCAGGAAAATACTGGCAGGGTGATAGCGCGCGTCCCAAATGGGTTCAAGCGACGTTGAAGTGGTGATACGTCACAGGAAAGCGACCGCGCGAGGCTATCGATTCCTCGTGACAGCCTATCTTCGACAAGCAGCAGACAACGAAAAGAACAAAACCCCATGCCGCATAGCCAACACTCCACCTTGCAAACCCGCGACGCCGGCGAAGCGGTCGATGCGCTCACCGAGCTATACAATGATGAGACGGCGCGTCTGCGCGAGGCGTTCTACGAGCACATGGATGCCTTGGGCGAAAAGACCAAGAAACGGTCGGGGTATGGGAAGGTGCGGGGATTTTATCCGTTTGTACGGCTGGCAACGCAGTCTTACGCGGAAGTGGATTCGCGCCTTGCCTATGGCCATGTGACCCGCCCTGGACGCCACGAGACCACGATCTCGCAACCGGAACTCTATCGAACCTACCTTTTGGAACAGATCGGTGCGCTGATCGAGAACCATGATGTGCCGGTCGAGGTTGGCCTGTCCGATACTCCGATCCCGATCCATTTTGCCTTTCCCGATGGAATGGTGATCGAGGGTGATGGAACATTCGAGGACGACAGGCCGCTGCGCGACTATTTCGATGTGCCTGATCTCGGCATCACCGACGATGCGATCGTCAACGGCGTCGCGCCATCGCTCCAGAACGAGCCCTATCCGCTGGCGCTGTTCACCGCGCCGCGCACCGACTACTCGCTTTACCGTCTCAAGCACTACACGGCGACACCGCCTGAGGCGTTTCAGAACTTCGTTCTTTACACGAACTATCAGTTCTATATCGATGAATTTATTGAATTTTCAAAGAAGGAACTATCCAATCCTGACAGTGCCTACTCGCATTTTGTCGAGCCGGGCGGCCGGACGAGTTTTAACGTCCGCATGGGGCGTGAGCCTGAGGGCGAGGTCGCCATGCGCGTTCCGCAAATGCCCGCGTACCACCTTTGCGCCGGTGAGCATGAGGGCATCAGCATCGTCAACATCGGTGTTGGACCATCCAACGCGAAAACGATCACCGATCACGTTGCTGTTCTGCGTTCCCATGCCTGGCTGATGCTCGGCCACTGCGCAGGCCTGCGCAATTCGCAGCGTCTTGGCGACTATGTGCTGGCCCACGGTTACGTGCGCGAAGACCATGTTCTGGACGCTGATCTGCCGCCATGGGTGCCGATACCGCCACTTGCCGAGGTGCAAGTGGCCCTTGAGCAGGCTGTCGCTGAGATCACCGATCTTTCCGGTTATGAGCTGAAACGCATCATGCGTACCGGAACCGTCGCGACAATCGACAATCGGAACTGGGAATTGCGCGACTTTTTGGAGCCGGTCGAGCGGTTCTCGCAGTCGCGTGCCATTGCGCTGGACATGGAGTCGGCGACGATTGCGGCAAACGGGTTCCGCTTTCGCGTGCCCTACGGCACGCTTCTGTGCGTTTCCGACAAGCCCCTACATGGCGAGTTGAAGCTTCCAGGTATGGCAAGCGCGTTCTACCGCACGCAGGTCAATCAGCATTTGCAGATTGGCATTCGTGCGATGGAGCTTCTGCGATCCATGCCCAGTGAACGGCTCCATTCGCGCAAACTGCGCAGCTTCTCTGAGTCAGCGTTCCAGTAAGTGGCTGCACCGCAACAGTTTTTCGATGCGCAAGCCTTTGTCGATCAATCCGGTGGTTCGGGCGCGTTGCTTGGCCTTGATCCCGGAACAAAGACCATTGGCGTTGCGATAAGCGATGTTGATTGGGGCTTGGCAAGTCCGCTCACCACGATCCATCGCTCCAAGTTTCGAAACGATGTCGGCGCGCTCATCGAAATCATTGAAAAAGAAGATGTACGGGGCCTGGTCATCGGCATGCCGTTCAACATGGATGGGTCCTTGGGTCCGCGCGCCCAATCCGTGCGCGCGTTCCGTCGCGGGCTGGCCGAGCATATCGATTTGCCGATGCTGTTCTGGGATGAACGCCTGTCCAGCGAAGCTGCCGCTGACTCTTTGCGCGCCGCCGGTGTGTCCAATCGCCAACGCGAAGCAACCATTGATGCCGCGGCAGCAGCGCACATTCTATCCGATTGCTTGCCCAAACTGCGCAGCCTCACGAATCGGTAAGCATTCCGGTTTACCCTGAGGCAGACGAGGTGCGCTTTGCGGCGCTCCCGGGGTGTAAGTGTGTACGGGATCGGAACTATGAGCGGATTGTCGTTGGCCGACATGCGCCGAATAGGCGCGGAGCGCAATCAGACAGGAACGCAAGACAAACCGTCGAACGGGAGTCTGCTGTCAAAACTGCCATTCGCGCGTGGTGACGGAACGTCGAATCCAGATGTCTCACCTGTCTCGCACCTTGCCCGTTTGGCCGGATCGAAAGGTCGATCAGGAGAGTCGCCTGAACCCGCGACGACGTCAGAGCTGGTGTCAGAGCCCGCCGCTGCCGGCGTTCTAGCCGGTGATGCTCCAACCAACTTTGCGTCGACTAGACCGTCAGCCGGCGACACGTTTTTGCGCGCCGAGGCGAGCAAACCTCTGCGTCAGATCGTGGTGCGGCATGTGGGCATTGGTGGTGTGGTCGGCGCAGCTGCCGGAATCGCGGCAACTGGCGTTCCGCTTGCCGCTCCTTTCGGTGGCGTGCTCGGCGCTGCGGCTGGAAACTATGTGGGAAAACGTTCGCAGCGCATTGCCGCCGACACCGCCAGGGCCCTGCCCCTGAAAGCCAAGCAAGCGCCGGAATTGTTCGAGGCCGTGCGGTCAGCCTGCGGTCTGGTGGAATGTTCTGAAGGATCGTTGAAAATCGCGGTCGATCAGTCTGCAGGCTTGCGTGCGACCGCAACCGGTGGCTCAAGGCGCTCCACACCAAAAGGGTATTTGGTCACGATTGGCTTTGCTGTCCTGGCAGGTCTTGCTTTGCGGCAGATCGAAGCGCTTGCGGCGCACGCTCTTGTCTGTGCCAGACGCGAGGCGGAGAACGAAACGGTTGATAATGAAACGCTTGCTCGTCTAGCTTCGCTCAAATCGTCTTTGGGCGAGCGATCAAAGCTGATCCGCCTCACCAATCTCAATGGTGTCCAAGAAACCGAGCATCAGGCCCAGCGGGCCTATGGCCAGGCTCTAGAATCCCATATGCGCGAGGCCGATCGATTGGCAGCGCGCTACGCTGGACCGCAGGTGCTTGTTGAAGCGTTGTTGGCGCAGGGCCTGCTTGCCGCCCGGTTCTGGCAGGACGGCTTAGCCGGACAATCAAGTGCTGAGTCCGTCGCGGCCTTGCGTTCGGGGTATGCTGCAGCGGAATTGGATAGTGCCTTGCATTTCATCGCGGATCATCGCCAACCGAAGCATGACGAGGTCCGCTTTGGGCTGCCGACCATGCTGTTAGAGCGCATTGCCGGTCTCGACACGTCCTGCGCCGTTCCCGTACTGCCCGCCGAGGCGCCCGTGCTCGAAACCCTTACTGACTCTGTCCAGAAGGCGGTCACAAAGCGCATGCTTGCACCGGAAGGATCACGGGTGAGCGACTCAGCCGACCAAGATCCGGTGATACCAAAAGCCGCCAAGACCAAGACAGCCAAAGCAGCGAAAAAATCGAAGAAAAAGCCGGCAAAACCTTCGGCGGAGACAGCAAGCACATCGGCGGTGCGCTCGAAAGGTTTGTTTGGCCTGCTCTCGCGCGGCCGCGGCGGAAAAGACGTCTTGCCTGCGCTCGACCCGCATCACCATCCGCTCTACCACGCCGATGAACTCTATAAGAATGATCCGGCCCTCGGCCTGGAAGCCTATCAAGCTCTGGTTGATGCCAACCCACGCTGGGCGTTGGCGCGGCTTCGGATGGCTGAGGCGCAAATCGAGATGGGGATTCCCGACTGCGTTGCCAACTTGATGACCTGCGCCGATCGCCTGCCGAGCGCGCTCCCGACCATACTTGACCGACTGCAAAGTGCGCTGGCGATGGTCAGCCCGCTTGAAGAAGAACCACTGCGCCAAGCCGTTACAAAGCTGCAAAATGATGCCGCAGCCGTCGCGCAAGAGCGCGCTGAAATCGATCTTGAAAAGCTCTCCGATTGCACGCTCGACGCCCCGGATCGTGAGACGCTGTCTTCGCTCTTCAGTCACTCCCCGGGGCTGCGTGAAGTCTGGGTGCTCGGCGCACCGTGCGTCTACATGCCCGAAGTTCCCCACCATGCGATCCTAGGCCTTGCCCCACGTATGTCGGCGGAGGACGCCCATGCGCTTGCCATGGCGCTTGCCGAGCATGCCGCTGTTAGCGGCACGGTTGCCGTCCACATCGAGACCGGCACACCGCGCGGCGCACTTGGCGATACGCTGGCGACCTATCCATCGCTGTGGCGCGCCTCGCGGGGTTAGCCGGCAGCTTTGGGTGGAAATCTCATCAGGTGGTCGGCAAAGCCTTGCCGCCGCCTGGTCTGGGGTCTATGACCCAGCTTTATGACAGCAACCAGCAATGCCGCGCTTGACCGACCAGAAGCCCCGCGTTTCGGTCACCGCCATTTGCTCGGCATTGAAGGCCTGCAGCCCCACGACATCTCTGCGTTGCTCGATCTTTCCGAGAAGGCGATTGACGTCAGTCGCCAAGTCGAAAAGAAGCTCTCGACGCTTCGTGGCCGCACGCAAATCAACCTCTTCTTTGAAGCCTCCACCCGCACGCAATCCTCCTTCGAACTGGCGGGCAAACGCCTTGGCGCCGACGTCATGAACATGTCCGTCGCCTCCTCATCGGTGAAGAAAGGCGAGACATTGGTGGATACCGCGGCGACGCTGAACGCCATGCGGCCTGACATCATTGTTGTTCGCCATCATGCGGCCGGTGCGGTCCAGCTCCTAGCGCGCAAAGTCGGCTGCTCGGTGATCAACGCCGGTGACGGCGCGCACGAGCATCCCACGCAAGCGCTTCTCGATGCTTTGACGATACGCAGGCACAAAGGATCGCTGCAGGGGCTGATCGTGGCGATTTGTGGCGACATTCTTCATTCGCGCGTGGCCCGATCCAACCTCCTCCTTCTCCACGCCATGGGTGCGCGCGTGCGGCTATGCGGACCTTCGACTTTGATGCCTGCCGAAATTGAGCGGCTTGGATGCGATGTGTATACGTCTATGCCCGACGCATTGGATGGCGCCGATGTCGTCATGATGCTGCGATTGCAGCGCGAGCGCATGCATGCCGCTCTCATCCCATCAACACGCGAGTATTTCCGTTATTACGGCCTTGATGCGGCCAAACTGCGCTTCGCCAAGCCGGATGCCCTTGTCATGCATCCAGGGCCGATGAACCGCGGTGTCGAGATCGATCCGGAAGTCGCCGAAAGCACACAAAGCGTGATCAACGAACAGGTAGAGATGGGCGTCGCGGTGCGCATGGCGGTGCTCGATGCTCTGGCGCATCATTTGCCTGGTAGCAATCTCGATCCGTCCAGCGGGGAGCGCTAGGGCATGGCCGTACGCCCCACCAAGATCAGTAATGTTCGGGTCATCGATCCGTCACGCAATCTCGATGCGCAGGGCGCGATCTTGATGATCGATGGCCGGATTATAGCGGCCGGTCCAGATGCTGTTTCGACTGCTGAACCCGATGGATGCTTGTCCATTGACGGGCGTGGTGCCGTCGCCTGCCCAGGCCTGGTGGATATGCAGGTTCGGGTCGGCGAACCGGGCGCGGACCATCTGGAGACGCTGGCATCGGCCAGCCAGGCCGCTGCCGCTGGTGGCGTCACCAGCCTTGGGGTTCTGCCCGACACCGACCCGGTCATCGATGATGCGGCGCTTGTCGACTTTTTGATGCGCCGGGCACGCGACACGGCCAAAGTGCACATTCACTCGATTGCCGCCCTGACGAAGGGCCTGGCTGGCGAGGAAATGGCCGAGATCGGGCTCCTGCAAGAGGCTGGCGCCGTTGCTTTTTCCAATGGTCGCCACCCGGTCGCGAACGCTGCCATTATGCGCCACGCGCTTACCTATGCGCGCGATTTCGGTGCCTTAGTGATCCATCACCCCGAAGACCCCGATCTGCGAGGTGCCGGCGTGATGCATGAAGGCGAAACCGCGACGCGCTATGGTCTGCCCGGCATTCCGGTGGAGGCTGAGCTTATCATGCTCGACCGTGACATTCGCTTGGCGCAACTGACCGGCGGACGATACCATGCGGCCCAGCTTTCCTGCGCAAAGAGCGTTGAAACAGTGCGTCGCGCCAAGGCCGCTGGCGTCATGATGACCGTCGGCGTGTCGGTCAATCACCTTTCCTTGAATGAGATCGACATCGGCATGTGGCGCAGCTTTTTGAAGCTTTCGCCACCGCTGCGCACCGAAGACGATCGCCAGGCGCTGATCGAGGGCGTTGCCGACGGAACCATTGATGTCATTGTCTCTGACCATGATCCGCAGGATGTTGAACGCAAGCGCCATCCGTTTGCCGAAGCGCATGATGGCGCCATCGGTTTGGAAACGCTTCTGCCGGCGGCGCTGCGATTGGTTCACAATGAGCATCTGAGCTTGATACAGCTGGTCGATAAGCTCTCGACTACACCGGCGCGCATACTTGGTCTCAACGCTGGCACGCTAAGACCAGGAGCACCGGCCGATGTTGTGGTGTTTGATCCCGATGAGCCCTGGGTCCTTGATCGCCACGCCCTCTATTCGCGATCCAAGAACACGCCGTTTGAAGACGCACGCTTCTCTGGTCGCGTTAAACTCACATTCGTAGGTGGGCGGAAGATCGCCGAGCGCCGCGAGGATGGCGCGATCGATGTTGCTGCCTGACGCTTGAACGCGCTACCGTCTCCATCACAGTTTGAGGTCTGATCCATGCCCGATCCCATCAATCTGGCGGCGTCGGCGCCGTTTTTCTTGGCGGCGTTTCTGTTCGGTTATCTGCTTGGCAGCATTCCCTTCGGCTTGCTGCTATCCAAAGCGGCCGGCTTGGGCGATGTGCGCTCGATCGGTTCAGGAAACATTGGGGCCACCAATGTTCTTCGGACCGGACGCAAAGATGTCGCCGCAGCAACGTTGTTGCTGGACGCGGGCAAAGGCTTCGCTGCCGTCTTGCTTGCCGCTCAATTTGGGCCTGGGACGGCAGCCTTGGCCGCCATTGGTGCGCTGGTGGGCCACTGCTATCCGATCTGGCTGAAATTCAAGGGTGGCAAGGGCGTTGCCACATTTCTCGGTGTGGTCCTTGCGCTTTCTTGGCCGCACGCATTGCTGTTCGCCGTGGTTTGGCTGGCGATGGCGTTTGCGTTTCGCTTCTCGTCGCTGGCAGCGCTGGTCGCCAGTCTGTGCGTTCCAGTGGCGGCCTTTCTGTTGCCCGAAGGCTCCTTGTTCGGAGCTGCGGCCCTGGGTGAAGTGACGGCAATCATGGTGGCGCTCGTCTGGTGGAAACACCGCGCCAACATCGCTCGGTTGATCCGAGGCGAAGAATCCAAGATCGGCGGATCCAAGTCCGAATCCAAGAGCAAGAGCGAGACCTAGATGGCCGAGGGCTGGCCGACGTTATCGGACGACCAGCGGCTCGCCTGGCTTCGCCTCATTCGAACGCCACGCATCGGGCCGGCGCTCTTTCAGGACCTTTTGAACCTTTATGGCAGTGCACAAGGCGCGATCGATGCGTTGCCCCATATGAGCGCCCGGCGTGGCGTGCGGTTTCAGCCCGCCGATGCAGACGCCATTGAGCGCGAAATGGTCGATGCTGCGAAACTCGGCGCCCGTTTTTTGGTCTGTGGGGAGCCGGGTTATCCGCCTGTTCTGACCCACACACCTCGGCCTCCACCGATACTTTGCGCGCTGATGAAGTCTGCCGAAGTTTCGGCCAAACCAACGGTGGCTTTGGTTGGCGCCCGCAACGCCTCGGCCGGTGGCCTGGCACTTGCCAAGAGGATGGCCACTGACCTCGGGAAAGCTGGCGTCACGGTGGTGTCGGGGCTGGCGCGCGGTGTTGATGCGGCGGCGCATCTGGGTTCCGTGGAGACCGGTACGCTCGCCTTCACCGCTGGTGGTCTTGCCCGCCCCTACCCACCAGAGCACAGCGATCTCATGGCGCGCATCGCCGACACCGGCGGTGCTGTCTACTCGGAAATGCCGCTCACCTGGGTGGCGCGGGCGCAGGATTTCCCCAAACGCAACCGCCTCGTGGCCGGCTCTTCACTGGGCGTCGTGATCGTCGAAGCTGCCAAACGCTCCGGCTCTTTGATCACGGCACGGCAGGCCGGTGAGCTTGGCCGTCTTGTCATGGCGGTCCCAGGGTTTCCACTTGATCCACGCAGTGACGGGCCGAACAGCCTTATTCGCGACGGCGCGACGCTTGTGACCAACGCTGATGATGTCTTGGAAGAAATCGGGCCACTCTTGTCGCAGCCGGCCAAGTGGGAACCGCCCAGCGTCCAATCACAGTCATCGGGCGACCAATTGCCGCTTCTGCGTGAGGATAAGGAACTGCGAGCGGAGTATGAGCCGGTTGATGCCGAAGGTCAGCAGGCCATTGAGCAGGCCATGGGGTTTTCGCCGATTACAGCGGATGTGTTGATTGAATCGACGGGTCTTCCGACGGCGCAGGTGCGCGTTTGGCTCGTGGAGAATGAACTTGTCGGCCGGATTGTTCGATCGGCCGGCGACCGTTTTGCCTGGAGCCCTGAGAAAGCTGGCGATAATTACGCCTCGCCCTAGGGATCCGTGCCAAAGTGCCAGCCTAGCGACAGCGGTCACGCTCGCGAATGTCATCATTGGCCTGTTCACGCGCCATGGCGATCATGAGACCCAACACATCAAGCCGGTTTTGCTGGGCAAGGGATTCGAGTGGTTGCAGCATTTCGGCGATGTATTCGGCTACGTCATGAGACTTGGCGGTGTTGTCCATGGTTGCGGTGTCATCTTCTGTGCGCACAAGCCGTAACGGAAAAGAAAGAAGACTGGTTGTCTCCTGTTCTTCGTTTTTCTCTTGATCGCGCCCATCGTCACTGTCGTAAATGTTGGGCCTGTCGTTAGGATTTCGCACCAACTACCCTTTCCTAAGCGCCCATGGGGCATTTGCGGAATTACCATTCACTGGTTGTAGTTTTCGTATTCTAACAGCTAAATATACACGTTCAAGTTGTATATCTTCACTTATAGCGATCTCTTTTCGTTTCTTGCTCTGTCTTCGCGCACTGGCTCGGCATTAGCACTCAGTGACGGGTTGTCGACGTCCTGCTTGACGAATGCCGTTTGACAAGTGCAAGCCCCATACTCATGTTCCAGCCAATCGCGACGTCGGTTCGTCCGGCCGCCCGGCGCTATCCAACAGCGCTGAAACCATCATCTACCTTCTTGCGTGAGAGTGAAGCCACCACATGGATCTCGTCATTGTGGAATCGCCTGCTAAGGCGAAAACCATCAACAAATATCTTGGGCCGAACTACAAAGTTCTGGCATCGATGGGCCACGTGCGCGACCTGCCGTCCAAGGACGGATCGGTGGATCCGGAGGATGATTTTGCCATGCGCTGGCAAAACGATGCCGGCAAATCAAAGACGATCAACGATATCGCGCGCAGCGTGAAAGAGGCTGACCGTGTTATCCTGGCCACTGACCCTGACCGGGAAGGTGAAGCGATCTCCTGGCACGTCTTGGAAATTCTCAAAGCCAAGAAGGTTCTGAAGGACAAGCCGGTGGAACGGGTTGTGTTCAACGCCATCACCAAGAGCGCCGTGCTTGAGGCGATGGAAAACCCACGTGCGATCGATGGCCCGCTTGTCGATGCCTATCTGGCGCGGCGCGCGCTGGATTATCTGGTCGGCTTTACGCTTTCTCCCGTGCTCTGGCGCAAGCTCCCCGGTTCACGCTCGGCTGGTCGTGTCCAATCGGTTGCGCTGCGACTTGTGACGGAACGCGAAACCGAGATCGAAGCCTTCGTTCCGAAGGCCTATTGGACGATCACTGCGCACCTCAAAAACGGTAGCAACGCGCCTTTTGAGGCGCGTCTGGCATCCTATGACGGCACCAAATACGGTCGGCACGATCTGACAGATGCCAACCTGGCTGGCTCGATCAAGAGCATGCTTGAGCAGGCCGATATCTCGGTCGCCAAGGTCGAAGCCAAGCCTGTGCGCCGCAACCCCTATGCGCCGTTCACGACGTCCACATTGCAGCAGGATGCCTCCTCGCGCCTTGGTATGTCGCCGAGCGTGACCATGCGGATTGCCCAGCGCCTCTATGAGGGCACGGAGATCAATGGCGAGACCGTTGGTCTGATCACCTATATGCGGACCGACGGTGTTCAGATGGCCCCTGAAGCCATTCGGTCGACGCGTAAGTTGATTGGCGAGAAATTTGGCGCCAAGTATCTGCCGGACTCGCCGCGTCTTTACTCCTCAAAAGCCAAGAACGCCCAGGAAGCGCACGAGGCTATTCGGCCAACCGAGCTTTCGCGCACGCCCGAGGACGTTTCGCGCTATCTGGATGCCGATCAGGCCAAGCTCTACCGCTTGATCTGGGCGCGCACGATGGCAAGCCAGATGGCGGCATCGGTCTCTGAACGCACCAGCGTTGATTTGGTCGCCTCCCAAGGCGGTCATACCGCCGAGTTGCGCGCCAGCGGTTCGGTGATCACCTTTGATGGGTTTTTGGCCGCTTATGACGTCGGCACCTCGTCAAAGGATGATGACGATAAGCGTCTGCCGGCGATCACCGAACGCGACAAGATTACCCATGAGACAATCGAGGCGATCGAAAAGTTCACTGAGCCGCCCGCCCGCTTTTCCGAGGCAAGCCTGGTGAAACGGATGGAAGAGCTGGGCATCGGCCGCCCGTCCACCTACGCGGCGACCCTCGCTGTGCTTCAGGATCGCGATTACATTGAAGTCGAGAAACGGCGCATCTTTGCAAAGGACAAAGGCCGGCTTGTCACAGCGTTTTTGGAAGCCTTTTTCAAGCGCTACGTGGAGTATGATTTCACCGCATCTCTGGAAGAGGAATTGGACAAAATCTCCGCCGGCGAGCGCGACTGGCGCGATGTTCTGCGCGCTTTCTGGACGGCCTTTTCAGCCTCTGTGGACGAGATCTCCGAACTTCGTATCACGCAGGTGATCGACGCACTCAACGATCTGCTCGGGCCGCACATTTTCCCCGATAAGGGCGATGGATCAGACCCACGCAAATGCCCGGCCTGCGAAGATGGCCAGCTGTCACTGAAGATATCCCGCTACGGCGCCTTCATCGGTTGCTCCAACTATCCTGAGTGCAATTACACCCGCCAGTTGGCCGCCAACGACAATGATGGTGAGGCTCAGTCGGGTCCGATTGTGCTCGGCGAGGACACTGAGACCGGCGAGCAGATTACACTGCGTGACGGTCGATTCGGCCCCTATGTACAGCTTGGCGAAGCGCCCAAGCCCAAACGCGCCAGCCTGCCCAAAGGGTGGGATCGCGGCGCTATGGACCTTGAAAAGGCCTTGAGGCTGCTCTCCCTGCCCCGCTTGGTCGGTGCACACCCGGAATCTGGCAAGGACATTGTCGCTGGCATTGGTCGCTACGGTCCCTTCGTGCTGCACGAGGGCATGTACGCCAATCTGGACTCCGTTGATGAAGTCTTCGAGGTTGGTCTCAACCGCGCTGTCACAGTCTTGGCAGAAAAAGCCGCCGGTGGCGGTGGGCGTGGCCGTAGTGCGCCGCAGGCGCTCAAAACGCTCGGCGATCACCCCGAAGGTGGTGCAGTCACGGTGCATTCCGGCCGTTACGGGCCTTATGTGAAGCACGGCAAGATCAACGCCACGATCCCCAAGGACACCAAGCCTGAAGACGTGACGATGGAGCAAGCCATCGAGCTGATCGCCGCGCGCGCCGCCAAGGCAGGCAAAAAACCGGCGGCCAAAAAGAAAGCGCCAACCAAGAAGAAAACCACCGCCAAGAAAGCGACGGCGAAAAAGCCAGCGAAGAAAGCAGCCAGCGCGGAATGAGCGGGCTCCCCTCCGACGAGGCATTGCTGGAGTTTTTGAGCAACAATCCCGGCCAAACCGGCAAGCGCGAGGTTGCACGCGCCTTCGGTATCAAAGGTGCTGACCGCATCGCCCTGAAACAGCGCCTGAAGGCGTTGAAGGATCAGGGCGTGATCACCAAAGATGGCAACAGTTTCCGCCGCGCGGACGCTTTGCCGCCAGTGTTTCCAGCCCAAGTGGTCTCGGTTGACGATGAAGGTGACTTGATCGTCGTTCCGCGCATTCAATTGGATGGCGAGCGCGATCCGGACCAGTTTGTGCTGGTGGAAAAGAAATCCGCCCGTCGCGCGAGCTCAACCCAGTCGCCACCTGGCGTCGGTGATGTTCTGCTTGTACGGTTGATTGACGCCGCCGATGGCGAGACGCCCGGCCGGGTCCATCTCATCAAAGCCATTGGGCGCGGCGACGTGCGCCACTATGGCGTGGTGCGTATACCCTCGCGCGGAAGCGCGTATATCGAGCCGGTTGAGCGTAAGGCCGACGTGCTTCAAGTCGACACACACGATCTTGGCGAGGCCGAAGACGGAGATTTGGTGGCAGCAATTCGCTTGCCCGGTCGCGGACGAGGTCGATCGCCTAACGGCAAGGTGGAAGAGGTCTTTGGTCAGCTCGGCACCGAACGCGCGATTAGCCAGATTGCTGTGCTGCGCCAAGGCCTGCCCGATGTCTTCCCCCCCGATGTCCTCGCCCATGCAGAAGCCCTGGCCGCGGCGAAAAAAGGCTCGCGCGAAGATTGGCGTGACCTGCCGCTGATCACAATCGATCCGGCTGATGCCAAGGATCACGATGATGCTGTCCATGCCGCGCCGGACGAGGACCCAAACAATGAAGGTGGGTTCGTTGTCACAGTCGCGATTGCCGATGTCGCTTACTATGTGCGCCCGCACTCCTTGATTGACCGCGAGGCGCGCTTGCGTGGCAATTCAGTTTATTTCCCCGACCGCGTCATCCCGATGTTGCCCGAACGGCTCTCGACCGATCTTTGTTCGCTGCATGAGGGTGAGGATCGCCCTGCGCTTGCCATCCGCATGGTCTTTTCCAAGGACGGAACGAAGCGCAAGCATTCGCTTCACAGGGTCTGGATCAAATTGCATGCCGGCCTTGCCTATGAAGCCGCGCAGGCTGCGATCGATGGAACCGAGCCGCCTGAAGGCATCATCCCCTGCCCGCCTGATATCGCCGAACAGGTTCTCAAGCCGCTTTGGGCGGCCTATCGCGTGATCCATCAGGCCCGCGAACGACGCGCGCCTCTGCATCTTGATCTGCCCGAGCGCAAGCTTGTGCTCGACGGTGACGGAAAGGTCACAGGTGTGCGCGTACCTGAGCGGTTGGATGCTCACAAGCTCATCGAAGAGTTTATGATCCAGGCCAATGTGGCGGCGGCTGAACTGCTCGAAGCGAAGAAAACGCCGTGTCTTTATCGCGTGCACGACGCACCGGGCGCGGCAAAGTTCGAAGGCCTGCGGGCGTTCCTAAAAAGCCTCAACATCTCGATCGCCAGCCAAAGCTCGCTGAAGCCTGCCGATTTCAACAAAATCCTGGCACGTGCCGAGGGCGAGCCAAGCGAACAGCTGATCAATGAGATGGTGCTGCGCAGCCAGGCGCAAGCAGAGTACACCCCGGATAATATCGGCCATTTCGGGCTTAATCTGTCGCGCTACGCCCACTTTACGTCGCCGATCCGCCGCTATGCCGACTTGCTCGCGCACCGCGCGTTGCTCAAGGCTTACGGGCTGGGCGAGGACGATGCTTTGGCGGCCGACCATGAGGTTCTTTCCCGTCTTGGCGATCATCTGTCGGGTACGGAGCGTCGGGCTATGTTGGCCGAGCGAGAAACGACCGATCGACTGGTCGCAGCGTTTCTTGCCGACAAAGTTGGCGCACGCTTTGACGGCCGGATCACCGGCGTTGTAGGCGCCGGATTGTTTGTGCGTTTGGCGGAAACAGGCGCCGACGGGTTTGTGCCGGTTTCTCAATTGGGCGCGGACTATTTTTCGTTCGACGAGGCCCATCAGCGGCTTGTTGGGTCAGCCACCGGGATTACCTTTCAATTGGGCGATGCGGTTGAGGTACGCTTGGTTGAGGTGGCGCCGCTTGCCGGTGCCCTTCGCTTTGAGATGCTGAGCGAGGGTAAGAGCGGGAAACCAGTGAGCCGTGGCGGTCGTGCCGGAAAAGGCGCCAAGGGGTCCTCCAAGGGAGCTAAGGGTGGCCGCAAGGTTCCTGGAACGGCCCGCAAGCGCAGCCAGTCACCAGCCTCCCATGCCCGCAAGGCCGTTCGCAAGGCCAAGGGCAGGTAAAGTTGGTTGGCGATGCAGGTGTCCAGCGTGCGGCGCGGCCGAGGCCAGCGGCGAGCATTCTTGCCCTCTGGCAGGATAGCAAAGGCGTGCCGCACATCTTCATGGGCCGCCGCCATGCCTCGCTCAAGTTCATGCCAGGTTTTCTGGTTTTTCCCGGAGGGCGGGTCGAACCCCGTGACCGGCTTGACGAAACAAAGGACCGCCTGACGGCAGCTTGCGCGCGCGTGCTTGATGCGGAGGTGGCAGGCATAGCTGGATCATCGTTTGCCCAAGCTGCGCTGCGCGAATGTTTGGAAGAAACCGGATTGGCACTGGCAGGCCATCTGGACGGCAGCCTCATTTACATCGCTCGCGCCATCACACCGCCGCACCTACCTATCCGGTACGACACACGCTTCTTCCTGGCTAAGGTCAAGGCAACAGAGGTGCCACCAATGCCCACCGGTTCTGGTGATGGTGAGCTTCTGCAGCCAGGGTGGTTTGCCGCGCCTTCGTTGGCTGATCAGCCCCTGCACCATGTGACGCAGGCCGTGCTCAACCATGGGCTGCAAGAGGATGTGACCGAGCAATCGCGACTTCTCGTAGCCGACCGCCGACCCAAGCGCTGGAAGGGATTGCCACCACTGCGATCGCGGGATCTGAGAGCCGCGCAAACCAAGAACGACACGGCCACCGGCCCTTGACAAAAAAGCCGTTTGGCTCGATAGCACCGCATCCTCCGACCTATGCCCATTGGTGGTCAGCGCGTCTGACGGTCGGCACCCTTTTACCGATTGACTATCGAGGCCCTTCGCATGGCAAAAGCCACGACCATCAAAATCCGGCTCGTTTCGACAGCCGACACCGGCTACTATTATGTGGCCAAGAAGAATTCCCGCACCATGACCGAGAAGATGGTTGTGCGCAAATATGATCCGATCGCGCGCAAGCATGTTGAGTTCAAGGAAGCGAAGATCAAATAACCGACGCGTCGACGTCGCTTGATCGCAGCGCGCTCTCGTTCGGGAGCGCGCTTTTTTTGGCTTTGTGTTTGGAGAAAAGACCGCGAGCGGCTGGTGCCGTGCTCCAGGCTTGAGGAGGCCAAAAGGTGGAGATGGGCACCAGCCATCCCAACGTTCCGGGGTGTGCGGCGGACCCGAAACGCAAGTGGGACCCGCACGAGGCGGTAAGGAATTTAAGCCGCAAATCAGTGCTTTAGCGCAAGCGAATACGCGGTTAATGGGGCTCTGGCGCCCAGATTTGTAGGATTAACCTTGCCTGTTGTGGTTAAAGCTGGCCGGTAAGGTTAAGCGGCAAGCATGACCCGGTTTCGACCGTCACGTTTGGCCTTGTAAAGCGCTTCATCGGCACGCTTCAAAATGGCTTCAGCGGTGTCTTCCGGCCCCTGAATTGTTGCAACGCCGAGCGAGATCGTGATGGTGAGTTGTTTTTGACCACCTGCAACCGGGATGGGGTCATGGTCCATGCGCGCACGCAAGCGTTCTGCAATGGCAGCCGCCGCGTCTTGATCGGAATCGGGCAAGATCAACACAAACTCTTCGCCGCCATAGCGGCAGGCAAGGTCCGCGCCGCGTACCGATTTACGGATGCGATCGCCAAACTCGCGCAAGACTTCATCTCCCACATCATGACCGTGGGTATCGTTGATCGATTTGAAGAAATCGATGTCAGTGAGCACCAACGACAAGGTTTTGCCACGCGATGCCGCCTGATGGGTCAAAGCCCGAAAATGGGTGTCGAAATAGCGCCGATTGTGGAGACCGGTTAGGCCATCCATGATCGCCATTTCCATCGTCTGTTCAACACTCTCGCGCAATTGGTCGGCATAAAGCTTGCGGCGCAATTGGGTCACCACACGCGCCATCAACTCGTTGGCATCGATTGGCCGGACCAGATAATCGCTAACGCCCATGTCGAGGCCGCGCAGGACTTTGGCGTCATTTTCCGGCTCGGATATGATCACGATCGGCAGAGCGCGTGTTTTCTCCAGATTCTGGAGCTGCGAGCAAAGGCGCAGGCCATCATAATCACGCAGCGACAGGCTGACGACGATGAGGTCGTAAGCTTCGTCGGCGATATGGAAGAGCGCTGATTCTGGATCGGTGTGAACATTCACGTCAAACCGCTTGGAGAGCGTCGTCTTCAGCCGCTCATAGGAACTGGGGCGATCGTCAACCAGGAGAATTTTGCCCGTTATTGCCGAATCATCGACGGGCGCGGCGGCAGGCTGCCCCATGGCATCGCGGGTCGATGCACGCCCACGCAGTTCATCGATCAGCCGTTTCACCCGGACCAGGTTCTTCACCCGCGTCAGCAGCGCCACATCTTTGATTGGCTTGGTGAGGAAATCATCGGCGCCCGCTTCCAGGCCGGTCACGCGGTCGCTTGGCTGATCAAGCGCAGTCACCATGACGACCGGAATGTGCGCAGTCTTCGGATCGGCCTTCAAGCGACGACAGGTTTCAAAGCCATCAAGCCCCGGCATCATGACGTCGAGAATGATGATATCGCAATCAGAACTGCCGGCGATATCAAGCGCCTCGAAGCCGCTGGTGGCGGTCAGAACTTCAAAATACTCCGCCTTCAGACGGGCTTCTAGAAGTTTGACGTTGGCGACAATGTCATCGACGACGAGTACGCGCGCGGTCATGGTAAGTCCTTATGCTTCGCCCACAAATGTGCGGATTGTGTCGAGAAAGCCCGACACGGAAATGGGTTTGGAGATGTAAGCTTCACAACCGCCGGAACGGATGCGTTCTTCATCGCCCTTCATGGCAAATGCGGTGACCGCGATAACGGGAATGTGGCGAAGATCATCATCTTCCTTCAGCCAGCGCGTCACATCGAGGCCAGAAACTTCCGGCAATTGGATGTCCATTAAAATGAGATCCGGACGGTGCGTACGTGCAAGCTCCATGGCATCCATGCCATTGCCGGTTTTCACGGTGGCGTAGCCTTTGGCTTCCAGAAGGTCGCTGAACAGCTTCATGTTCAGCTCATTGTCCTCCACGATGAGGATCGTCTTGCTCATTCTATTGCTCCGGATCGGCAAACCGGCACCAGGGTTTGCCCCAAAAGCGAATCCAAGGGGCATCAGGCGCGGTTGCCTTTACGTTTGTTATGCCGTTCAAACTTGAAGAAAAAGCAAAGGTCGGCACATGAAGGCTGCTCGACCCTGGGTAAATCGGGTCCCAATTGGGACAAACAATAGGCAGCGTTAATGAAGGCTGACCGCGAAACTATAGTCCTGCAGTTGCTGGTGTTTTTGGGTGGGCGCCCCGAAGATATGGAGCGATTTTTCGCGCTGTCCGGTGTTGCGCCCGCTGAACTGCGCGCGCGCGTTAGCGATTCCGGCTTTCAGGATGGGTTGTTCGACTACGTTATGGCCAATGAACCGCTGTTGCTGGCTTTTTGCGAGGAAAGCGGTCTTGAACCGGCCTCTGTCGCGCGCCAAGCGCAGGCTGGATCCGCTGGCGACCTTTGGCCGTGATCACCGGCTATTGCCGTGACTGTCTCGCGCAGGCGCAGGGCAAGACACGCGCCGACCTTCCCAAGCGCTGCCCGGCCTGTGGGTCACCGCGGATGCTTGTTCATGACGAGCTTGAAAGCCTATCCATCGCGCATATCGACTGCGATGCCTTTTTTGCGGCAGTGGAAAAGCTCGACAATCCTGATCTGCGCGACAAGCCGGTCATTGTTGGCGGCGGCCAGCGCGGCGTCGTTTCCACCTGCTGTTACATCGCCCGTATCCATGGTGTGCACTCGGCGATGCCCATGTTCACCGCCCGCAAACTCTGCCCGGATGCGGTGATCGTGAAGCCCAACATGAAACGCTATGTTGAGGTTGGCCAAGAAATTCGCCAGCACATGTTGGCGCTAACCCCGCTGGTCGAACCCTTGTCGATTGATGAGGCGTTTCTTGATCTCACCGGCACGGAACGCCTGCATGACGGTTCGCCCGCGCTCACCCTGTTGCGTTTTGCCAAAAGCATCGAGGAGGATATCGGCGTAACCGTCTCGGTCGGCCTCTCGCACAACAAATCGATGGCCAAGATGGCCTCCGACATGGACAAGCCGCGTGGTTTTGCGGTCATTGGCCGCGCTGAAACCCTCGACCTTCTCGCACCCATGCCGGTGCGCGCGCTTTTTGGCGTTGGCGCGGCTATGGCGCGAAGTCTTGAAAAGAAGGGTTATGCGACCCTCGCCGATCTTCAGGCTGCCGAGCCGGAACGTTTATGGCGCAGTTTCGGCGAGCATGGGGCGCGGCTGCACGACCTGGCGTCCGGCATCGATCCGCGTCCTGTTCGACCGGACCGCGAACGTAAGAGCGTTTCTTCCGAACGGACGTTCAACGAGGACATCGTTGACCTTGATGCGCTACGGGTGATTGCGCGTGGCGCCAGCGAACGGGTTGCCAAACAATTGAAAGCCAAGCACTTCAGCGGCCGGACGGTCACGCTGAAGATCAAGACCGCGGCGTTCAAGACGCTGACGCGCTCGCACAGCTTGCCAACGCCGACGCAAAGTGCGGATCGTATTTTTCGCACGGTCGAGCCCATGCTTCAGGGTGTGGTAGATGGCACGCGGTTTCGTCTTCTGGGCGTGGGCGTCTCGGAGCTCATGGACGCCGAGGATGCCGATGATCGCGATCTGGCTGATGCCGATGCGCAACGCCGCACCGAGGCTGAAAAGGCTATGGATTCCTTACGCGCGCGGTTCGGCGACGATGCGGTTGGTGTTGGTTTGGTGTTTGGACAGTCCGCGCCCAAGCAGGCCGATCATTCGGCTTCACGGCAGAGCAAAGACCATCACTCGACGCAGGCTGATGGGCGAAACGCTTCGAAGTCGGCAAGCACACCGCGAAGCGAGAACGATCCATAGTCGAGGATCAATTGGTCCGACACGCCATTGGTATCCAGCGAGTAGGACACGACGAAACTTGGTCCGGAATCGGGTTCAACGGGATCGAAATAGCTCAACGTCACGGGCCAAGCGCGCGTCGGCGCAGGAAAATCACCCCAGCTTTCCGGACGATCGCCTTGATCCTCGTCGATCTGCCTATCACCATCCGCGTTGGCGCGCACAGGACCGACAACGGTTGGCGCTCCTGCCTCGCCGATGATCGCCGTGACGGGCTGGGCAAGCCCGGTTTCGTGGCTGCCATCAAAAACCGACGTGAAAACCAAATGCTCCTCGGCCAAGGCGGCGCGCATGACTGCCTCGGTCAGTTGGTTAGGAAACAGTGTCTCCGCCATGGCCGCGGTAGTTGTTTCTTCCTCAGCAAACCGGCGGATCGTCAGATTGCCTTGCGGCTCGCGCTCTGCGGCACCGGTCACCGAGATCGGTTCTTCTTCATTGGTCTCGGTGTTGGTCTGAAAGGTAAATACCTGGCCGGCGCCATCTTCAAAGGCACGGTAACTGGTCTGTGTACGGATCGTGTTGCCGCTGCGCCCCTCGATGGACAGGATCATGTCGCTGGCCATCGTCCAGCCGGTGCACCCAGCCCCGGTCACCTCAAAAATGAAGAGACCGGAGGCAAAATCGATGCCCGAATCGCGCTCGCTGTCGATCAGCGTCAGTTCATAAACCGCGCGATGGGAAAGCAAGTCGAAACCATCCGAAGCCTCAGCGGTCGACGCCGTAAAAACGGCAGATAGGGACAGCAGACTGCTGAACAGCAAAAAACCGTTGCGCCGCTGGCCGAAGCCACTGGACGTTCGCTCGCGCGTCTTTAGATGATAAGGCTGCAAGAGGTGGTCAGGTCCCGTGGCCGGTCAAGTTCACATCAATTTTGAGATACACGTCCCATGCGTTTCGAGCAACGATTTGCCGGTTTTGGCGTTAATCTGGCCGGCCTTTGCGGTCCGTTTAAGACGCTGGTCTCTTAGCACCCAATGCCGAACACTCCCCTTTGGTTGACCGCTCGTCCCGCGGCGCATCGCGGCCTGCACGACAGAAGCCATGGCCTTGTCGAGAACACGATACCGGCGTTTGAGGCAGCGATTGAGCGTGGCTTTGCCATCGAGTTGGATGTGCAGCCGACGGCCGATGGAGATGTGGTGGTCTTTCATGACCATACTTTGGGCCGTTTGACAGCGGAAAAAGGTGATGTGCGCGATCATACACGTGAGGCTTTGGAAGCTATCCCAGTGACCGGGTCGGGGACGACGATTCCGTCGCTCGCCAAAGTGCTGGCCCATGTGGATGGGCGAACGCCGCTGCTGGTGGAGCTCAAGAGCAATTTTGACGGACAGTTGGGTCTTGCCGATGCAGTTGCTGGCGCGACGAACGCTTATCCCGGCCCGCTGGCTCTGATGTCGTTCGATCCAGCGCTTGTTGCCCGCCTGCGTACCCACAGGCTCGGTCGTCCGCTGGGCATTGTTTCGGCAAGCATGGGGTATGAGCATTGGGTGCATTTATCGCGATGGCAGAGTTTTGTTCAGGGCGCTTTACTGCACCGGCCAGCGCTTTGGTGCGATTTTGTATCCTACAATCACGACCATTTGCCGGCTGTCTCTCCACTGCTCGCCAAGTGGCTCGGACGCAAGGCGCTGCTGTGCTGGACCGTAAAAAACGCCGCCGCCGCCAAACGGGTCAGCCGCTATGTTGATGCCATCACCTTTGAGGGTTTCGACCCGCATGAGCTTGCGCCATGAGTGAACCGGACACCGGCCAGGACGGTGCGCGCACGCTTGAGACGGTTGAAAGCATTGGCGACATGCCCAAAGACGCTTGGGATGCGTTAGAAGGCGCCTCGCGCACCTCTGGTGTGGCGTACAACCCTTTCGTTTCTCACGCATTTTTGTCAGCCTTGGAAGATTCCGGTTCGGCGGAACCGGAAACCGGATGGATCGGCTCGCACGTTATCCTTCGCGATTCCGACGGCATCGTCGAAGCCGCCCTACCCGCTTATTTGAAGATGCACAGCTATGGCGAATATGTCTTCGACCATGCTTGGGCCGACGCCTATGAGCGGGCCGGCGGGCGATACTATCCCAAACTGCAATCAAGCATTCCGTTCACGCCGGCCAGCGCCCCAAAACTGCTCACGCGTGGGGAAGAAACCGGCTCTCAGGCTCTGCTGGCCGAAGGTGCCAAGGCGGTCGTCGACAAGCTCGGCCTATCCTCAGCGCACATCACATTCGTCAGCGACGAGGAGGCACAGCTTCTTGAGGCGCATGATTTTCTCACCCGCCACGACCAGCAGTTCCATTGGTACAATGAAGACTATGCAGGGTTTTCAAACTTTGAGGCGGCGTTGGCATCGCGCAAGCGCAAGCAAATTCGCAAGGAGCGCCGCGACGCGCTGGCCAATGACATCGAAATCGCGTGGATTTCCGGAAGCGATTTAAAGGAAGAGCATTGGGACGCGTTCTTCGTTTTTTACCAGGACACCGGCGCGCGCAAATGGGGTCAACCCTATCTGACGCGTTCGTTCTTCTCGCTGATCGGCGAGCGTATGGCCGAGGACATCGTGCTGATCATGGCCAAACGCGGGGGACGGTATGTCGCCGGCGCGCTCAATTTCAAAGGTGCCGACGCGCTTTATGGGCGCAACTGGGGTTGCACGGAGCATCATCCGTTTCTGCACTTTGAGGTCTGTTATTATCAGGCCATCGACTATGCGATCGCAAACAAGCTCGACCGCGTCGAAGCCGGAGCCCAAGGTGCGCACAAGCTAGCGCGCGGGTATATTCCGGCGATCACAACGAGCATGCACTACATTCCCAATGAGAGCTTTCGCCGCGCCGTTTCGGATTATCTGGCTGGCGAGCGTGAGCAGGTGATGTTCGACGCGCAATATCTTGAACAGCGCACCCCTTTCCGCAAAGCTTGATCACGCCTCCAAGACTGTCGCCAAGGACCCTGCCATGACTGACTATGATCCGCAGAACATCTTCGCCAAGATTTTGCAGGGGGAGATTCCAAGTCATACGATTCTGGAGAATGACCAGGTTCTGGCTATCATGGATGTCATGCCGCAGGCGGAGGGGCATGCGCTGGTGATTCCAAAGGCGCCATCACGCAACTTGCTCGACGCCGATCCAGCCACGTTGGCTGCGCTGTTCGAGGCGGTACAGAAGGTGGCGCAGGCCGCTAATCAGGCCTTTGAGGCCGACGGGATTACGATCCAGCAATTCAATGAGGCGGCCGGTGGCCAGTCGGTGTTTCACCTGCACGTGCATGTGATCCCGCGGCACACCGGCGTGCCGCTGAAGCCGCATACTGGCGAGATGGCCGACCAGGCGATGCTGGCCAGCCAGGCTGAAAAGTATCGCGCCATTCTCGGCTGACCGGGATGATTTCTAGATCGTCTCTTTGATGACGGCGGTGGTCTCATCGCCGGTGTTGGGCGTGCCGCGCGGTTCAATGAGCAAGAGGTGGGCTTCGCGATCGGCGACCGGACGGTGCTTTTTGCCCTTCGGAACAACGTAGAGCTCACCAGGCCCAAGTGTGACATTGCCATCCTCGGTTTCGATCCGCACTTCGCCATCGAGAACCAGAAAGAAATCGTCGGTGTCGGGATGGTCGTGCCAGACGAACTCGCCCTGCACTTTGACCACCATGATGTCGTTGTCGTTGAACTGACCGACGATCTTTGGTGACCATTGGTCAGAAAACTGGCTGAGCTTGGCCGCCAGGTTGATGGCTTCTGGCTTCAAGATTTCCTCCCTAAGCAAAAAGGCCGGACAATTGCCCGGCCTTTTTCCAACTAAGTCTTCAACGGCACCTTGGGCACTGCGCCGCGGCCGCCGCTTGAGCCGGGCTTTTTGCGCCCAGAGGCTTTGCCCGTTGGGGCTTTGGTGGCGGTCGCCTTGGCCACCGTCTTCTTCTTCGCCGGTGCCTTGCGTTTGGCTTTGGACGGAACCGGATCGGGCTTAGGCTTCACCGGTTCGGCGACCGTTTCCAGTTTCAATCCAACGGTTTTGCCTTTCTCGTTCTGATCGAGATCGACCCGCACCGTCCCGCCTTTGACCAAGTTTCCAAAGAGAACCTGATCAGCCAGTGGCTTCTTGATATGCTCCTGGATCACGCGTCCCAATGGCCGCGCGCCCATATGCTCATCATAGCCCTCAATGGCCAGCCATTCGCGTGCCTTGTCGGTCAGCTCGATGACCACGTTGCGATCAGAGAGCTGCGTTTCCAGCTGCAGCACGAATTTGTCGACCACACGGAAGACAACCTCTTGCGGCAAATGCCCGAACTGGATGATCGCATCCAAGCGGTTGCGGAATTCCGGCGCGAACAGGCGGTTGATCGCCTCCATGTCCTCGCCTTCACGGCGCGCCGATTTGAAGCCAATCGCCGGTTTGGCCATGTCCTGCGCGCCCGCATTTGTGGTCATGATGATGATCACATTGCGGAAATCGACTTCCTTACCATTGGAGTCGGTCAGCTTGCCGTGATCCATGACCTGCAAGAGCACGTTAAAGAGGTCCGGATGGGCCTTTTCGATCTCATCAAGCAGGAGCACGCAATAAGGGTGCTGGTCGACACCATCGGTCAGCAAGCCACCTTGGTCGAAGCCGACATAGCCAGGAGGCGCGCCGATCAGCCGTGAAACGGCGTGCCGCTCCATATACTCCGACATATCGAACCGCAGCAGTTCCACGCCAAGCAGATTGGCGAGTTGCTTGGCGACCTCGGTCTTGCCGACACCGGTCGGGCCGGAGAACAAATAGTTGCCAATCGGCTTTTCTGGCTCACGAAGACCCGCACGGGACAGCTTGATGGCGGCGGATAACGCAGTGATTGCATCATCCTGACCGAAGACCACCCGACGCAGGTTGGTCTCAAGCCCTTTGATGGTTTCGGCATCGTCTTTTGTAACGTTCTTGGGTGGGATACGCGCCATCAAAGCAATGGCGTTCTCCACTTCTTTGACACCGATGGTTTTACGGCGCCGGTTTTCGGGCACCAATTGCTGCGAGGCACCGGTCTCATCGATCACGTCGATGGCTTTGTCCGGCAGTTTGCGGTCATTGATGTAACGCGCCGACAATTCAACGGCCGTCTTGATGGCATCATGGGTGTAGCGAACCTTGTGATAGTCCTCGAAATAGGGCTTCAGGCCCTTCAGGATCTCGATGGCGTCCGGCACACTTGGCTCGGTGACATCGATCTTCTGGAATCGGCGAACGAGCGCCCGGTCCTTCTCGAAGAACTGGCGGTATTCCTTGTAGGTCGTCGAGCCAATGCAGCGCAGCGTGCCGGCGGCAAGTGCGGGTTTGAGCAGGTTCGAGGCATCCATGGCGCCACCGGAGGTCGCGCCGGCGCCGATCACGGTGTGAATTTCATCGATGAACATGATCGCGCCGTCATAGGCTTCGATTTCCTTGACGACCTGCTTCAGACGTTCCTCGAAATCGCCGCGATAGCGCGTGCCGGCGAGCAACACGCCCATATCGAGTGAGAACACGGTCGCATCGGCGAGCACCTGTGGCACGTCACCGTCCACGATGCGTTTGGCCAAGCCTTCGGCGATGGCCGTTTTACCAACACCTGGGTCACCAACAAGCAGCGGATTGTTCTTCTGACGACGGCAGAGCACTTGCACGGTGCGCTGAATCTCTTTGCCGCGACCGATCAGCGGATCAATCTTACCGTCCTTGGCTTTCTCGTTGAGATTGACGCAATAGGCTTCCAGCGCTTCGTTTTTCTTCGCTTCGCGACCTTCACCCTCGCCCACTTCTTCATCGGCGCCGCGCGGCGTGCGCGGTTCGCTCGCACCCGGACGCTTGGCGATGCCGTGCGAGATGTAATTAACCGCGTCATAACGGGTCATGTCCTGCTCTTGCAGGAAGTAGGCGGCGTGGCTTTCACGTTCGGCAAAGATGGCAACCAGAACGTTGGCGCCGGTCACTTCATCACGGCCGGAAGACTGTACGTGGATCACCGCGCGTTGAATAACGCGCTGAAACCCAGCGGTTGGTTTGGCCTCTTCGCCGTTTTCGGCGGTGAGGTCGACCAGTTCGTGATCGACATAGTCGGCAACAGCATCGCGGAGCGCGGCTACGTCAACGCTGCAGGCCTGCATGACGCCGAGCGCGTCCTCATCGTCCATGAGCGCCAGAAGCAGGTGCTCCAGCGTTGCATATTCATGACTGCGCTCATTGGCGCCGGCTAAGGCGCGATGCAGGGCTTTTTCAAGACTACGGGAAAAGGTTGGCACAGGCGGCTCTCACTTTTTTTCCATAACGCATTGCAAAGGGTGCTGATTCTGTCGGGCGAAATCCATGACTTGAGTCACTTTGGTCTCCGCCACTTCGTAGGTGTAGACGCCGCATTCGCCCACACCGTTCTGATGGACATGCAGCATGATCTGGGTCGCTTCATCACGGGTCTTGCGAAAGAACCGCTCAAGCACGTGCACGACGAACTCCATCGGTGTGTAATCATCATTGAGCAGCAATACCCGGTACAGATTGGGGCGTTTGACCTTGGGTTTGGTGCGCGTGATGACGGCCGTACCGCTGCCGGTATCGTCATCATCACCCCCATCGGCGCCCTCGCTAGAAAGCGTTGTCTTTGGGATGCGGATCACGGGGGGCAGCGCGGAGTTGGTCTTGGTCAGGTCGGACATGGTCGGGCTGGTCAATTGCGTCGGTTCGGCGATCACGGTCGTTAATACCATGGTGCAGTCTGATTGGGTTGGATGGTGAAGCACAATAGCGGTGCCTTCAAGGCCAATAATCTGCCGGGCACAGCCTATTAAATATGCGCCACCTGCAAGATTTAAAGGGGCAGACGGTGGCTTGCCTGCGCGAGCGTCTTCGGCTGCAGGCAGCCAGGCGATATTCAAACGCCATGACGCGCAAAAACAGTGTGCATGAGCGACAAAAGAAAGGGCCGGTGCCATGCGGCACCAGCCCTTCTTGAGACAGTTGGAGCGCGACCGATCAAATGATCGATCAACTCTCAATATGTCGGCATCGAACCCACTCGGCGGCGGCTCAATGCGACCGCGTCAGCTTATTTGGCCACTTTGGCGAACATGCCTTCATAAGGCTTGTAGGTTTCTTTGGCGAGGTCGACGACCATTTCGTTGACTTTGGTTGCCTGGCCAACGAACGCTTCGTAAGCGGACTTCATGTAATCGGACTGCACTTCAACAGCTTTGTCGAGCGACTTGGCTGCAAGCAGGTCTTCCATGGCGGCAGAACCGGTTTCCATGGCTTTCTTGGAATAATCCTGGGTTTCCAGGGCCAGCGCCTGAACGCCTTTGGACATAGCGGCCACTGAGGCCATCGCCAAGTCCATGTTTTCTTTGCCGGTCTTCTGGATATCGTCGAAATTCGTCATCATGTCCTTAGCTCCATAAGGTGGTTATCGTCTGAAAAGATGGGCCGCCTTTGTTTGCAGCGCACAACGATATATGTGCATCGCAACATTGCTGTCAAGACGAAATTGTTGCGCTGCACAAATTGCAATTTCTGCCGTGCATTTAACCCTTCTGAAACCCTTAAATCCGTAGTTTGACCGCCAAAGCTTGGTTCAAGCGCGTTCTGCCTGGACAGAAAGCTTTGGGGGCGTACCGGCTCGCGTATCTGAGCAGGAAAACCAATGGGTGGTAGTGTGTTGCGTAGAGTATCGTTGGTGCAGGCTTGGCTTGCACTGCTTGTTGCTGTTGGCGTCATGTTCGGTTCGTTTTCCGGACCTTCTTCGGCCAACGCCAATCCCCGTTATGCGGCGCTGGTCGTTGACGCGCGCAATGGCGAGGTCCTTTTCTCCCGACATGCCAATGCGCCGCGGTTCCCGGCATCGCTGACAAAAGTGATGACGCTCTACATTCTGTTTGAAGAGCTGGAGGCTGGCCGCCTTTCGCTCGATACGCGCATGAACGTATCAGCGCATGCCCAATCCCAACCGCCTTCCGAACTCGGATTGCGTCAGGGTCAAACGATCACTGTCCGCGATGCGATGCTCTCGCTGGTCACGAAATCGGCCAACGATGCCGCATCGGTTGTTGCTGAACATATTGGTGGCACCGAATGGAGCTTTGCCCAGCGCATGACCGAAACGGCGCGCCGCATTGGCATGAGCAACACAACGTTCCGAAATGCCTCCGGCCTGCCCAACCGCGAACAGCGCACCACCGCCCACGACATGGTTTTGATGGGACGTGCGATCTATGAGCGCTTTCCACAGCGCTACCAGGTCTTCTCGACCACCAGTTTCCGTTATGCTGGCCGCACCTACCGCAATCACAACCGTCTTCTTGGCACGGTGCGCGGCGTTGATGGCATCAAAACCGGCTTCATCCGAGCGTCCGGCTTCAACCTGCTATCCTCGGTCAATGATCGTGGCCGCCACATTGTTGCTGTTGTGATGGGTGGACGCACTGGCGCGAGCCGTAACGCCCATATGCGTGACCTGATTGCTCGGCATCTGCCACAGGCATCCACCGGTCCACGTACCGCTCGCCTGCTGGTTGCGCGTGCGCAGTTCAATCCACCCTCGCCTGTGCCGCATCCAGCAGCCCTGCCTGCGGTTGCCTTTGCCGCGGCGAACGCAATGATGGCGTCGACGCCGCCGCAACCATTGCCCGCACCGCTGGCCGCCGTTGAAGTGGCGACGGTTTCCGCACCAGCTTCGGCAAGCATGGTGGCAACGCATTCCCCTGCAGCGCCAACTGCGACCGCGTCCGCGCCAGGTGGGATGCAGCTCGGCAGCGTTCCGGTGGATGGATGGACCATCCAAATCGGCGCTTTACCGAGCCAAGAGGCCGCTGTGAATATGTTGGTGCAAGCCAGGGGACGGGTGAACGATCTGACCGCGCGCACGCCCTACACGCAAAGCATTCAATCCAACGGCGCGACCCTTTGGCGTGCCAGGTTCGGCGGGTTCAACAGCCGAGACCGCGCACAGGCTGCCTGTAGCGCCTTGGAAGCGCAAAGCTTTGCTTGCCTCGCGGTCCGCCCAGACCGCTAACGGACGAGCCCACATCTTTCTCGGCTTTTTGTGTTTTAGGAGTATCAGCCGTGCAACTTCAGCAAAACTTCCTTGGCAAGATTGACCTTGGCCGCAAGGTAGGTCGATCCGCCTCTGTCGGGATGGATGTTAGCCATCAAACGCCGGTGCGCCGCACGAATGGCGTCGGCATTGGCGCCCGCCTGAAGCCCCAGGATCTCATAGGCCTCGTCTTCAGCCATGCCGCCCGTATCCGCCGCGCCGGCGCTCCGGCCACTCGACCCTTGGTCATGGTGTTCTCGCCAACCGGCAAACGTGCGGTCCAGGTACGCTTCTAACAAGCGCACGCTCTCGCCATCATCGGCCATCGCGCCAAGCGCGTTGGTGAGTTCATCGCGGGAACAGGCGTTAAGCGCCCTGCCCTTCCATGGACCGTCGATAAAGGTGCCTGCGATTTCTCCGGTTCCTTGATCGAGCTTCATTTCCAGATATTTGGTGCTGACCGTCGGACCACCGCTCGTCCGCTGCGCACCGTACACCCCATCGACATCATCAAAGCCTTTGGGTCGCCCACGAAACATGGCGCGGTTGCGCATGGCATGGTTGGCGAGCGCAAACACATGGCTCATGGCGCCAACGCGACCTGTGAGCAGCAACAACCCCGCCAGACCGACCAGCAATGCAATGCCACCGAAGCGCGCGTGCTGGGCGATCTTGGCGGCCGGAACCCTTGTTAAGGCCCGTCCGGCGAGGAGGAACAGTGCCAAGAGGACCAGCCCAAAGATCAGATAGATCATCGCATCTGCTCCAGCAAAAGACGCCCTTCCCGGCTTTGCGCACTCTCAAGTGCTGCGCGACCACCGGAGGCATAGCGCGCCACGGCCTGCAAGAGACGCGCTAACGTTTCGGCTGAACGTTCGTCAAACTGAAAATAACCACCACCGGAGTTGTTGGCCATCGAGCGGAATACACTGCCAGCAAAGCGATCAGTCCCTTCGTGGAACATGAACAGCTTGCAACCGAGAAGCCCAAGTTCACCGGCCATCTGGCTGAGCGCATCGGCGTCCTCCTCGACGGCATCGCCAATATAGACCAGTGCGGGGACAGGGGCCTTGGCGATCTCCTTGCGGGCAAAGCTTAGGACGCGCCCAATTTGCGTCTGGCCGCCGAGACATCCGATGCCTTGCATCAAACGGGCCAGTGAGTTGCCGTCGGTTTGCCATCCCGAGGCGCGGCATTCATTGAAACCGCGAAAGTAGATAAGCTTCATCGCCAAGCCGTTGACCGTGTTGGCTTCCTGGAACATCGCCGATTGGATGTGCATCGCCCGGTCCCATGTGCGTTCTCGGCTAAGCGTGGCATCAAGTGCGAACAGCAATCGACCGGATGAGCCGGGCTTCGGGGCGCTGCCAAGGGCGGCAACGAACGCATCGACAGAACCAGTTTTGCTGGCCTTTGTCGGCTTGGTGTCAGGTTTGACGGTAGGCGTTTGTTTCGTCATGCGTCTTCATTTGGGATGCACAAGGCAGCTTGAGAAGGGTATAGGGCGGACAAACCGGCTGCGTTTCGTGGCCGCACTTGCCCTTTTCAGCACAGATTAGCCATCCATGACCCTCGTTTGTCGCACCGTTTCTGACCTTCGCGCGATTCAATCCGCGCTCAAGGCCGCTGGCAAGACCAGCGCCCTTGTACCAACAATGGGCGCGCTCCACGCTGGGCATCTAGCCCTTGTTGGCGATGCCGCGAACCGCGCTGATGCAGTAATTGCGACGATCTTTGTGAACCCCACCCAGTTCGGGCCGAACGAGGATCTCGATCGCTACCCGCGCCAGGAGGCTGACGATCTAGCAGCGCTGGAAAAAGCCGGCGTGCACGCTGTTTTCGTCCCTGACGCGCATGAGATTTACGGGCCGAACGATGCCACGCGCATCATCATGGAAGGACCTGCGCTTGGCCTGGAAGCTGATTTCCGCCCGCATTTTTTTCACGGTGTGGCAACCGTCGTTAGTCGGTTACTTCTTGCTGCCATGTGCGACGTGGCGGTTTTCGGCGAGAAAGACTATCAACAGTTGCTCGTAATCAAACGCATGGTCGAGGACCTCAAAATACCCGTTTCGATCCAGGCAAGCCCAACCATCCGAGAATCCGACGGCCTCGCGCTATCCTCGCGTAATGCTTACCTTTCATCGGACGAGCGCCAACGCGCGCCAGAGCTGCACCGCGCGCTGCAGGCCTGTCGCGACAGTTTGCTGGCCGACGAAGGCGAAGAACGGGCGGTCGGAACGGCACTCGCCCACGTCAGAGCGGCAGGATTTAAGCCTGACTATTTCGCGTTGCGCGACAAGGATACCCTCGGGCCGATGACCGACCTCACAAATGCGCGGTTGTTGGCGGCGGCTTGGCTTGGGAAAACGCGCTTGATTGACAATATCGCCGTCTAGAGCAGTCCGAGCTCAACAAGATCGCGCCGCATCGACGGCTCGATCGCCTCCGCCCCCTCGCCTGCCAAGTTTGCCAGATCGGCGGGCGCATCCTCTGGCTTGAGATAACGCCAACCCTGGAACGGTCGTCTTGGCTGCGGCCG